>NZ_VSJH01000029.1:0-1230 GCF_008124495.1 Pseudomonas sp. CK-NBRI-02 | reverse complement strand
GACCAGGGTGCCTGTCCCGGTCTCACCCGTGGAGGTTGGGTCGCTGCCGGTGACGTTGCCAGCCGCCAGGTCCTTGCCGTCCTGGTTCAGGTCCAGGGCTTTTTCGTAAACCGTCACATCACGGTCCGCCCCACTGACCGACAGTCCGCTGTCCAGCACCTTGATAGTGACGGTGGTGGTGCTCTCGTCGCCGTCGGCGTCGCGGATGGTGTAGACGAAGGTGTCGGTGGCACCGGCACCCGCCACACTGTTGGGGTTGGCGTGGTAAGTCGCCCAGCCGTTGGCGTTGATGACCAGGTAGCCGTAGTTACCCATGACCTGAGTGCCGACATCGCCATGTGCGGAAGTCGAGGTGTCGCTGCCGGCGCGCACACCGACCACGACGTTGCCATCGATGACCTTGTCCGCACCCAGGACATCGTTGTAAAGCACATCACCACTCACCGTGTCGCCCACGCGTACGTTGGCCGAGTCGGCGTTGGCCTTGGGCACGTCGTCGACGATGTTGATGACGATCTGGCTGGTGATGGTGTTGCCCAGTTGATCCTTCGCCTGGTAGGTGAAGGTCTCGGTCAGGGTGTTCGGGCCATCGTTGACGCCACCTGGGGTCTTCGGCGCCGAGGTCAGGGTGTAGGTGTAGGTGCCGTCTCCGTTCAGATGAATCTGACCGTATTGCCCGACGGCATTGCCCACCAAGGTGTAGGTCAACGCACCGACCCCGCCTTGCACCGCGCCGTCGCCGTCGGCGTCGCGGATGGTGTAGACGAAGGTGTCGGTGGCACCGGCACCCGCCACACTGTTGGGGTTGGCGTGGTAAGTCGCCCAGCCGTTGGCGTTGATGACCAGGTAGCCGTAGTTACCCATGACCTGAGTGCCGACATCGCCATGTGCGGAAGTCGAGGTGTCGCTGCCGGCGCGCACACCGACCACGACGTTGCCATCGATGACCTTGTCCGCACCCAGGACATCGTTGTAAAGCACATCACCACTCACCGTGTCGCCCACGCGTACGTTGGCCGAGTCGGCGTTGGCCTTGGGCACGTCGTCGACGATGTTGATGACGATCTGGCTGGTGATGGTGTTGCCCAGTTGATCCTTCGCCTGGTAGGTGAAGGTCTCGGTCAGGGTGTTCGGGCCATCGTTGACGCCACCTGGGGTCTTCGGCGCCGAGGTCAGGGTGTAGGTGTAGGTGCCGTCTCCGTTCAGATGAATCTGACCGTATTGCCCGAC
>NZ_VSJH01000028.1:0-41347 GCF_008124495.1 Pseudomonas sp. CK-NBRI-02 | reverse complement strand
CCCTCGCTGCGGTGTCTTACGGGGCCTCGCGGCCTCCGGCTGGCTACGCCAGCCTCCATCTCGCGACTTCGGCTACGCCGAAGGGCGCTGCGCGCCTGCCCCTCCAGACACCTCCTCTCGGCCTTCTGAGGTCGCGATCGGTGGTGGCTGAACCGTCGCGCATCAAAAGCAACGGCAAGGGCAAGGGCAAGGGCAACCGCTACCGCTACCGCAACGGCAACGGCAACGGCAACGGCAACGGCAACGGCAACGGCAAACAAGCTGATTATTTGTTCTGGTCTGCGCTGGAGACTGTGGGAGCGGTGGTTCGGCGCTCAGGCGCCGACCTGACGGTCGGCGCAAATGCTTGTGGGTGCTGGCGCAGTTGCGATGGGCTGCAAAGCAGCCCTTTGGGGTTTCAGGTTGGCAGGAGGTTGCGGGCGCGGGAGAGGGTCAGGGCGAGGTCTTCGATCATGTCTTCTTGTCCTCCCACGGTGCCGCGGCGGCCTAGCTCTACCAGCAGGTCGCGGGCGGGGATGCCGTACTTGAGCTCGGCGCGCTTGGCAAACAGTAGGAAGGAGCTGTACACACCGGCGTAACCGAGTGTCAGGGCGTCGCGGTCCAGGCGGATGGGCTGGTCCATCATCGGCACCACGAGGTCTTCGGCCACGTCCATGATGCGGTACAGGTCCACGCCGCTGTTCACGCCCATGCGCTCGAGTACGGCGACGAACACCTCCAGCGGGGTGTTGCCGGCACCGGCACCCAGGCCGGCCACGGAGCCGTCGATACGCACCGCGCCGGCTTCGATCGCGGCCAGGGAGTTGGCAATCGCCATGCCCAGGTTGTGGTGGCCGTGGAAGCCCACCTCGGTTTTCGCCTCCAGCCCTTGGCGCAATACGCCGATCTTCTCGCTGACTTCGTCGGGCAGCATGTAGCCGGCCGAGTCGGTGCAGTAGATGCAGTTGGCGCCGTAGCTTTGCATCAGGCGCGCTTGCTCCAGCAGCTTCTCGGCGCTGACCATGTGCGCCATCATCAAGAAGCCCACGGTGTCCAGGCCCATCTTCGCCGCCATGCCGATGTGCTGCCCGGAGACGTCCGCCTCGGTGCAGTGGGTGGCCACGCGGATGGTCGAGACGCCGTGCTCATGGGCCATCTTCAGATGATCCAGAGTGCCGATGCCTGGCAGCAGCAAGGCCGAGACCTTGGCCTGCTTGAGCTTGGGGATCACCGCGCTGAAGTACTCCTCATCGCTGTGCGCCGGGAAGCCATAGTTCAACGAGGCCCCACCCAGGCCATCGCCGTGGGTGATTTCGATCAGCGGCACGCCGGCGGCGTCCAGGCCGGTGGCCACATCGACCATCTGCTTGAGGCTGATCTGGTGGCGCTTGGCATGCATGCCGTCACGCAGGCTCATGTCGTGCAACAGCACGTTCTTACCTTGAAGGTTCATCACCACCTCTCCTCAGCGGGCTGGCAATTGCAGGGTGCCCTTGTGGGCTTCTTCGGCGAACATCTCGGCGGTGCGCAGGCCGGCGGCGGTCATGATGTCCAGGTTGCCGGCCGACTTGGGCAGAAAGTCCCCCAAGCCTTGCACCTCGATGAAGATCGATACCTTGTTGCCGTCGAACACCGGGCCGTTGACCAGCTTGTAGCCGGGCACGTAACGCTGGACCTCTTCGACCATGCTCAGCACCGACGCGCGGATGGCGTCCTGGTCGGGGGTGTCGTCGGTCAGGCAATGGATGGTGTCGCGCATCATCAGCGGCGGCTCGGCCGGGTTGATGACGATGATCGCCTTGCCGCGACGGGCGCCACCGATACTTTCCACCGCGCCTGCGGTGGTGCGGGTGAACTCGTCGATGTTCTGGCGGGTACCGGGGCCCACGGAGCTGGACGACACGGTGGCGACGATCTCGCCATAGGCCACTGGCTGCACCCGCGACACTGCCGCCACCATCGGGATGGTCGCCTGGCCGCCGCAGGTGACCATGTTGACGTTCATCGCGAGCTTGGCCGCGTGCTCCTTGAGGTTGACCGGCGGTACGCAGAACGGGCCGATGGCCGCCGGGGTCAGGTCGACCATGATCACGCCCAGCTCGTTGAGCTTGCGGCTGTTGTGCGCATGCACGTAGGCCGAGGTGGCGTCGAAGGCGATGCGGATGTCATCGTCCAGCACATGGGGCAGCAGGCCGTCGAGGCCGTCGGCGGTGGTCTTCACCCCCATCGCCCGGGCACGCTTGAGGCCTTCGGACTCCGGGTCCACGCCCACCATCCACACCGGCTCGATCCACTGCGAGCGGCACATTTTCATCAGCAGGTCGGTGCCGATGTTTCCCGGGCCGATAATGGCCGCTTTTAGTTTCTGGCTCATGGGCCTTGCTCCTCGATCAGGCTCGGAAGGACACCTGGGCACTGCCCAGGCCGTCGATGGTCAGGGAAAAGCGGTCGCCTGCCCGCACCGGCTCCAGCGGCACCAGCGAGCCGGAGAGGATCACCTCGCCCGCCTTGAAGGGGATGCCGAAGGCGCCGAGGGTGTTGGCCAGCCAGGCGACCGCGGTCAACGGGTTGCCCTGCACCGCCGAGCCCAGGCCCTCGCTCAGCAGCTCGCCGTTCTTGAACACGCGCATGTGCAGCGCCGGCAGGTCGAGTTCGCGCGGGTCGACGCGTTCCTGGCCGAGCACGAACACGCCGCACGAGGCGTTGTCGGCCACGGTGTCCTGAATGCGGATGCGCCAGTCATGGATGCGTGAGTCGACGATCTCGAAGCACGGCGTAACGTAATCGGTGGCCGCCAGCACATCGGCCTCGGTCACTCCCGGGCCGATCAGGTCGTGCTTGAGCACGAAGGCGATCTCGCCCTCGGCGCGCGGCTGGATCAGGCGGTTCCCGGCGAGCGAGATGTCGGCACCATTGTCGAAGGCCATACCCCGGGTGATGAAGCCGAAGTCCGGCTGGTGCACATCGAGCATGCGCTGCACGGCAGCCGAGGTGACGCCGATTTTCTTGCCGACGATGCGATCGCCCGCCGCCACCCGGCGTTCGATGCAGTGCAGGGAAATATGGTAGGCGTCTTCGATGCTGATCTGGGGCCAGCGCTCGGTCAGCGGGGCCAGGGTCTGGCCGTCGCACAGGGCCTGGTAGAGTTCGTCGCCGTGCTGGCGGCGCAGTTCGAGGCTCATGCTCGGCCCTCCGCGAGGAACGCCAGGCATTCGCGGTTGAACAGCTCACGGTGCTCGACCATCACCCAATGGCCACACTCGCTCAGTAGCACGAAGCGGATGCGCTGGCAGGCCAGCATCAGGGTGTTGGCCCCGGACACCGGACAGAACTTGTCGTTCATGCCCCAGAAGCCGAGGATCGGGCAAGCCAGCTGCGACAGCTGTTCGGCCATGTTCGGCACCTCCATGGTCGAGAGCACGCACGGCGGCTGCTCGGCGACCACCGCGACCCGCTCGGCGACGGTGTCATCGTCGATCAGCGAGGGGTCGAACAATTGCAGGCCCAGCAGGCGCTTCATGCCGGCAGCGTCGCGCAGCTCGCCACTGGCAAAGGCCGCGGCCATGCGCTGGATGCCTTCCATCTGCAGGTAGTACTGGGCCTTGTCCATCAACCCGCCGGGGGCCATCAGCACCAGGCGCGCCACCCGCTGCGGCTGGCGCAGGGCGATGGCAATGGCGATGGCGCCGCCCAGGGAGTTGCCGACCAGGGTGCAGCGCTGGATGTCCAGCGCGTCGAGCAGCCCCAGCAACGCCTCGACGAAGAAATCCAGGGTGTAGGCGGTCTGCGGTTTGTCCGAGGCGCCGTAGCCCGGCAGGTCCGGCACGATGGCGCGGTAGCCGGCGGCGGCGAATTGCGGGTAGTTGCGCTTGAAGTTGCTGTGGCCGCTGGCGCCTGGACCGCTGCCATGGATGAACACCACCGCCTCGCCCGAGCCGACGTCCTGATAGTGCAGTTGCAGGCCATCCGCCAACCTGACCTTGTGCCCTTGCGCTGCTGCGCCCATGGGGAAACCTCCCGGCTTGTTGTTGTACCGGGATTATTCAGAGCGGCCAGGGCATACGGCATCGTCCAACAAGACTACAAGCGGCGCCCCTAGTCCCTTTGGACGTTGGCCGCACGGCAATGGCTGCCTAGCATCGAGGCAACCTTCCGACAGACAAGACAAGGCATTTCCATGCATGACCCATTGGATTTTCGCGGCAAAGTGGTTCTGGTCACAGGTGGTGCAAAGGGCGTGGGCCGCGGTATCACCCGCCGCTTCCTGGAGTGCGGTGCGAACGTGGTGATCTGCGGCCGCCAGGCACCGGAGCGGCTGCCCAGCGGCGGCGGCAAGCAGGCGGTGTTCATGCAGTGCGACGTGCGTGACCTGGAGCAGCTCGAGCAATTGATCGGCAACGTGCTCAAGTTCTTCGGCCGCCTCGATGTGCTGGTCAACAACGCCGGCGGCGCGCCGTTCGCCGAAGCGGCCACGGCCTCGCCACGGTTTTCCGAGTCCATCGTGCGGCTCAACCTGCTGGCCCCGCTGAACCTGTGCCAGTTGGCCAACCGGGTGATGCAGGAGCAGGCCGAGGGCGGCGCCATCGTCAACATCTGCAGCGTCAGCGCCACTCGCCCCTCGCCCGGCACCGCCGCCTACGGCGCCGCCAAGGCCGGCTTGCTCAACCTGACCCGCTCGCTGGCGGTGGAGTGGGCGCCCAAGGTGCGGGTCAATGCGGTCACTGCCGGGTTGATCCTGACCGAACAGGCCGAACTGCATTATGGTGACGCCCAGCAACAGGCCCAGGTGGCCGCGACCGTGCCCTTGGGCCGCTTGGCCGAGCCGGACGACATCGGCGACACCTGCCTGTACCTGGCCTCGCCGCTCGCCCGCTATGTCAGCGGCGCCGACCTGATGGTGCACGGCGGCGGCGAACGCCCGGCTTTCCTCGATGCGGCGAAAAGCCAGTGACCTGGGCACAGCCAATGGCACCGAGGACTTCCCGGTGTTCGCGGGTAAATCCGCTCTCGTAGACGCAGGCAAAGCCTGCGATGGGCTGCAAAGCAGCCCCATTTGCACCGACTCCACAGACCAGAACGCAGCGTAGCACCTGTGGGAGCGGCGGTTCGGCGCTCCGATTCACCCGCGAACACCGGCGTAGCCGGTGCCATCGCTCTCAACGCGACTGGAGGTTCACTTCGCTCCAGAAGGCCTTCATGCTGCGGATCAGGCCGTGCTCATCGAACTCCATCACATCGATCACCTGCAGCGAGCATTCGCGCCCGTCCCAGGTGAGGTCCACCCGAAACGGCACGGCGCCGCAGCCGTTGTTGGTAGCGCGCACAGGTCCGGTGAGGGCTGCGGATACATTCATCTGCCCCAACCCTTGCCGATAGAACGCACTGATCGCGTCCATCCCACGCAACGGCGGCTGGCCCACCGGGTCTTCGACGGTGGCATCCTCGGCGTACAACGCCAGGATGCCGTCGATGTCCCCGGCGTCCACCAGCTCGACGTAACGCTGCATGCTCGCCTGCACCTGCTCTGGCGTCGGCAGGCCCATCTCAAGCCACCTCGAACAGCGCAGCAGCGCCCATGCCACCGCCGATGCACATGCTCACCACCACATAGCGCACACCCCGGCGTTTACCCTCGATCAACCCATGCCCGACCATCCGCGCCCCCGACATGCCAAACGGGTGGCCAATGGCAATTGCGCCGCCGTTGACATTGAGGCGGTCGTTGTCGATGCCCAGTGTGTCGCGGCAGTACAGCACCTGGCAGGCGAACGCTTCGTTGAGCTCCCACAGGCCGATGTCATCGACCTTCAGGCCATGGCGCTTGAGCAGTTTGGGGATCGCGTACACCGGCCCGATGCCCATCTCGTCGGCCTCACAACCGGCCACCGCCAGCCCGCGATAGATACCCAGCGGTTGCAACCCGCGCTGCTCGGCCAAGCGCGCGCTCATCAGCACCGAGGCCGAGGCGCCGTCCGAGAGCTGGGAGGCGTTGCCAGCGGTGATGAAACGCCCGGCTTCGGTCCACTGCCCGCCCCCCCACACCGGCTCCAGGGCCGCCAGGCTGGCGGCGGTGGTGTCGGGGCGGTTGCACTCGTCCTGCAACAGGGTCACCGCTTCATGACGGCTCTCGCCGCTGGCCTTGTCGACGATCAGCTTCTGGGTGGTCAACGGCGCCAGTTCCAGGTCGAAGCGCCCGCCCTGTTGCGCGCTGGCGGTGCGCAGTTGGCTCTGCAGGCTGTAGGCATCCTGTTCTTCACGGGTGATGCCGTAGCGCTGGGCGACGATTTCGCCGGTCTCGAGCATCGGGATGTAGGCCCGCGGGTCGCGTTCACGCACCAGGGTGGACTGCCAGCGGTAGAGGTTCTTGTGCTTGTTCTGCACCAGGGAGATCGACTCCAGGCCACCGGCCACGGCGATGTCGAGCTCGTTGCAGAGGATGCCCTTGGCAGCGATGGCGATGCTCATCAGGCCCGAGGCGCACTGGCGCTCCACCGCCATGCCGGACACCTGCACCGGCAGCCCGGCGGCCGTGGCGCACAGGCGCCCAAGGTTGTAGGCCTGAGTGCCCTGCTGGGCGGCGGCGCCGATGATCACATCGTCCACTTCGTCCGGCGCGATGCCTGCGCGGCGTACCGCTTCGGCTACCACGTGGCCACCCAGGGTCGGGGCCTCGGTGTCGTTGAAGGCGCCGCGAAAGGCCTTGCCGATGGGCGTACGCGCCGTGGAAACGATCACTGCTTCGTTCATGCTGGACTCCTTGGATGACTCATGCCGGGTAGTACCGGCTGATGGTGTCGACCACGCAGCCAGGACGCTCCTGGCCTTCGATCTCGACGCTGACGCGGATCACCGCCTGCACCCCGCTGCCGACCGCCTCGGTCGAGACCAGCAAGGCACTGCCGCGCACCCGCGACCCCACACGCACCACCGACGGAAAACGCACACGTTCACAACCATAGTTGACGCCCATGGCGATGCCCTGGACCTCGATGATCTGCGGCAAGAACAGGTTGACCAGCGACAGGCTCAGGTAGCCGTGGGCGATGCAGGCGCCGAACGGCCCCTGGGCCGCGCGCTCGGGATCGACGTGGATCCATTGGTGGTCGCCACTGGCCTCGGCGAACAGGTCGATGCGCGCCTGGTCGATGCGCAACCAGTCGCTTTTGCCAAGCTCCTGGCCCACCGCTTCGTGCAACGCCTCGGGTGTGCGGAAGATACGCGCCATGTTCAGGCCCTCTGGCTGGAAACCGACAGCACTTCGCCGATCATGTACGAGCTGTAGTCGCTGGCCAGGAACATCATCACGTTGGCCACTTCCCACACCTCGGCGGCGCGGCCAAAGGCCTCGTTGGCCGCCAGCTGGTCGAGCACCGCCTGGGGCGCGGAGCGGGCGAGAAAATCGTGCATGGCGATGCTCGGGCTCACCGCGTTGATGCGGATGCCATGCTCGGCAGCTTCCACCGCCGCGCAGCGCGTCAGGGCCATGACCCCGGCCTTGGCCGCGGCGTAGTGAGCCTGTTGCTTCTGCGCGCGCCAGCCGAGCACCGAGGCGTTGTTGACGATGACGCCGGCGCGACGCGCCATCATGTACGGCAGCATGGCGCGGGTCATGCGCATGGTGCCGGTGAGGGTCACATCGAGCACCCGGTTCCATTCATCGTCGGGCATCTCCACCAGTGCCCGCGACCCACCCAGGCCGGCGTTGTTGATCAGCACATCGACGCCGCCCAAGGTACCCTCGGCGGCCTCGACCAGGGCTCGCACCTGATCTTCGTCGGTGACATTGCACAGGCGCCCATGCACCTGGGCAAGGCCGGTGGCCTCGCGGATGCGCGTGACCGCTTCATTGAGCCGGCCTTCGTGGATGTCACTGATCATCAGGGCCCGGCAGCCCTCCTCGGCCGCACGCAAGGCGGCAGAAAAACCGATGCCGGAACCGGCGGCAGCGGTGATCAGCACCGACTTGCCGCGCAGCAGGCCATGGCCGGGAACATAGTGTGGAACGGACATGCGAAGACTCCTCGATCAGGGATGCGGGCGCGGCTCCCGGGGCATGCCCAGGGCGCGTTCGGCGATGATGTTGCGCTGGATCTCGTTGCTGCCGCCGTACAGGGTGTCGGCGCGGCTGAACAGATACAGCGATTGCAGGCGGTTGAGCTGATACGGCGCAGCCTCGAGCAACTCGGCCTGGGGGCCGAGCACGTCCATGGCCAGCTTGCCGAGGCTGGCGTGCCAGCTCGACCAGCCCAGCTTGTAGATGGTCGCCTCGCGGCGCAGCGTGCCGTCCTGAGGCCCGGAGAGCATGCGCAGCGAGTTGTAGCGCAGGACGCGCAGGCCACACCACGCCTCGGCCAGGCGCTGGCGCAGGTGCGGGTCACGGTCGGCGCCGTTGGTACGAGCGATGGCGATGACCTCGTCGAGCTCGTTCTGGAACTGCATCTGCTGGCCCAGGGTGGACACGCCGCGCTCGAAGCCCAGCAACGCCATGGCGATCTTCCAGCCCTCGCCCGGCTGGCCGACGATGTTCGACGCCTCGGTGCGGGCGTCGTCGAAGAACACCTCGTTGAACTCCGAGGTGCCGGTCATCTGCTCGATCGGCCGCACGCTGATGCCCGGCTGGTCCATCGGCACCAGCAAGAACGACAAGCCCTGGTGGCCGACGCTGCCCGGCTCGGTGCGGGCCAGCACGAAGCACCAGTCCGATTCGTGGGCCAGCGATGTCCAGACCTTCTGCCCGTTGATCAGCCAGTCGCCGTTAGCATCCTGTGCGGCGCGGGTCTTCACCGCCGCCAGGTCCGAACCTGCCCCCGGCTCCGAATACCCCTGGCACCAGAACGTGGTGCCTTGGACGATGCCCGGCAAGAAACGCCGCTTCTGTTCGTCGCTGCCAAACGCCGCGATGGTCGGCCCGGCCAGGCCCTCGCCGATGTGCCCCATACGACCGGGCCCTCCGGCGCGGGCGTATTCTTCGTGGAAGATCACCTGCTGGCTGATCGACAGCCCTCGCCCGCCATGCTCCGGCGCCCAGCCCACGCAGGTCCAGCCGCCCTCGGCGAGCTTGCGCTCCCAGGCTTTGCGCGCCTCGGGGAACATGTGCTCATCCCCCGGGCCGCCGCGAAAACGCAGGGCTTCGAACTCGCCCTGCAAGTGGGCGGCCATCCATTGGGCGACCTCCTGGCGAAAGCGCTCGTCCTGCTCACTGAAACGGATCTTCATGGCTGCTCCCCGATAATCACGCTGGCGATCTGTTGCAGATGCCAGGCCGGTGCGCCGAGGTAGCTCTCGCTGGCCCGGGCACGCTTGAAATACAGATGCGGGTCGTATTCCCAGGTAAAGCCCACGCCGCCATGCAACTGGATCGACTCGGCAGCGCAGTGGAAGTACGCCTGGGAGCACTGGGACTTGGCCAGGGAAGCGGCCAGTGGCAGCTCTGCGGCCACCTGGGCGTCACCGGCGGGGTCCAGCGCCTCCTGGGCGACGCAGGCGGCGTAATAGCTCGCCGAGCGCGCGCATTCGACTTGCAGCATCATGTCGGCGGCGCGGTGCTTGAGGGCTTGGAAGCTGGCCAAGGGGCGGCCGAACTGCTGGCGCTCCTGCAGGTAGGCCACGCTCAGGTCCAACGCCTGTTGGGCACCGCCGACCTGTTCGGCGGCCAGGCCCACGCAGGCCAGGCGCAGCATGTCCTGCAGTTTTGGCCAGGCCGTACCGGCCTCGCCGAGCACCGCGTCCGGGCCCACGTACAGACGCGTGAGGCGCACGCGGCCCAAACGCCGGGTCTGGTCCATGGTCGGCTGCCACTGACGCGCCAGGCCCGTCTGCCCGGCCTCGACCAGGAACAGGCTCACGCCCGCCTCGCCCGTGCTGCCGGCCAGACGCGCGGCGACCACCAGCAGGTCGGCGCTGTGGCCGTCGATCACCTGGGCGTATTCGCCGTCCAGCACGTAGCCTTCGCCTTCGGGCGTTGCCGTCACGCCAATACCTTCGGCGGACCAACCACCCCCATCGCCCCAGGCTGCGGTGCCGCGCACACGGCCTTCGGCGATGGCCGGCAGCCAGCGCTGTTTTTGCGCCTCGGTGCCGGCCAGCAGCAGCGCTGGCGTGGCCAGGCAGGCAGTGGCGAAGAACGGCGAGCACAACAGGCGCCGGCCCATCTGTTCCAGGAGGATGGCCAGTTCGACGAAGCCCAGGCCCAAACCGCCGTAGGCTTCGGGAATGTGAATCGCAGGCCAGTACATTTCGTTGCACAGGCGCTGCCAGAGGTCGGTGTCATAACCGGTTTCGCTGACCATGGCCGCGCGCACGGCGGCACAGTCGGACACATCGGCAAGGAAGCCCTCGGCCGATGCGCGGATCATTTCCTGTTCGTCGCTCAATGCAAAGTCCATCGCGGCGTCTTCTACTCGTCTGGCCCAGGTGCCTGCGAGTGTGGCCAGATGCGCTGGCGGTCGAATCGGCCAAGTGGACTAGGCGCGGTGGTGTCTGCTTCGCGGGTAAATCGGCTCCGCCGGTTATCACAAGACAAGCCCGCGCCAGCGAAAGGACCACGCATAGATTGTGTGTAGGCAAAAAAAAACCGCACCACCCTGGCATGTGGTGCGGCCCCGCCCTAATGGCGAAAAAACCTCGAATCAGCTGCCGTAGACTTTCTGTGCCGGCACGGCACGCTCCAGCAGCTCACCGACCGCCGCGCCCACCTGGGCCACGGCCCAACGGCCTTGGTTGTCGACCAGCGGGCCGCGCCGCCAGCCGTCGGCGATGGACAATTTGCCGCCTTCGACCTCGAACATCTGCCCGGTGACGCCAGCGGATTCGCGCGAGCCCAACCACACCACCACTGGCGCGACGTTCTCCGGGGCGAAGTAATCAAAGCCTGCTTCGGGCTTTTTCATCACCTCGCCAAACACCCCTTCGGTCATGCCGGTACGGGCCGCCGGGGCCAGGGCGTTGACGGTGATGCCATAACGCGCCAGCTCCGCCGCCTGAACCAGCGTCAAGGACGCGATACCGCCTTTGGCTGCGGCGTAGTTGGACTGCCCGATCGAGCCCTGCAGGCCCGCGCCGGAGCTGGTGTTGATGATGCGCGCATCGACCTTGACGCCATTTTTGGCCTGCTCGCGCCAGTGGCGTACGGCATGGCTGGACAGGCAGAAGTGCCCCTTCAGGTGCACCGCCACCACCGCGTCCCAGTCCGCCTCGGTGAGGCTGGCGAACATGCGGTCGCGGCAGATGCCGGCGTTGTTCACCACCACATCGAGGCCGCCGAAGGCCTCCAGCGCGGCGGCGACGATGCGTCCTGCGTCTTCGTAATGCGTGATGTCGTTGCTGTTGGCGATGGCCTGGCCATCCTGCTCGCGGATCTGCGCGACCACCGCTTCGGCTGCGTCGCGGTTGATGTCGTTGACCACCACCTTGGCGCCTTCGGCCGCGAAGGCCAGGGCGTAGGCGCGGCCCAGGCCGCCGCCTGCGCCAGTGATGACCACGACTCGGTTGTTGCAACTGCTCATGGGACTCTCCTGCGCTTACAGGCGCTCGATGATGGTGACGTTGGCCTGGCCGCCGCCTTCGCACATGGTCTGCAGGCCATAACGCCCGCCGCTGCGCTCAAGCTCGTGGAGCAGGCTGCACATCATCCGGGTGCCGGTGGCGCCCAGTGGATGGCCCAGCGCGATGGCGCCGCCGTTGACGTTGGTCTGGGCGTGGGGGTAGCCGGTCTCGTTGATCCAGGCCATGGCCACCGCGGCGAAGGCTTCGTTGATCTCCACCCGGTCGATCTGCTCCAGGCGCATGCCGGCGCGCTTGAGCGCATAGGCGGTGGCCGGGATGGGCGCGGTGAGCATCCACACCGGGTCGGCGGCACGCACGCTCATGTGATGGATGCGCGCCCGGGGTGTGAGGTTGTAGCGCTTGAGCGCCGCCTCCGAAACCACCAGCAGCGCGCTGGCCGCGTCGCAGGTCTGGCTGGAGACGCCCGCGGTGACGCGGTCGCAGCCAAACAGGATGTCGAGCTCGGCCATCTTGTCCAGGCTGGTGTGACGTGGGGTTTCGTCATGCTCGACCCCGGCCAAGGGCACGATCTCACGGGTGAAATAGCCCTGCTCGATGGCCCGCAGCGCACGGCGATGGGACTCCAGCGAATAGGCCTCCAGCGCCTGACGGCTGAGCTGCCAGTGCTCGGCGATCATCTGCGCGGAGCGGAACTGGGTCGGCGGGGTCGAGCCGTAGCGGCGCACCCAGCCTTCGGAACCGGTGAACGGGTTGGTGAAGCCCAACGGCTCGGCGGCGGTCATGGCCGAGGAAATCGGGATCTGCGTCATGGTCTGCACGCCGCCTGCGACCACCACGTCCTGGGTGCCGCTCATCACCGCCTGGGCGGCGAAGTGCAGCGCCTGCTGCGAAGAGCCGCACTGGCGGTCGACGGTGGTGCCGGGCACCACGTCGCTGAGGCCGGCCGCCAGCCACGCGGTGCGGGCAATATCGCCGGCCAACGGGCCGATGGTGTCGACGCAGCCGAAGATCACGTCGTCATAGTCTTCATCGGGGATCGAATTGCGCTCGACCAGGGCGCGCAGCACGTGGCCGCCCAGATCGGCCGCGTGGATATGGGCCAAGCCACCTTTGCGTCGCCCGGTGGGCGTGCGCAGGGCATCGACGATATAAGCTTCAGGCATCTTCTACCTCTGCCGACATGAACGTGGTGCCGGCCCCTATGGCCCGGCGTGAGTCGAACAGCGCCTGGCGGATCCGCGCCTTGTGCAGGGCATGGTCGCCCCACGCCTTGTCCAGAGCCCAGGCGCGCTTCATGAACAGCTGCAGGTCGACCTCCCAGGTGTACCCCATGGCGCCATGGGTCTGGATGGCGTTGCGGGCGGCCAACAGCGCCGCCTCCGAGGCCGCCAGGCGCGCGTGGGACACCGCCAGCGCCTGCCCGGCCTCACCGTGGGCCACCGCGTGGGCGGCGCGGTACAGCGGGCCTTTGGCGAACTCGATGCGCACCGCAACATTGGCCATCAAGTGCTTGACCGCCTGGAACGAGCCGATCGGCTTGCCGAACTGCTTACGCTCGAAGCTGTAGTCCACGGCCAGGTCCACCATGCGCTTGGCCAGGCCCAGCAATTGCGCCGCGCAGCCCAGCGCGCCGCGCTCGAAGGCGCGCGCCAGCAACCGCGCAGCCTCCCCGCCACGGGCTACGCAGGTGGCCGCGCCGGGGGTCCACAGCACCTGGTACAGTTGGCGGCTCGGGTCCACAGACAGGTTGCGCACCAGCTCGACATCTTCGCGCGGCACGGCGTGCAGCTCATCGGCGTGGCTGAGCAGCAGCAGGTCGGCCACGTGGGCGTCGCTGACCAGCGGATTGCCCGGCTCGCTCACCGCCAGGCGCGCCTGGCCCTCGGCCACGCGCCCCAGCCAGTCCGCCTTCAGGCCCTCGTGCGCCGCGCCCAGTTCGGCCAGCAGCGGCACCGCCACCAGCATGGTCTCCACCAGCGGCTCCGGCAGGCCCGCATAGCCGCATTCCTGGGCCAGCAAGACGAAGTCCAGGGCGCCCAGGCCCATGCCGCCGTACTGCTCCGGCACGGTCAAGGCAGTCAGGCCCAGCTCCACCAGTTGCCCCCAGAGCCGGTCGCAACGGCCGCTGTCGCTCTGCCACAGCTCGCGGATGCGCTCGGGCGTCACTTCGTTGATAAAGAAACTGCGTACGTTGTCCTGGAAGAGCAACTGGTCGCTGTTGAAACTAAAGTCCATGGTCTGCTCCTCAGGCACGCGGCATGCCGAGCATGCGTTCGGCAATGATGTTGCGCTGGATCTCGTTGGTGCCGGCGTAGATGGGCCCGGCCTGGGCGAACAGGAAGCCGTCCAGCCACTGACCGACGTCCCCAGCAGCCGGCGCCTCGGGCAGCAGCTCGCCGCGCAGGCCCAGGATGCTCATGGCCGTTTCGTGCATGCGCAGGTCAAGCTCGGACCAGAAGATCTTGTTGGTCGAGGACTCCGGCCCGATGCGCCCGCCTTTGACCAGCTGCGAGGCGGTCATGTAGGTGGACTGGGTGTAGGCCTCGGCATCCAGCCAGGCGCGCATCACCGCCTCGCCGATGGCCGGGTCCCGGTCGGCGCGTTCGCGGTTGGCCTGGTACAGCTGCACCAAGCGCCGGGCGGTTTCCTGGAAGCGCGCCGGCGAGCGCAGCATCAAGCCACGCTCGAAGCCCGCCGTGGACATCGCCACGTGCCAGCCCATGCCCTCCCCGCCGAGTACGTTCTCCACCGGCACGCGCACATCGTCGAAGAAGATCTCGGCAAAGCCTGGCAAGCCGTTGAGCTGCGCAATCGGCCGCACGGTGATGCCGGGGCTGTTGAGCGGCACCAGAATGAACGTCAGGCCGTGGTGACGCTGGGAACCCGGGTCGGTGCGGAAGATGCCGAACACCCAATCGGCCCATACCGCCCGAGTCGACCAGGTCTTCTGGCCATTGATCACATAGTGGTCGCCGTCACGCTCGGCGCGCGAGCGGATCGCTGCCATGTCCGAGCCTGCGCCCGGCTCCGACCAACCCTGGGCCCAGATGTCCTGGCCGGTGGCCATGCGTGGCAGGAAGCGCGCCTTCTGCGCCTCGGTGCCGTACTCCATCAGGGTCGGGCCGAGCAGGAAGATGCCGTTCTGGTTGACCCGCGCCGGTGCACCGGCCCGGTAGTACTCTTCTTCGAAGATCAGCCATTCGATCAGGTCGCAGCCGCGCCCGCCCAGGCGCGTGGGCCAGGTGACCATGCCCCAGCGGCCTTCGTTCAGGCGCGCCTCCCAGGCGCGGTGGGCGGCAAAGCCTTCCTCGGTGTCGAACGAAGGCAGCGGTTGGCTCGGCACATTGGCCTGGAGCCAGGCCCGCACTTCGGCGCGAAAGGCCTGCTGGGCAGGGGTGTAGGTAAGGTCCATGGTCTGCCCTCAGCCGTTGAAGTTCGCGTGGCGCTTCTCGACGAACGAGTCGCGGGCTTCCTGGGAGTCCTGGGTGCGGTAGGCCTCGAGGGTGAAGCCCTGCTCCCAGCGGTACTTGTCTTCCAGGTTGCCGTCCTCGATGCCGGTGAGCGCTTCCTTGGCCAGGCGGATCATCGCCGGGCTCTTGGCGGCGATGGATGCGGCGATGCCCAACGCGGTCTCGCGCAACTGCTCGCGCGGCACCACCCGCTCCAGCGCGCCCAGGCGGTAGGCCTCGGCGGCGTCGATCATCTCGCCGGTGAAATACATGTGGCGCACCTTCTGCACTGGGAACAGCCGCTGCAGGTGGGCACCGCCGCCCATGGCGCCACGGTCCACCTCGGGCACGCCAAAGCGCGCGCAGTCGGACGCGACGACGATGTCAGCGGCGCCGCAGATGCCGATGCCACCGCCCAGGACGAAGCCGTGCACGGCGACGATCACCGGCACCTTGTTGCGGTGCACGGCCTTGAAGGTGTCGTAGTTGCCCTTGTTGACCGCGACGATCAGGTTGCCGTCAGCAGCCAGCTCCTTGATATCGACCCCGGCGCAGAAGCCACGGCCTTCGGCGCGGATGACGATGGCCCTGACCTGCGCGTCCTCGCCCAGCGCCTGCAGGGTGCTGGCGATGTCGGCCCAGCCCTGGCTGTTGAAGGCATTGACCGGGGGATGGTTGAAGACCATCTCGGCAACGCCGTTATCGATGCTCACGTTGAATGGTTGCACTGGGAGTCCCCCTCACGAAATTCGGCGACACAGCGCGCCCAGGCGCTGCTCGGCGTCCCGGACGATCTGCTCTATCAATTCGGCGCAGCCCGGCAGGCTGTCGATGCCTGCGGCCACCTGCCCGGCCGGCAACACGCCTTCGGCGGGCAGACCTTCGACCATGGCTTTCTGGATGACCATCGGCGCGTTGGCCGCCATCAGGCTCTGGGCGGCGCTCAGGCCGCCGTCGCGGCGCATCTTCAGGGCGCTGCCCAGCAACTGCCCCAGGCCCAGGCCCGTGTGACGGCGGTAGGCCAGGCCACTGCGCACGGCCAGCAGCCAGCGACGCAGGCCGCTGCTGGTTTCCAGCTCATCGAGCAGCTCGTTGCGGATCATGCGTTGCGGCAAGCCATCGATGGCCCGGCTGACGATCACCGCCGCCGGGTCCTTGACCGCCAGGTAGCGCGCCAGGGTGGCCTGGGGCACCGGGCTGTCGGCGGTCATCAGAAAACGCGTGCCCATGGCAATACCATCGGCGCCCTGGGCCAGGGCAGACACCAACCCGCGGCCATCCTTGAAGCCACCTGCGGCCACCACCGGCACCTGCACCGCGTCGAGCACCTGGCCCAGCAGCATGGCCGTGGGCACCGCACCGGTGTGGCCACCGCCCTCGCCGCCCTGCACGGTCACCACGTCGGCGCCCATCTCCACGGCCTTCTGCGCGTGCTTCAGCGCGCCCACCGTGGGCATGCAGACCACCCCGGCGTCCTTGAGCCGGGCGATCATCTGCTTGCCTGGCGAGCGGCTGTAGCTGACCGCGCGCACCTGGTGGCGCACCACCAGCTCGACGATCTCTTCGGCGTTGGCCTGGTACATGTGGAAGTTGACCCCGAACGGACGGTCGGTCAGGCGTTTGGTCTCGAGGATCGCTGCCTCCATCTGCCGGGGTTCGATGGTCGCCCCGGCCAGAAAGCCAAAGCCCCCGGCGTTGCAGGTGGCGGCCACCAGGCGCGGGTCGGCGACCCAGCCCATGGCGGTCTGGATGATCGGGTAGCGGCAGCCGAGCAAGGCGGTCAGGCGGGTATCGAGCGACACGGCCATGCTCACGCCCTCCCCGGTTCGCGCTGGGAGCTGGCCATGGCCTTGGCGTCGTAGCCACCCAGGCGATCGCCGGACACCAACTCGTTGTGAGCATGGGCGAAGTGGTGCAGGCCGAACACCATGTCCATGGTCGAGCGCTTGCCCATCAGGTCTTCGGCGTTGTTCACCGCCTGTTTGCTCAGTTGCAGGCCCAGGCGCGGCATCTGGGCGATCTGCCCGGCCATGACCAAGGTCTCCTGCTCCAGCTGCTCGCGGGGCACCACGCGGTTGAGCATGCCCATCTGGTAGGCACGCGCCGCCGGCATCGGCGCGCCGAGGAAGAGAAACTCCTTGGCGATACGCGGATTGAGCTCATGCACGTGGGCGAAGTACTCCACCCCCGGAATCCCCATGCGCACCACCGGATCGCGGAAGTACGCATCGTCACTGGCCACGATCAAATCGCACACCCAGGCCAGCATCAGGCCGCCGGCGATGCAGGCGCCCTGGACCATGGCGATGGTCGGCTTGGGCATCTCGCGCCAGCGCCGGCACATGCCCAGGTACACCTCCTGCTCACGGGCGTAGAGGAACTCGCCGCCTGGCTTGTCGACATGGTCGTACCACAGGCTCACGCGCTCGAAGCTCTGGTTGACGTCACGCCCTGGGGTGCCGATGTCGTGCCCGGCGGAGAAGTGCTTGCCGGCCCCGCGCAGGACGATGACCTTGACCTGGTCATCGGCGCACGCGCGGGCGAAGGCCGCATCCAGGGCATAGGTCATCCGCGAGTTCTGGGCGTTGTGGTACTCGGGGCGGTTCATGGTGACCAGGGCTACCGCGCCCCGCACTTCGTACAGCACCACCTCATCGGCCTCTTTATTGTTTTGCTCGCTCATTACTGCACTCCGGCAAGGCGGTTGGCTGGAACGGGCTGTCAGCGCGCGGAGCGCTGGCCCGGTGGGTTGTCCTTGAGCTGGCTGGCGCGCAGGTTATGCGGGTCCAGTCGCTGGATCAGCTGCAACTGCGCCTCGGTGGGCGCGGTGGTCACCGGGCATTGCTCAGGCACATGCAGGGCAAAGCCTGTGTTGTCACGCACCTCGTCCAGGCTCACGCCAGGATGCAGAGAGCGCACGCGCACCTGGTGCTCAGGCCCGAGGAAGTCGAGCACGCACAGGTCGGTGACGATCAGGCGGATGTCGATGTCTTCCAGCGACCAGCCACGGGCCAGGCGCGCGGGGTTGTAGCCCACCGAGGCGACCACGTCGCACTCGCCTTCGACGAACACCCGGCGGTTGTGGCTGGGCACATAGAACGAGTTGGCATGGCTGATGGAGTTGCCCGGCAGGCCCCGCACGCCCAGCATCTGCGCCTTGGGCTTGTGGTAGTCGCCGCCGATGCAGGAGATGTTGGCCTGGCCGAAGCGGTCGACCTGGATCGGGCCGATCATGGCGTGGCGCTTGCCACTCCAGACGTTGTCGAAGATGCGCGAGAAGCCCATCCAGCTGTCGCGTTTGGGCACGTAGCCATTGCGCGCACCGACCGGCACGGGCTCGGCGACCATATAGGCCTCCGAGTCGGTCATCATCAGTCGTGGATTGTTGTCGAGCATGCTCAGGGACGCCGCCAGGCGTGGGATCACGCCGATGCCGGTGGCCAGGACTTCGCCGTCGTCGCGCCAGGCTTGGGCGGCGGCGCAGATCATCAGTTCGGCGAGGCTGTAGGTGCTTGCGGTGGTCATGACGTTCCTCGCTTAGAAAACCGGCAGGGGCAGTCGACGGATGGCCTCAAGGCCCCCGCAACGCTCCAGGTACTGGGAGTGGGAACAGGCCACGTACTGATCGACATAGGCCTGCCAGCCCTCTTCGCTCTGCGCCGAGGCGGCGTAGGCCTTGAAGTGCGGCACGTCGAAGCCATACAGCGGCGCGCAGGACGAGGGGTGCGCGCCACCGGGCACGTGGGCCACGGCGGTGGTCAGGTTGCGCTCCCAGAACACCTGGTGCGCACGCGCAGGCTCCGCGTGGAACCACGCGCTGTCGACCCACTCGTCGCAAGTGACATAGGTGCGCGCCGCAGCCCGCACGAACAGATCGTCCATGTAGTGGTCGGGGCCGGCGATCTGGCACACGCCGCGCGCATCGGCGCGGTCCACGTGCACCAGGGCGGCGTCGAGCTTGAGCGCTGGCATCGCGACCCAGTCACGGCCATCGGCGTAGGGCGAGGCGATCAGCTTGATCTCGGGGTTGTGGCGCAACACGTCGGTGCCCAGGCCCACCGCGGTGGGGATGAACGGCACGTTCATGGCGGCGGCACGCAGGCCCAGCAGCAGCATGCCTTCGTCGATCTCCATCACTTCCAGGGCGCCTTCCTGGCGCGCCTTGCGAAAGTACGGCTCGAGTGGGATGAAGTCGAGGGACACAAAGGCGAACACCAGTTTCTTCACCTTGCCGGCAGCGCACAGCAGGCCGACGTCAGCACCGCCGTAGGCGACGATGGTCAGGTCCTTGAGGTCCGAGCGCAGGATCTCGCGCACCAACGCCATGGGCTTGCGGCGCGGGCCCCAGCCGCCGATGCCGAGGGTCATGCCGTCGCGCAACTGGGCGACCATTTCGGCCGTGGTCATCTGTTTATCCATGGGTGTTGTCCTCATTGGCGGCCGACGCTGAAGTCGTGGCCCCACTGGCTGACCACCGTGCTTTCGAACGGGGTGTGCCGGCTCCAGTCGACCACCAGGCCGTCGCAGCCGTACTCCAGGTCGAAACCGGACGGGGTCTTCATGTAGAAGGAGATCATCTGGTCGTTGGTGTGCTGGCCCAGGGTCGCGGAGAGCTTCACACCGTTGGCGTGCATGCGGTCCAGGGCGCGGCCCACGTCTTCCAGGCCCGCGACCTCGACCATCATGTGCACGCAACCGCTAGGCACCGGGCATTCGAAGATCGCCAGCGAGTGGTGACGGCCGTTGTTGCAGTGCATGAAGTGAATGCGTTTTTCCGGCTCGGCAGGGTCCGGGGTGAAGCGCACTTTCATCAGGTCCGACAGGCCAAAGCCCATTACCTGCTCGTAGAAATCGCGGCAGCGGTCGAAGGTCGGTGCCGGCAGGACCACATGGCCCATGCCCAGCCCGTCGCTGACGAAACCGCGCACGCCCACCGGGGAGACGAAGCGGGCGAAATCCTGGCGCGGGCCCCAGTACAGCTCGTGGCGGTTGCCATCAGGGTCGGCGAACAGTGCCAGCGCCTGGACCTGGCGCAGCGCAGCTTGCTCAGCGCTGCCCTGCTCCACCGCCACGCCGGCAGCGTGCAGCTCGGCCACGGCCTGGTCGAAGGCGGCCTGGCCGGCTACTTCCCAGCCACAGGCGCCGAAACCATCCTGGGCGCTGTGCTGCACCAGGATGCGGTACGGGCGCTCGTCCATCTTCAGGAACAGACGCTCGCCGCGCTCGTCCTCGACCACCATCATGCCCAGCACTTGGGATGCGTAGTGACGCCACTGCGCCAGGTCGCTGGAACGTACGGTGACGTAACCCAGGCCACGGATATCCATGCACGATCTCCTCGTTTTTGTACTTGGCGTATTCAAGCCAGTCAGGGGGTTGGCGGCATCGTCCAATAGGACTACCGGCCCGCAGGCCGCGTGATACCGGCCGAGCAACGGCCTTGCTCGGCGGCGAATGCTTCGCGGGCAAGCCCGCTCCCACAGGTTCGGCGCCGTGTTCACCAACAGCACAGAACCTGAGAGAGCGAGTTCACCCGAGAACACCGGCAAGGCCGGTGCCATACCCCGCGCTTGCGCAAATGGGGCTGCGTTGCAGCCCCCCGATGGGCTTACTGCTTGTTGCGAAAATGCGGGATGACCTTCTCGCCGATGTTGCGCAAGGTCTCCAGCTGAGCCCACTGCGGCACGGTGCCCATCTGGCAGATGAACAGGATCTCGTCGGCGCCGGCATCGATCAGGCGCTGCACATAGCCAATGCAGTCCTCGACGGTGCCGTAGGCATGGTTGGGGTTCATCATCGCCATGGTCGGGTCGGAGAAGTCCACGCTCACTTCCTCGGAGGCAAAGCGCGACTTGATCACCGCCTGGCCATTGCCATCGACGTAGGTGTCGTCTTTCCACTTCTGCGGATCCGGACGCTCGCCGCCGCCGTACCAGTAGCCCAGCGACTCCATGAAGTAACGCTGGCCGCGAATACCGATGCGGCGCGCGGTTTCGTTGTCATCCAGCACGATGGCCGGGCACAGTGCAGCGATGTGGCGGTTCGGGCGGAAGCCCACCTGATTGCGCGCCTCACGGTTGTCGAAGGCCTGGTGGTAGACCTCGACCTTCTTGGCGATTTCCTCGGGCCCACCGAAACCCAGCACCAGCGCGCCCATGCCACGGCCGCCGGCGTTTTTCAGCGAGTCGGTGTTGGTGCAGGCCAGGTACATCGGCGGGTGCGGATCCTGGTAAGGCTTGGGGTGGATCGGGCGCTTGGGGATCTTGACGAAGTCGCCGTGGTGCTCGATCTCATCCTGCACGAACATTTTCGGGATCAGGTACATGGCCTCGTCGATCTGCGGCTGCAGGGTCGCCAGGTCATAGCCGAAGGTGCCGGCCTCCTGCTGGGTGCCGCCCTTGCCCACGCCAAAATGCACACGGCCTTTGGACAGCAGGTCCAGGGTGGCGATGCGCTCGGCCACCTTGACCGGGTGGTTCATCGCCGGCGGCAGGCACACCACGCCGTGGCCGATGCCGATGCGCTCGGTCTTGCCGGCCACGAAGGCGAGCATGGTTTCCGGCGCGGACATGTGCGAGTAGTTGGTCAGCGCGGTGTGCTCCACGCACCAGAAGGTGTCGAAGCCCAGCTTGTCGGCCAGCACCGCCTGCTCGACGGTGTCATCGAAGATCTTGCGGTCACCCTCGCGGCTGGCATCGATCGTCTGGGCTTCGTATATCAGCGAGAATTTCATGTGCGTTCCTTGTTGTTCTGTTGACGTTGGCCGGCAGCGCCGGCCTTGGTCACATCCTCTGGCATCGCGGGTGAGCTCGAATCCCTAAAACGGACTAGCCGGTTTCGGTGAGCGCCCGGCGGTTCAGAGGAAGAAGTCGGTAGTGTCCTGGCCCATGCTCACGCCGCCGAGGTTCCAGGCGTACTTGGCCGGGCTGTTGGCGACGTGGGCGCGACCTGTGTGGATGTCGCGGAACGCACGGTTGATCGGGTGGCCACGGAAAATGGTCGATGCACCGCTGTTGAACATCAGCTGTGCCGCCGCCTTGGCGCAGCGGTCGGCCACCAGGGCCGAGTCGTAGCGCATCTTCACCCGCGCCTGCATCCCAAGCGCGGTGCCGGCGCGGGCATGGTCGAGCATCACCTCGAAGTTGCGCAGCAGCACGGTGCGGCACTCATCGACGCAGACCATGGCATCGGCCAGGGCGCTCTGGGCGGCCGGGTCCTGGAGCATCTTGCGGCCATCGTTGACCGCCACCCGCGCCTTGTTGTGGGCGATGAAGTGATCGACCGCGCCCTGCAACGCACCGATCGCCGAGGACGACACCGCGCGCACGAAGATCTGCCCGAACGGCAGGCGGTACAGCGGCGAGGTGTTGACCGCATTGCCCGGGCTGTCTTGCATGAAGCCATCGACGGCGCGGTGGGTGCGGTACTCGGGCACGAAGGCGTCCTCGACCAGCACGTCATGGGAGCCGGTGGCCTCCAGGCCCATCACGTTCCAGTTGTCGAGGATCTGGTAATCGCTGCGCGGCACCAGGAAGGTGCGGTAGTCCGGCGCGCCGCCCGGCTCAGCCGGCGGCACCATGGCCCCAAGGAACGCCCACTGACAATGCTTGCTGCCGGAAGAGAACCCCCAACGCCCACTCAGACGGAAGCCCCCTTCGACCCGCTGGACCTTGCCCACCGGCATGTAGGACGAGGAGATCAACACAGAGGTGTCCTGCCCCCAGACATCCTGCGCGGCGCGGTCATCGAACAGCGCCAGCTGCCAGTTGTGGATGGCCACCACGCCCAGCACCCAGGCTGACGACATGCACCCCTCGGCCAGGGTCATCTGCACCTCGAAGAAGTCCTTGGGTTCGAGCTCCAGGCCCTGCCAGCGGGCCGGTTGGAGAATGCGGAAAAAGCCTGCCTCGTGGAAGTCAGCGAGGGTCTGTTCCGGCAGGCGGCCCATCTGCGCGGCCTGCTCGGCACGTTCACGCAGCACCGGCACCAGTTCACGGGCGCGCTGGCGCAACTGTTGGCGTACGAGGTCTTGATTCATCTTGTTGTTCTCCTCTGATCGCCCCGATCCCCGGAGCGTGCGAGAGAGGCGTTGGGCCTCCACCGTGGCCATTGCAACAAGGTCAATCGCGCGCGACATCCCTCAAACGGACCATGTGGGGTGCGCATTGACTAGTCCCCTCGGACGATGTTGCCCCTTGCAGTCGTTGGAAGAATTCATCCCACTGAGACAGCCAACCCGAGGGCGTGCGATGAACGACAACAACAATTTGAAAGCCGACATGCTCCAGGCCATGCGCCGCCTGGCCAAGTCCGTGACCATCATCAGCACCAGCGACGGCAGCCAGCGCTTCGCCATGGCCGCCACTGCGGTGGATTCGCTGAGCACCGAGCCGCCATCGCTGCTGATCTGCGTCAACCAGAGCGCCTCACCTCACGCCGCGCTGGCCGCCGGTGCCAGCTTCTGCGTGAACATCCTGGGCCTGGAGCAGCAGCACCTGGCACACCTGTGCAGCGGCAGCATCAAGGGCGAGGCGCGCTTCGGCCAAGGTGAGTGGCTGACCAGCGACGAAGGCATCCCCTACCTGGCCGACGCCCAGTCATCGATCCTCTGCCGCCAGGATGGCCAGTTCGCCTACGGCACCCACACGGTCTTCATCGGTCGCATCCTGCGCATCCACACCACCCCGACCATCACCCCGCTGGTGTACCTGGACGGCCACTACACCACCACTGCCAAGCCTGCGCCCCTCGCGGCCAGTGTCGGCTGAGGCGCGGCCATGGCGAAGCACGCGGTGACAGCACCGCTGCGCGTCGACAACGCCGAGCAACTGCACTGGCAGCAGCGCGCCGACCTGGTGGTGGTCGGCTTCGGCGGCGCCGGTGCCAGTGCCGCCATCGAGGCCGCCAGTCGCGGCCTTTCGGTGTTGGTACTGGAGCGCTTCGCCGGCGGCGGCGCCACGGCCCTGAGCGGTGGCGTGGTCTATGCCGGCGGCGGTACGCCCCAGCAATTGCAAGCGGGCTACCCGGACAGCAGCGAGGCGATGTTCAACTACTTACGCAAGGAGGTAGGCGATGCGGTCAGCGAACAGACCCTGCGCACTTTTTGCGAAGGCAGCCGGGAGCAACTGGCCTGGCTGGAGCGCCAGGGCGCGGTGTTCGAGGGCAGCATGGCCCCACACAAGACTTCCTATCCCAGCGACCGCTACTACCTCTATTACTCGGGCAACGAGGCGGTGCCAGCCTATGCCGTTGATGCCGCCGCCGCGCCCCGCGGGCACCGCACCAAAGGCACAGGCATGTCCGGTTCGGCGCTGTTCCGTGCCCTGGCCGACAGCGCCCGGCGCCGTGGCGTGCAGGTGCGCACCCAGTGCCAGGTGCGGCGTTTGGTGATCGACCGTGACAACCAGGTGATCGGCGTTGAAGCCTGGCAATTGCCCGCCGGCAGCCGCGCGGCACGCAGCCATGCGCGCCTGGCGCGCTGGGCCGCCGCCGTGCACATGTACGTGCCGGCGTTGTCCGCCAGGCTGCGGGCGCGCATGCAGCGCCTCGAGCAACGCCATGCCCGGCCGGTGCGGGTCCGCGCCGATCATGGTGTAGTGCTGGCCAGCGGCGGTTTCGTGTTCAACCGCCAGCTGCTGGGCGAGTATGCGCCGCGCTACCTCGATGGCCTGCCCCTGGGCAGCAGCGGCTGTGACGGCAGCGGCATCGACCTGGGGCGTAGCGTGGGCGCCAGCCTTGGGCGCATGAACAAAGTCAGCGCCTGGCGCTTCATCAATCCACCGCTGGCTTGGGCGCGCGGATTGATCGTCAACGCCCGGGGCGAGCGCTACTGCAACGAAGAACTCTACGGCGCCACCCTGGGCCATGCCATGGTCGAGGAACACGACGGCCGTGCACTTTTGATCCTCGACCGCACCTTGCGCAACCAGGCCCTGGCGCAGGTCGGGCCAGGCAAGGTGTGGTCGTTCCAGCGTTTGCCGGTGCTGCTCAACCTGCTGTTCAACTGCCGCCGAGGCAACACGCTGGAGCAGTTGGCCGACCGCTGCCGGTTGCCCGCCGACATCCTGCGCCGCAGCGTGGAGACTTACAACCTGGCGGCCCGTGGCGAGACCACCGACCCGCTGGGCAAGTCCGCCTCGATGCTGCATGACTTGGGCCAGGGCCCCTGGTATTGCCTGGATCTGTCCTACGACAGCCGCCTTTACCCCTGCCCGACCCTGACCTTGGGCGGACTGCGGGTGTGCGAGCAAAGCGGCCGGGTGCTCGACCAGCAAGGCGCCCCCATCGCCGGGCTGTACGGCGCCGGCCGCTGCGCCGTGGGCGTTGCGTCGAACCTGTATGTCTCGGGCCTGTCCCTGGCCGATTGTGTCTTTTCTGGCCGGCGCGCCGCGGCCCATGTGGCCGAGCTTGCCGCAAGCCAACGTGCCTCTGAAGGAGAACACCCATGCAACGCGCAACTGACCCGTGGCCGCTGACATGAACATCCAGGCCACCCCAGACCAGACCCAGGCCAGCCCGGCGCCTGCCAGCACGCTGCGCCTGCAGGTGAGCGCGGTGATCGACGAGACCGCCGACGCCCGCTCGCTGGTGTTCGACGTCCCGCAGGCACTGCGCGAACGCTTTGCCTACAAACCCGGGCAGTTCCTGAGCTTTCGGGTGACCGTGGACGGCAAGCGCCTGACCCGTTGCTACTCGATGTCCAGCTCGCCGTGGACCGATGCACAGCCCCAGGTGACCATCAAGCGCGTCGAAGGCGGGCGAGTGTCGAACTGGATGAACCAGCACGTGCAGGCCGGCGACTGGCTCGACGTGCTGCCGCCAGCCGGGCACTTCTGTCTCGACCAGCGCCAGGCGGCCGACGCCAGCCGGCCTTTGGTGCTGTTTGGCGGCGGCTCCGGCATCACCCCGGTGTTCTCCTTGCTCAAGGCGGTGCTGCACAGCGGCCAGCGCCCGGTGCTGCTGGTGTATGCCAACCGTGACGAGGCGTCGGTGATCTTCCGCGATCAATTGCGCCTGCTCACCCGGGCCCACCCGGAGCAATTGCAGGTGGTGCACGTGCTGGACTCGGTGCAAGGCTTTCTCGATGCCGCCCAGGTACGCCAGCTGGTGCGCCATTGGCGTGGCGCGGACTACTTCATCTGCGGGCCAGGGCCGTTCATGGACACCGTGGAAACCACCCTGCTGGCCTTGGGCGAAGCACGCGACAGCATCCATGTGGAGCGTTTCGTCTCGCCGCCCGACCCGGACAGCCAAGGCGCCGCACAGGCCCCGGTGCCACTTGACGGCACCGGCTGCGAGCTGCTGCTGGTGGAGCTGGACGGTGTGACCCACCAGATCGTGCCGCGCCCGGGCGAAACCCTGCTGCAGAGCTGTCGTTCGGCGGGGCTGGATGTGCCGTACTCGTGCGAGGAAGGGTTCTGCGGGGCCTGCATGTGCACCGTCGAGGAAGGCCAGTCGCAGCTGACCCGCAACGATGTGCTCAGCCAGGCGGAGCTTGCGGCCGGGTGGACCTTGGCGTGCCAGGGGCATCCGCAGGGCGCGCGGGTGCGATTGAAGTTTCCTGCCTAAGGCTTTCGAGGTCGCCCTGGCCAATTCGCGGGTTTACCCGCGAAAAAGCCAGTCCCCCCTAGTCTCTACAGACGATCCCACCCGCCCCCCGCAACAGGTAGACTCGCCACAGCAGCAGCTTCACAACAATAAAAGACAGAGGTTCGAATATGGCTCGTTTGCAAAACAAGGTCGCGGTGGTCACCGGGGGCGCGTCGGGCATTGGCCTGGCCTGCGTGCGTCGCTTCAGCGCCGAGGGTGCCCAGGTGGTCGGGCTGGATGTCGGCCAGGCGCCAGCGGACTTCCCGGGCCTATTCATGACCCTGGATGTCCGCGACGAAACCCAGGTGCAGCAGGTGATGGCCGAGGTCGTCCAGCGTTTCGGCCATATCGATGTGTTGGTCAACGCCGCCGGCGTCGCCAGCCAAGGCAGCGTCACCAGCGCCAGCACCGCCGACTGGCAGCGGGTCCTGGACATCAACCTGACCGGCAGCATGCTCACCAGCAAGCATGTGCTGGGGCAGATGCAGGCCCAGCGCAGCGGCTCGATCATCAACATCGGCTCGATCTTCGGCCTGCAGGGCTGCGACGGCAACGTCGCCTACAACGTCTCCAAGGGCGGCATCAACCAGCTGACCCGCAGCATGGCCATCGACTATGGCTACGCCAATATCCGCGTCAACGGCCTGTGTCCGGGCCTGATCGAAACGCCGATGACCAGCATGGTCCGCGAGAACCAGGCGTTCCATGATTTCTTCGCCTCGCAGCACATGCTCAGCCGCCCCGGGCAGCCGGAAGAAGTGGCCAATGTCGCGCTGTTTTTGGCCAGCGACGAGGCGTCCTTCGTCAGCGGGCAGATGATCGCCGTGGACGGTGGTTTCTCCGCCGGCCGCCGCTTCGCCCCGCCCAGCGCCTGACCGACCCGGCCGGGCCTGGCGCCCGGCCTTTCCCTTCGTCTATCGATCCTCTGCCTGAGGAGGCCACATGCCGTCCGTGGAAAACGCCCAGACCTTCCCGCAACTGTTCGCCCTGGCCGCCGAGGCCTACGGCGAGCGCCCGGCCATCGAAGACGCCGGCGATCCCATCAGCTACCAGCGCCTGGACCAGTTGCGCCGCCAGGCCGCGCGTGCCTTGCTGGCCCTGGACGTGCCGGTGGCGGCGCGGGTGGCAGTGTGGGCTCCGAACCTTTGGGAGTGGATCGTCGCGGCCGCCGCCCTGCACAGCGTCGGCGCCACCCTGGTGCCGCTGAACACCCGCATGAAAGGCGCCGAGGCCGCGCAGGTGCTGCACGACAGCGGCACCTGTGTGCTGTTCTGCATCAGCCGTTTTCTCGACACCGACTACCCTGCCCTGTTGGCCGACCAGACCTTGCCCGCGCTGCGCCAGGTAATCCACCTGCGCCCTGAGGGCGATGTCGGCCAAGGCCTGGCCTGGGAGGACTTTCTCGCCCTCGCCGAGCAGGTGCCCAACGCCTGTTTGAGCGAACGCGAACGACAGGTCACGGCCGACACCTTGTCGGACCTGCTGTTCACCTCCGGCACCTCGGGCAAGCCCAAGGGCGTGATGAGCTGCCATGGCCAGAACCTGCGCGTGGTGCGTGACTGGAGCGCAATCGTCGGTCTGCAGGCGGGCGATCGCTACCTGATCGTCAACCCGTTCTTCCATTCCTTTGGCTACAAGGCCGGCTGGGTCGCAGCGCTGATGCGCGGCTGCACCCTGCTGCCGCAGCAGGTGTTCGACACCCAGGCGCTGCTTGAATGTATCCAGCGCGAGCGCATCAACGTGCTGCCCGGGCCGCCCACGTTGTACCAGTCATTGCTGGCCCACCCCGAGCGCCAGGCGTATGACCTGGGCAGCCTGCGCATTGCCGTGACGGGCGCGGCGTCGATCCCGGTGCAGATGATCCGGCGCATGGCCAGCGAGCTGGGCTTTGCCACCATCGTCACCGCCTACGGCCTGACCGAGGCCTGTGGCTTCGTCACTATCTGCCGGGCCGGCGACAGCGCCGAGCGGGTCGCCACCACCTGTGGCCGGGCGATGCCTGATGTCGAGGTGCGCTGCGTCGATCCCCAAGGCCAGCCGGTGCCGGCCAATCAGCCGGGCGAGGTGCTGGTGCGCGGCTACAACCTGATGCGCGGCTACCTGGACGATCCGAGGGCCACCGACGAGACGATCGACGCCCAGGGCTGGCTGCATACCGGCGATGTGGGGGTGCTCGATGACGAGGGCTATCTGCGCATTACCGATCGCTTGAAGGACATGTTCATCACCGGTGGTTTCAACGTGTACCCGGCGGAGATCGAACAGACTCTGGTGCGTTATCCCGGTGTGGCCCAGGCGGCAGTGATCGGCATTGCCGACGAGCGTCTGGGCGAGGTCGCCATGGCCTTCCTGCTGCCGGTGCCGGGGCAGCGGATCGACGAAGCGGCGTTCTTGGCCTGGTGCCGGGTTCAGATGGCCAATTACAAGGTGCCACGGCGGGTCCAGGTGCTGGACAACATGCCGCTCAATGCCACCGGCAAGGTGGCCAAGCAGGTGTTGCGCGCTTGGGTCGCGGAGCCTGTTTGAGAACCACGGGGGCGCGTTGCGCCCCATCGCTCCGCTGACGCCCACAGCTACCGTGCTGCTCAGCAGGGCGAGATTCGGTAGCGCTGGCGGAGCCTGCGATGGGCCGCAACGCGGCCCCGGGGTTCAGATGACCCGCGCGGGATGCTGCTGGCGGGGCTCGCCCAACATGGCGCGGTGCGACGGAGGCTGGCGGCCGTCAGCTTCGGTGATGCCGTAGCGTGGGGCGACCTCGGCGCTGATGAGGGTCTGGCCGCTGTAGTCGGCCAATTGCGGGTCATTGAGCAAGGCATGGATCAGGCGCCCGTTGAACTGCGGCGTCTCGGCGTTATCCAGGAACGCACGGTACTGCTCACCATGCTGCTCCCCGGCAATGCGCGTGCGTTCGGTCAGCTGCGGCCCGAGCCACAGCGAGACCGCCGCCACGCCACGGCCTTCGAAGTCGATGGCCATGTCCGCCGCGAACTTGTCGCAACCGGCCTTCTGCGCGCCATACGCCGGCCCGTGCATGTAGCAACCGGCCCCGAAGGACGAGGTGAAGCACACCAACGCACGCCCGCTGCGCAGTAGCAAAGGGGCCGCGTGATAGCTGGCGACATAGGCCGAGCGCAAGCCGACGTCGAGGATGCGCACCAGCGACAGCGGTTTTTCCCAGAACGGGCCCGGCTCGATCAGCTGGTCATGGATATGGGCAACGTTGTTGACCAGCAGATCCAGCTGGCCGCATTCGCGCTCGATGCGTTCGAACAGCGCCCGCACCTGCTCATCGTCGCCATGGTCACAGGCCACGGCGATACCCCGTCCGCCCGCCGCGTCGATGGCATCGGCCGTGCCCTGCAGGTCACCCTCCAGGGCCTGGCCATAGAGCGTCGAGCCGCCCTGCCCGGCCATCCGCCCTGTGACGTACACGGTCATGCCCGCCTCACCCAGTGCCTGGGCAATACCGCGCCCGACACCGCGACTGGCGCCTGTGACCAATGCTACCTGTGGCCTTTCGTTGTGCATGCTTACCTCCCAGTGGTGGCCAGGGTCGGTTGACCCTGGTTGTGTTCGCTATGGGCATGGATATGGTTGGCCGCCAGGTAACCGAAGGTCATGGCCGGGCCAAGGGTGGCACCGGCGCCGGGATAGGTGCGGCCCATCATCGAGGCGGCGCTGTTGCCGATGGCGTACAGCCCCAGGATCGGCCCGCCATCGTGGTGCAGCACCTGGGCGTGCGTATTGGTGAGCAAACCGCCCTTGGTGCCGATGTCGCCGGCATCCACCCGCACGGCGTAGAACGGCCCCTTGGTCAGCGGTGCAAGGCATGGGTTGGGCTGCACGCAGGGGTCGCCGTAGTAGCGGTCGAACAGCGACTCGCCCTTGCCGAAATCGTCGTCGCGGCCCTGGGCGGCCATGGCGTTGAAGCGCTGTACAGTGCGGCCCAGGCCGGTGGCATCGACGCCGATCTGCGCCGCCAGCGTGCCCAGGTCATCGGCCTTGTGCAGCACCTGGCGCAGATGCGCCGGCAATCGCCAGTCCGGCTGGGCATAGCCGGGCAGCAACGGGCCACAGGGGTACTTGCGCCGGAACTGGGCGTCGAAGACCATCCAGCACGGCACGCTGGTGGCGCCTTCGCGGTTGTTCGCGTACATGGCGTAGACGATGTCGCTGTAGGGCGCACCTTCGTTGACGAAGCGCTCACCGGCCGAGTTGACCAGGATGCAGCCAGGCAGGTTGCGCTCGACGAACAGCGCGCGCTGCTTCTCCTCGCCCGCCACCTGCACGGTCGGCGCCCACCAGCTGTGTTCCATCAGGGCCGTGCGTGCGCCAACGGCCACGGCCGCGCGAATGCCATCACCGGTGTTGTGCGGCGGTGTGGCGCTCCAACCGGCATTGGACGGTTGCGGGTGATACTGCTCGCGCATCGCCTGGTTCCGCTCGAAACCGCCGGCGGCGATGATCACCCCTTGCCGGGCCTTGATGTTCAGCCATTGCCCGTCGCGCAGCACTCGGGCGCCGCCGATGCGCTCGCCGACGATCAACAACTGATCGAGCCGGCAATCGAGCCACAGTGGCACGCCTCGGTCGAGCAACGAGCAGCGCAAGGCGCCCACCAAGGCGTTGCCCAGGGTCAGGTAGCGGTCGCGGCGCGACAGCCTGCGGCCCTTGCGGTCGCGCCAGTAGCGCCACAGCACCTTGGCGGTCAGGCCCATCCAGCCTTTGCCTCGGCACAGCAAGACCCGCGCTTCCTTCATGGTCATGGCCATGCGCCCCATCATCAACGTACCGGGGGATGGTGCGCGCATCCGCAGGAATTCATCACCCAGCTGCGCGGCGTCGAACGGCAACGGGTCCATGGAACGGTAGCCGGGCTTGCCGCCCGGCACTTCGGGGTAGTAGTCGGTGTAGTGGGCCTGGGCTTCGAAGCGCACGCGGGTGTCGCGCTCCAGGTACTGGACCATGGACCGGGCATGCTCGACGTAGGCCTCGATGCGCCCGTCGTCGACCTCGCCTTGCGTCACGGCCTTGAGGTACGCCACCGCCTCGGCGGCCGAGTCCGCCCCACCCAGCGCGGCCACGCGGTGGTTGTCGGGGATCCAGATCCCCCCGCCGGACACCGCCGAGGTGCCGCCGTACTGCTCGCTCTTCTCGATCACCAGGGTATCGAGCCCCAGGTCATGGGCTCGCAACGCGGCGGTCAGGCCGCCCGCACCCGAACCGATCACCAGTACATCGCAACATTCGTCCCACCTGATCATGCACGCACCTCCTCGGGGCAGACGCCTCCAAAGCCCGCGCCGGAAAAGGAAGAACGCGGCCGGGGCCAAGGGCTCGCTCGATTGTCTGGCGCGGTGCATGACCGGACATCGTCCGATGGGACTAGCGGGTCACCACCGATTGCGCGTAGTCCACTTGGACGATGTTGGTCCAAGGGTCCGGTCCCATAGTCGGCCCTGCTTCACCTCCCAAAACCGGAACGTCGGTCGGGCAGGCATGCCCGCGCATGAGGACGACAATGATAAAAACAACAATCGCCCCCCAACCCCTTAACACGTACGTGCGTCTGTCCCTGTTGCTGCTGGCCGGGGGCCTCGGCCAGCAGGCCAGTGCCTTGACCTTCCAGCCCAGCGATGACCTGAGCATTGATTGGGACACGACGTTGTCCTACAGCCTTGCCTGGCGTACCGAGAAGCGTGACCACAAGCTGGTGAACAACGCCGACGGCAACGACGGCGACAACGCCTTCGACCGCGGCAGCCTGATCACCGACCGGGTGGGTTTCCTCACCGAAGCCAACCTGCGCTGGCAGGAAAACTACGGCCTGTTCATGCGCGCCTCGGGCTTCTACGACAAGGCCTACGACCAGAGCAACGACAACGACACCGGTACCTCCAACTGCTTCGCCAGCGGTGTCTGCAGCAAACCGAACCAGTTCCCCAAGGACACCGTCGACCAGCACCGCGACGACCTGCGCCTGCTCGATGCCTATGCCTACGGCACCTGGGACATGGCCGGGCACAACCTCAACCTGCGCGTGGGCGACCAAGTAGTGAGCTGGGGTGAAAGCCTGTTCTACCCAGGCGTCTCGGGCGCCCAGAGCCCGGTGGATGCCACCAAGGCGACTACCCCCGGCGTCGAGGTGAAGGAAGTGCTGCTGCCGGTCGGCCAGGTGTTCGGCCAGTTCAGCCTGACCGACGACCTGGATGTGGAAGCCTACTACCAGTACAAGTGGGAAAAGACACAGTTGTTCGGCGTCGGCAGCTACTTCTCCACCACCGACTTCATCGACCGTGGCGGCTACAGCGACGCCAGCGGCTTCGTCAAGCGCCTGCCCGACGACGAGCCCAGCGACAGCGGCCAGTACGGCCTGGCCCTGCGCTACAGCGCAGCGTCGCTGAACAACACCGAGTTCGGCCTGTACTACGTGCGCTACCACGACAAGACCCCGACGCTGGACTTCCAGAGTGACCTGGGCTTCTACCGTGCGCGCTACTTCGACAACATCGACCTGTACGGCGCAAGCTTCGCCACCGTGCTCGGCGATACCAGCCTGGCCGGCGAAGTCAGCTACCGCGACGGCCAACCGGTGATGGTCGACAACGGTTTCTCCAGCGCGGTACGCGCCGAGACCTTGCAGGCCCAGGTGTCGGCCATCCACGTGTTCGGCCCCAATGCCTTCTCCGATAACACCACCCTGACCGGTGAGCTGGTCTACAACACCGTGCTCAACAACGACAAGTCCGACCCGCTGACCCTGGCCCCTGGCTTCTCGCTGCCGGGCACCGACTCGCTGGTCGGCGATCGCGATGCCTGGGGTTACACGGTGCAAGTCAACTTCGACTACAACGACGTGTTCAGTGGCTGGGACATGTCGGTGCCGATCAACTTCAGCACCGCCGCCCAGCACGACAGCGCCCTGACCGGCTCGATCAACTACGGCCAGGGCGACGACCGCGCCAGCATCGGTACCACCTGGCGCTACCTCGGCAACTTCACTGTCGAGGCCCTCTACAGCGCCTACCTGGGCAATGCCAATAACTCGCCCTGGGCCGACCGCGACAACGTTGCCCTCAACTTCAAATACCGGTTCTGAAGCCCCCGACGGAGGATCATCGACATGTCCAATCTCAAGCACCCCTGGATACGCACCACCCTCGCCGTCGCCCTGCTCGGCAGCAGCCTGGCCCTGCAGGCCAACGTCAGCGGCACCAGTGCCGCATCCCTGGGCAAGGACCTGACGCCCATGGGCGCCGAGCGCGCCGGCAACGCCGACGGCAGCATCCCGGCCTGGACCGGCAAATGGCGCGGCGCACCGCCCCAGGTGAAATTCGCCGGCCCCGGCACCCCCTACCCGGATCCCTATGCCGACGAAAAGCCGCTGTTCGTCATCACCGCGCAGAACATGGACCAGTACGCGGCCAACCTCTCTGACGGCCAGAAAGCGTTGTTCAAGCGTTATCCCGACACTTTCAAGATGCCGGTCTACCCCAGCCACCGGGATTTTCGCGTCGATCCGGACACCGAGGCGGCCATCAGCCGCAACGCCGCCAGCGCCAAGCTCAGCAGCGACGGCAACGACGCCCTGGACGCCTTCGGTGCCTCGCCGTTCCCGGTGCCGAAGAACGGCAACGAGCTGATTCTCAACCACACCATGCAGGCCCGTGCGATCACCGAGGAGGCCAACTACAACCAGGTGGTGGTCTACGCCGATAACAACCGCGTGCTGGAGAAGGTCAACTACAAGATCTACTCGCTGTGGTCCGACCCCAAGCAGAATGCGCAAAGCACCAACGGTGTGTTCACCGACTTCCTGCTCACCACCCTGGAGCCTGTGCGCAAGAAAGGTGAGATCGTCGTCGGCCACGAGTTCATCAACGCCGCCGCCCAGCCGCGCCAGGCCTGGCAGTACACCCCTGGCCAGCGCCGCGTGCGCCGTGCGCCGACCGTGGGCTATGACTCCCCGACCGGTGCCGGTGGTTTCCGCGTGTACGACGAGGACCGCCTGTTCAACGGTGCCACCGACCGTTACGACTGGAAGATCGTCGGCAAGAAAGAGATCTACATCCCGTACAACAACTACAAGATCGACAGCCCGCAAGTCAGCCAGGCTGATATCATCAACGCCGCCGGTCACATCAACCCTGACCTGATGCGCTACGAGAAGCATCGCGTCTGGGTCTTGCAGGCCACCCTCAAACCGAGCGCGCGTCACATCTATGCCAAGCGTACCTTCTACATCGACGAGGACAGCTGGGCTGCCATCCTGGCCGACAACTACGATGCCCGTGGCCAGCTGTGGCGCACCAACATGCAGACCTCGGTGTATGCCTATGACATCCAGCGCTTCCATGCCCGTCTGGGCCTGTACCACGACCTGATCGCCGGGTCCTACATGGTCGACCGCCTGCTCGACGGCCAGACCCCGGCCAAGCTCAACGCCAGCAACTTCGGCGCTGACGAATTCACGCCAGGCAACCTGCGCAAGCTCGGCACCCGCTAAGCAGCGACCACCTCAAGGCCCCGTGTCGAAAGACCCGGGGCTTTTTGTTTTGCCTTGCGCTTTTGGGGTGGGAGGGATCAGCCGGGGTAGCAGGCGGCCAGGCGCTGGGCGAGTGCTGGCAGTTGTGCGGGGCTCAGGCGATTGATGCCCGCGGCACGCACCCGGCCGCCCCCGCTGGGGAACTGCCGGCAAAAGGCATCGGCGGACCAAAGCGCACCGTCCGGCACGCGCAGGCTGAACATCCAGTCGCCATCAGGCTTGGCGCTGAGCAGCCCCACGGCACGTCCAGGCGCGGCAGCGGCCAGGTCGTTGGCCAGCACACCGCTGACTCGCCGCGCCCAGGCCTGTTCCGGCAAGCGGAACAGGCGCATGCCCGGCCCTTCGCACCACGGCGAAAGCCCCGCGGCGGCGGCCATGTCCGCGGCGTAACCGGCCCGCAGCACGGCAAAGCTTGCGCTGTGCTGCACGAAATCCAGCGGGTCGGCATAGGGCAACAGCTCGGCGGCCAGGGCCAGCGGGTCGAAGTGCAAATCGGCCACGCTGTCGCCATAAGCGTTGTAATTGAGCAATTCGCCCAACTGCGCCAGGGCCGTCAGCTCAGGTGCGCCCAGACCATGGCGTTGCGCCAGGGCCCGTGCCGGCCCGGCCATGCCATCGCCAAAGGCCGCCACCACCGCCCAGCGGTGGGCCTTGCCTTGCAGCCAGGTGTCGACCAGCAGGCTGGTACACACGTGCGCCGCCGTGTCGATGTGCGCATCGAAGGCCGGATGCTGGGGCAGTTCCCCGGCAAAGTGATGGTCGAAGTAGCGCACCTGGGCGCCGTCGGCCAGCAAACGCTGGACGTCTTCGCGGTTCTGCTCGTGGCCGATGTCCAGCACCGTCACCCGCTCGCCGGGGCGGGCCTTGACCCGGCCCAGCAATGCAATGTCGCGCTTGACCCCGCTGACCAGTTGCACGTTAGGGTCGAGTTCGCCCGCCAGGCGCAACTGCTGCAGGGCACACAGGCCATCGGCGTCGCCGTTGAAAGCGCAATGATCGATCATGACCGCCCCCTTCAATACATCACTTCGCCGCCATTGGCGTCGAGCTGCGCGCCGTTGATTGCGCTGGAATAGTCCGAGGCCAGAAACAGCGCCGCCCGGGCGCATTCATCATCGGTGCGCATACGCCCGCCGGGGATGCCCGCGCTGAACTCGGCCTTGACCTGCGCCTCGCTGATCCCGCGGGCCTCGGCACTCTGACGGACCACCGCCTGCACCGGCGCCCCCCACATCCAGCCGCAGGCCAGGGCATTGACGCGGATGCCATGCCCGGCCTGCTCGCAGGCCAGGTACCGCACGCTGGCGGCCAGGGCCGCCTTGGACGCCGAGTAAGCCGCGCCGCCCGGGTAAGGCTTGCGCACACCGAGCGTATTGATCATCACGATCGCCCCTGCGCCCTGCTCGCGCATCGCCGGCAGCACGGCCCGGGACATGTTCAGCGAGCCCAGCAGGTTGACCTCCAGCGCCTCGCGCAGCGGCGCGTTGTCGGCCTCTTCCACGGCCTGGAAACCGCCGTGGGAGAACGCGCTGTTGACCAAGGCATCGATGCGCCCGAAGGCCTGCAGGGTGGCTTCGGCAAACCGGGTGCAGGCCTCGGGCTGGGTGATGTCGGTGGGCACGCACAGCACGTCGCAAGCGTGGCCCAGGGCGAGAATGCGGGCGCGGGCGTCGGCCAGCCGCTCGGCGCTGCGAGCCCCGATGGCCAGGGCGCGCGCACCTTCGCGCGCGGCCTCCAGGGCCAGCTTGATACCCAGGCCCGGGCCGATGCCGGAGATCATCACGACTTTGTCGTTCAACAGCATGGAGTGTTCCTTCTTCTGGTTGTGAGGGTGTCAGGCACGGGCGCGCAGGTGGCGGCTGCGGTATTGGGCATAGTCGCGCTGCAAGATGGCCTCGGTAAGGCCGAAGCGCTCGGGGGTGTAGTGGTGGCTGGCGCGCTTCTCGCGGCCGTTGTCGGCCAGCCAACGCACGATGGCTTCGCGCACCGCGTCGCTCAGGTCCAGGCCGGCGAACGCGTAGATACGCTCGACCACCGCCAATGGCTGGCCAAGGGTGTCTTCGAAATGCACATCCAGCACACGCCCTGCGGGCAGCAGCTCGCGCACGGCCATGGCATGACGAAGGGCACGGGCCATGCGGCGGTTCCACTGCTCGCCGACGGCCTCGGCATCGGCCTGGTCGCTGTACAGCTGCCACAGGGTATGGATGAAGCTCGCCAGCGACGGGATGGTGCTGGCAGGCTCGCGGTGGGTGAGGATCACCTGTGCGCCTGGGAAGACCTTGATCAACAGCTCCAGGGTATGCAGGTGCTGGGGGCTCTTGAGCAGCCAGCGACGGCCCGGTGCGATACCGCGCAAGCCCTGCTGCCATTGCAGGAACTGCAAGCAACGCTTGAGGTAGTGGTAGACCTCGGTCTGGTCCTGGCGATCGAGCCAGGCGGTGTAGCTGGGCACATTGACATAGGAGTCCATGGCGCAGAGGAAGCTGTGCTCCATCAACATGAACTCTTCATCGGCCTGCTCGGCATCGAGGGGGTGAATGGCCAGCAACTGCGGCAGGTGCTCGACCATTGCCGCGACCTCTGCGCGGGCGCGCTGGATGCGCGCCTCGGGCTGGGCCGGGTCTTCGCCGGGCAGGGGCGCCGGGTAGCGAGTTTCCCACCAATGGGCCTTGCTGAACTGCGGATCGACCGCCAGGGTGCGCTGCAACAAGGTGGTGCCGGTGCGCGGCAGGCCGACGATCACCAGTGGGTCGTCGACAGGTTGCGCCAGGATTTCGGGGAAGCGCTTGCAGTGCTCCTCCACCACCAAACGGTTGGCCAGTTGCGCCACCAACTTTTCGCGCAGCATGCCGCGCCCGGCGGACGACAACCGGGCCTCCAGCTCCAGCGCCTGGGCCAGTACTGCCAGGGCCTCTCGGTAGTTACCGGGGCCGAAATCCTGCAGGCCGCCGGTCCGGGCGCTGGCGTCGGCCAGCAGGCGGTCTGGGGCGAATTCACTGTTGATCATCGGACAAGCTCCTCAAGGGCATGCAACTTCACGACGCGGGTGCTGGGGTGAACAGGGGATTTCGCGCCGACCCAGCGCAGGCACAGGGTGCCGTGGGGGTGACCGGCGGTGTGCAGCCAGTTGGCCAAGCCCGGGTCACGGGCGCTGAGCACCATGCGCAGGCCACCGCCGTCATCCAACTGGGCCGAGTGTTTGTTCAGGCAGATGCGGTGGTAGCGGTAGTCCAGGGACTCCATCCAGTAGTTGTTGATCTGCAGGTTCCAGAAATCGCACGCCGGTACGTGGTCAACCTCGATCAGCAACGCCTCGTCGTCAGCCAGCGCCCAGTACGAGTGGTAGTAGAAGATGTTCGGGTCGCCCCCCACCGACTGGCACAGCGCCTGGTCGGCCGGCGGCAGCTCATTGGTGTGGGCCTGGTAGCCCTGGGCCCAGTCGGCGAACAGCCGTGCGGTGTTCTCCACGAACGAGGCGGCGCGCTGCAGACCGTGCTGCAGGAAGGCAGGGTCCAGCGGCGCGGGCACCTGGTCGGCGTCCAGGCGCTCGATGTGCAGCCGTGCAGGCTGCTCGGTGGCGCGGTCGAGGAAGGTCTGGCGCACGATCAGCGCGTTACTCTCCGGCTCCAGGCGCAACCAGTTGCCGCTGGCCTGCGGGTACTGGCTGAGGATGATTTCGAAGTTGCCCTGGGCATCGAGCTCAAGCTGGCTGGCGTCGATGAAGCCGGTCTGGATCATCTTGCCGTCGGTCTCGTAACCGCCTTTCTGTGTGCCGAAGCTCAAGTAGGCGACACTGCCGCGCTGGCCGCTGACGCGGTAGCGCTGGGCGCCATTGAGGCGGGCGTAGCGGTACAGGTTGTCGGGGTTGTCGGCGCCGATCTTGGCGGTTTCGTGGGAGGGTGTGATGAAGCCTGGGAAGTCCGGGTCGGCGAACTCCAGGTGCATCTCCAAGGCGATGCGCAGCAGGCGCGTGAGGTAGCGAAAGCCTTCGGCGCGGGTCTGCGCATCGGCCGGCGCCTCGGCGCGCAGGATCTGCTCGCCGCTGCGCCTTAGCTGTTCGCAGAACCGGTTCCAGGTTTCACCGCTGCACACCTGCTGCTCGGTTGGGTCGTTAACCATGAGGGTCTCCTTGGGGGGGCGGAATGCCGCGGGTTGGGAGACCATAGGAATTGCGGCCCTCGGAGTACTACGTCCGAGCGGACTAACAGCACGTGCGCTTCCGGTGACACAATGCAGTTGCGTTGGCTGATGAATGTGGAAAACGCAGATGTCCTTAACGTAGTGGGATCGTTGCTGTTTTGACAACGGACCGCCCCTCGTAATGCCTAACTTTGGCTTTTAATTGGTCCGCTTTGAAGAAGCCGCCCGGCTTTGTTTGAAGCGATTCAATTGTGGGCGAAAGCAGAAGGCTCTGATACTTAATCCTCCACTCACCTTCCTCGTATTTCATAAAAGCAGTAGCCGTCACGTTCTCGACCACCTTTCCGTCTGCAGTGACGTGGAAACCATAATCTGTAAATTCCATGGCTCCCAGCATTCCCATACCATGCTCAGCCTCATCCAAATCATTATATTGTGCGTCTTCTTTGCTGCCCTCTACATGTCGAACACGTAAGGTCTCTTCGCTCATTTTGTCCACAACAAGCGAACATCCACTGAAACCGGGTGTAAACAGGAGCTCAGGTTCACCCTGTCGAGGATGAGCGGCAATATCGACATATCCGCCTTGCGGCGCCCAATAGGCATAGTGCATTTCTGGGCTTCTCTGGGATGTCATTGTCTTCGTGTGGACTATTTGCAAGGCGTTAACGCTTTTATCTTCAGCGAGCGGCAAATGAAGTGCGTTGAACGCGAGGATCCCTCCTCCGTTTTGGTTCGTTACGATTTCCGCCGTTGCACTGTCAGAATGCACTTTGTTCGGGACGAAAAGATCCGTCAGCAAGGGGACACTTCTCAGCACCGCGTCGTCTATAACCTTATCCGTGCTCACAGGCTCCGCTGTTATATGGACCGTGGCAGGCTGGCTTCTAGTAAACCCCAACACAGAGCCTGGTACTTTCCGTTGCTCCCCTGTTTTTAATCTTGCCGCTTTGCGAGCACTGTCCAAGTGACGTGTTTCGCCGTTGAGCCCCTTTTCATCCACAAGCGTCACCGGGTTGTTCCTGACCATAAGATAGAGGTTCAGTCCATCCACCGTCCCCGCCGGATCAGCGCTGAGCCAGCGGCCCACCCACGGCTGGTAGTAGCGATACCCGTAGTAATACAGCCCCGTCGCGTCGCGTTCCTTGCCCGAATAGCGCACGGTTTTGTAACGCGCCTCCACCGCATTGCGAGCGGCCCAGAGGGCGGTGCCGCCATAGGGGTAATACTCTTCGTGGCTGATCAATTCCCCTGTGCCATCGACTTCGAGTGCACTGCTGCCCGTCTGGTCGTCGTAGCTATAGCGCAACTGATCGTTGGCGATGTCGGTGGGTTTACCGGCTACCCAGTGCAACACCCGCACCTGCGCGCGACCCGCTTCGCCCACGGCGATGACCTGCACGTCTTCCGTGACCTTGCCGCTGCTCAGCGTGCGCCTCAGCTCCAGGCCGGGCTGGTAGAGGATGTTCTTGGTCTGTGTGGTGCGGGCCGCCTGCTGGGTGCTGGTTTTCAGCACACGCTGGCTGGCGTTGTCGTAGCGGTAGCGTTCGTGGTCATCCGCGCCGCTGTCGCGCTTGACGGGGGTGACCTGTGCGAGCTCTCCACGCGGTGTCCAGGCCAGGGACTGGCCCGGCAGCAACAGCCGCTGCTGCCCCCCGGCGTTAAACAGCGTCTCCACGTCGGTCGGATCCTTGGCCAGCGAGCTCAGCACCGCCCGGTTGCTGCGTTCGCTCACGGTGATGTCGGTGGTGTAGCTGTTGCCGCTGGCCGGCGCGCTGTGGCGGATCTGGGCCAGGTTGCCTGCCCTGTCGTAGGTGTAGGTACGGGTGTAGCGGGTGTAGGTGGCGTCATCGCATGCGATGAGCGCGGGATGGTCGCGGTCCTGCCCTTTCCGCCGCGCATCGGCCATCTCGCGCCCCGTTGCGCTGACCAGTTGATAGAGGCTGTCGTATGCGTAGGTGTTTTCCGGGACCACCTTCTGGTTGCGCCAGAAGCGCGTGGCTTCGGCGTCGTTACGCACGCTCAACACGTTACCCACCGGGTCGTAGGCATAGCGCAGATCCTGCAGCACTTTCGCCCCACTGCCCTGACGCTCGGTCTTGATGGAGGCCAGGCGCTGGGTCTTGGGCTCGTAGGT
>NZ_VSJH01000027.1:0-142116 GCF_008124495.1 Pseudomonas sp. CK-NBRI-02 | reverse complement strand
CTTTAAGATGTCTCGCTCTTCCGTCACGCGCTTGAGTTCAGCACGCAGCTTGCGCAGTTCGGCTTGCTGGTCATCGTCTTGCTGACGCTGATCTTGGGGTTTGCTGTAGAGCTTGATCCAGGCGTAGAGACTGTGAACGGACATGCCCAAACGCTGGGCAACATCGGCGACAGGCTTGCCTTTCTCGGTCACTTGTTTGACCGCTTCGATCTTGAATTCTTCAGGGTAACGCTGACGACTCATGACACCTCCTATTTGGGCCTCATTATGAGGCTTGGAGGTGTCTACGAAACCAGAGGCGATTCAGTTGGTCGCAGTATGGGCAAGTGGACAGCAGCACTACGTTGTGCGTGGCACACACGCTCACATGATCAGGGAAATTTCGTCGCCAGTAGGAAAAACCCAAATTCTGCACGTCCTGTCTGACGCATTCCGGGCAGTAGGCGTGCAAGTCGGAATTAGTAATCGCCATTCGGGGTTTGAGATACGCCGTTCGAGAATAGGTGACATCTCGGGTATCTCTGATAACAAACTGAAGGGGCAATTGGGTGTGTTCGTGCAGCAAGCGGTTGAAGCCATAGCATCCTTCCCATCCCATCGTTGAGGCGATTACCTTAACTGCTTGGTGAGTAATCTCCCCTTCAGAAAGCCAGCGTAATCTGTCTACCCTCCAATCCATAAAATTCACGAGCAAATTGCGGTCAACATATGAGCGCAGAGATTCATTAGGTTGGATACGCAACAGCATGGATGGGCTGGCCCCTCAGCGACTGATTCCGCGTCTTCGTTCAAGGGTTGCGATTGAGCAACCAACGCCAGATATCAGGTGTAAAAAAGGCACCCAAAGGTGCCTTTTCGGAAGGTATGAGGAGTAGTCGCAGCGATCCTTTAACTCCCAGCCTTGCGACCTTGGGTTCAGAATCCGACCGGCTATGCCCGTCGTCACTACTTCAGAGAAACTCTCTGCTGCCGAAGTTGCGGGGGGCCTTGCTGGTACCCAGTCCCAACGGATGCGCAGTTGCAGTCCTCTACTACAAGCCTATACAGGGTGACACGCCTGTCAATTAGATTCAGAGGCGTAATTCCAAACGGGGTGCATCACTGCACCCCGCCAACCCGGATTGGTCCCGAACAGGATTACCTGCGACAGCTTTAATTCCCGTGCGACAGGTTTAATTCCCTAAATCCATGCGCCGCAAACGCGTGAAACGCCTTACTCCACCGTCACCGACTTGGCCAGGTTACGCGGCTGGTCGACGTCAGTGCCTTTGAGCACCGCCACGTAGTACGACAGCAACTGCAGCGGGATGGTGTAGACGATCGGCGCCAGCGCATCGATGACGTGCGGCACTTTGATCACATGGGTGCCCTCGCCGTTGCTCATGCCGGCGTTCTCATCAGCGAACACCACCAACTGGCCGCCGCGGGCGCGGACTTCCTGCAGGTTGGACTTGAGCTTTTCCAGCAGCTCGTTGTTCGGTGCGACGGTCACCACCGGCATGTCGTTGTCGACCAGGGCCAACGGGCCGTGCTTGAGTTCACCGGCCGGGTAGGACTCAGCGTGGATGTAGGAGATTTCCTTGAGCTTGAGCGCCCCTTCCATGGCTACCGGGTACTGGGCGCCACGGCCCAGGAACAGGGTGTGGTGCTTGTCGGCGAACAGCTCGGCGGTCTTTTCGACGATGCTGTCCATCGCCAGTGCTTCACCCAGGCGCGTGGGCAGGCGGCGCAGTTCTTCAACCAGCTCGGCCTCGACGCCAGCCGGCAAGGTGCCACGCACCTGTCCCAGTGCCAGGGTCAGCAACATCAACGAAACCAGCTGGGTGGTGAAGGCCTTGGTCGAGGCCACGCCGATTTCCGGGCCAGCCAGGGTCAGCAGGGTCAGGTCCGACTCGCGCACCAGCGAACTGATGCCCACGTTGCAGATCGCCAGGCTCCCCAGGAAGCCCAGCTCCTTGGCATTGCGCAGGGCGGCCAAGGTATCGGCGGTTTCACCGGACTGGGAGATGGAGACGAACAAGGTGTCCGGCTGCACCACTACCTTGCGGTAGCGGAACTCGCTGGCGACTTCGACCTGGCACGGGATGCCGGCCAGCTCTTCGAGCCAGTAACGGGCGACCATGCCGGCGTGGTAGCTGGTACCGCAGGCGACGATCTGGACATTGCGCACCTTGGCGAACAGCTCGGCGGCTTGCGGGCCGAAGGCCTGGACCATGACGTGGTCCTTGCCCAGGCGACCTTCCAGCGTGCGCTGGACGACGCTCGGCTGCTCGTGGATCTCCTTGAGCATGAAGTGGCGGTAGGCGCCTTTGTCCGCGGCTTCGGCCCCTTCGTGGTACTGCACGGTCTCACGCTGGACCTTGTGGCCGGCCTGGTCCCAGATGCTCACCTGGTCGCGGCGGATCTCGGCGATGTCGCCTTCTTCCAGGTACATGAAGCGGTCAGTGACCTGGCGCAGCGCCAGTTGGTCGGAGGCCAGGAAGTTTTCACCCAGGCCCAGGCCAATGACCAGCGGGCTGCCACTGCGGGCGGCGACCAAGCGATCTGGCTGATGCTTGCTGATCAGCGCCAGGCCGTAGGCACCGTGCAGGCGTTGGACGGCGGCCTTGAGGGCGTCGGTAATGTCGGGGACGGATTTCAGGATGTGGTGAATCAGGTGCACGATGACTTCTGTATCGGTTTCCGAGGCGAAGACATAGCCCAGGCCCTTAAGTTCTTCACGCAGGGCTTCATGGTTCTCGATGATGCCATTGTGAACGACCGCCACATCATCGCCGGAGAAGTGCGGGTGGGCGTTGTGTTCGGTCGGCGCACCGTGGGTAGCCCAACGGGTGTGGGCGATGCCCAGCTGGCCTGCCAAGGGGTCGGCGGCAACAGCGGCTTCCAGCTCACTGACCTTGCCGATGCGACGGCGGCGCTCGAGAACGCCTTGGGCAGTCAGAACCGCCAGGCCGGCGCTGTCGTACCCGCGGTACTCCAAGCGCTTGAGGCCTTCGATGAGGATGGCAGTGATATTACGCTCGGCTACGGCACCGACGATTCCACACATGGTTATTGCTCCTGGCTGATCGCGGCGCAGATCAGATTGATGCCGCGGGCTTGAATCTGTTCGCGTGCCTCCAGCGGCAGGCGATCATCTGTAATAAGGGTGTTGACGCTGCCCCAAGGCAGCTCGAGGTTGGGGATCTTGCGCCCGACCTTGTCCGACTCGACCATTACGATCACTTCCCGGGCGACCTCCGCCATGACCCGGCTCAGGCCCAGCAGTTCATTGAAGGTCGTCGTGCCACGGGCGAGGTCGATGCCATCGGCACCGATGAACAGCTGGTCAAAATCGTAGGAACGCAGGACCTGCTCGGCGACCTGGCCTTGAAAGGACTCGGAATGGGGATCCCAGGTACCGCCGGTCATCAGCAACACCGGTTCGTGCTCCAGTTCGCTGATGGCGCGGGCCACGTTCAGGGAGTTGGTCATCACCACCAGGCCGGGCTGGCGCCCCAACTGCGGGATCATGGCAGCGGTCGTGCTGCCGCTGTCGATGATGATGCGCGCGTGTTCACGAATCCGTCCTACAGCCGCCTTGGCAATCGCCTGCTTGTAGCTCGATACAGGCTGTACGGTCTCGACGAGCATTTCCTGTGGCACAGGGATGGCACCGCCATAGCGGCGCAGCAGAAGGCCATTGGATTCCAGCGCTGCTAAGTCCTTGCGAATGGTGACTTCGGAGGTTTCGAAACGCTTGGCCAACGCGTCCACGCTCACTTCGCCCTGTTCGTTGAGCAAAGCCAGAATGTTGTGGCGACGCTGAGGGGTGTTTCGTTTCGACATTGGCGTCTTAAGTTTCGATTCGAAAGATAATGGTTGCAATCAAAACCTAAGGACAATCATTCGTCAAGCACTGCCTGCCGCATTTTGTCGCCTCAGTTACGCCGCTCAGTCGGGAACGCCTTGTAGGTTGCGATTAGTTTTCCACAGATAGAAAAAAGCCGGCTTATACACATAAGCCGGCCTGTGCATAACTGACTGTGGATAAATCAACTCTTCTTGATTTTCTCAGGACGCTTCCAGCCATCGATATTGCGCTGGCGGGCACGGGCCACGGCCAACTGCTTGGTTTCGACCGTCTGGGTAATGGTCGAGCCGGCTGCGGTGGTTGCGCCGGACTGAATTTCCACCGGGGCTACCAGAGAGTTGTTGGAACCGATGAACACATCCTCGCCCATTACCGTCTTGAACTTGTTGGCGCCATCGTAGTTGCAGGTGATCGTGCCTGCGCCGATATTGGTACGCGCTCCGATCTGCGCATCGCCCAAATAAGTCAGGTGACCAGCCTTGGCGCCTTCACCCAGGTGGGCGTTCTTGAGCTCGACAAAGTTACCCACATGGGCCTTGGCGTCCAGCACACTGCCCGGACGCAGGCGAGCGAAGGGACCGGCATCGCTGCCCTCACCCATCACGGCCCCCTCGATATGACTGTTGGCCTTGATGATCGCGCCCTTGCGCAGGGTGCTGTCCTTGATCACGCAGTTGGGGCCGATCTGCACGTCGTCTTCGATGACCACCTTGCCTTCGAGGATCACGTTGATGTCGATCAGCACATCGCGACCGACGGTCACCTCGCCTCGCACATCGAAGCGCGACGGGTCACGCAGGGTCACGCCCTGGGCCATCAAACGACGGCCTTCGCGCAACTGATAATGACGCTCGAGCTCCGACAGCTGACGCCGGTCGTTGGCGCCTTGCACTTCCATCGGGTCATGAGGCTGCTCGGTGGCCACCACCAAGCCATCAGCCACGGCCATCGCGATCACATCGGTGAGGTAGTACTCGCCTTGAGCGTTGTTGTTGGACAAACGGCTCATCCAGTCGGCCAGGCGTGCCGCCGGCATGGCCAGGATGCCGGTGTTACCTTCCTTGATCGTTTTCTGCGCATCGCTGGCATCCTTGTGCTCCACGATGGCCATCACCTGGCCTTGGGCATCACGAACGATGCGGCCATAACCAGTCGGGTCCTCCAGATCGACGGTCAGCAGGCCCAGCTGGTTGGCGCTGACCTTGGCCAGCAGGCGCTGCAGGGTTTCGACCTCGATCAACGGCACATCGCCATAAAGCACCAGTACGGTGTCAGCAGTGATCGCTGGCAGAGCCTGGGCAACAGCGTGGCCGGTACCCAGCTGTTTGTCCTGCATCACGAAGTTCAGGTCGTCGGCGGCCAGACGCTCACGCACCAACTCCGCGCCATGGCCAATAACCACGTGAATGCCCGTGGGCTTGAGCTGTCGGGCGCTGTGGATAACATGGCCCAGCATGGAGTTGCCAGCAACCGGATGCAGAACCTTGGGCAGCGCCGAACGCATGCGGGTGCCTTGGCCTGCGGCGAGAATAACGATATCGAGAGACATTGACTGGCTACCAATCCTGGGCGGTCAGTGACATGACCGGTATATGAAGGACAAAAAGAAAAAGGGTAGCCGATGGCTACCCTTTTTCTCAATCTGCATGAAGCCTGCGGTATCAGCCGCCGAACTTCTTGCGGATCTGCTGGACGGTACGCAGCTGAGCTGCGGCCTCGGCCAGACGTGCGGATGCGGCACTGTAGTCGAAATCCGCGCCTTTCTCATGCAGGGCCTTCTCAGCAGCCTTGACGGCATCCTGAGCGGAGGCTTCGTCCAGGTCAGCGGCACGTTGCACGGTATCGGCGAGTACCTTGACCATGTTCGGCTGCACTTCCAGGAAACCACCGGAGATGTAGAACACCTCGCGATCGCCACCCTGCTTGGTCAGCGTGATCGGACCTGGTTTCAGATTGGTGATCAGCGGCGCGTGGCCTGGAGCGATACCCAGATCGCCCAGGTTGCCGTGCGCAACCACCATCTCGACCAGACCGGAGAAGATTTCTCCTTCCGCGCTGACGATATCGCAATGGACTGTCATAGCCATCTGCTTGCCTCAACCTGATTAGCGCCCCTTTCGGGGCGCCGGGATTACAGTTTCTTGGCTTTCTCGATCGCTTCGTCGATGCTGCCGACCATGTAGAACGCTTGTTCTGGCAGGTGGTCGTAGTCACCTTTGAGGATGCCGCTGAAGCCAGCGATGGTGTCTTTCAGGGAAACGTACTTGCCTGGCGAACCGGTGAAGACTTCGGCCACGAAGAACGGCTGCGACAGGAAGCGCTGGATCTTACGAGCGCGGGCAACCAGTTGCTTGTCGGCTTCGGACAGTTCGTCCATACCCAGGATCGCGATGATGTCCTTCAGCTCTTTGTAGCGCTGCAGAACATACTGAACCTGACGGGCAGTTTCGTAGTGCTCGTTGCCGATCACGTTCGGGTCCAGCTGGCGCGAAGTCGAGTCCAGTGGGTCGACCGCTGGGTAGATACCCAGAGAGGCGATGTCACGGGACAGAACGACGGTGGCGTCCAAGTGGGCGAAGGTGGTGGCTGGCGACGGGTCGGTCAGGTCGTCCGCAGGTACGTATACGGCCTGGATCGAGGTGATCGAACCTTCTTTGGTCGAAGTGATACGTTCTTGCAGAACGCCCATCTCTTCGGCCAGGGTCGGCTGGTAACCTACTGCCGAAGGCATACGGCCCAGCAGTGCGGATACTTCGGTACCGGCCAGGGTATAACGATAGATGTTGTCGACGAACAGCAGAACGTCGTTACCTTCGTCACGGAACTTCTCAGCCATGGTCAGACCGGTCAGCGCTACGCGCAGACGGTTTCCTGGTGGCTCGTTCATCTGACCGTAGACCAGTGCTACTTTGTCGAGAACGTTGGAGTCCTTCATCTCGTGGTAGAAGTCGTTACCCTCACGAGTACGCTCACCCACACCGGCGAACACGGAGTAACCGCTGTGCTCGATGGCGATGTTACGGATCAGTTCCATCATGTTGACGGTCTTGCCGACACCGGCACCACCGAACAGACCCACCTTACCACCCTTGGCGAACGGGCAGACCAGGTCGATTACCTTGATGCCGGTTTCCAGCAGGTCGTTGCCGCCTGCCTGGTCAGCGAACGAAGGCGCCTTCTGGTGGATACCACGGCGCTCTTCCTCGCCGATCGGGCCAGCTTCGTCGATCGGGTTGCCCAGAACGTCCATGATACGGCCCAGGGTGGCCTTACCGACTGGAACAGAGATGGCAGCACCGGTGTCGACGACATCCAGACCGCGCTTCAGGCCTTCGGTGGAGCCCATCGCAATGGTACGAACCACGCCGTCGCCCAGCTGCTGCTGAACTTCGAGGGTGGTTTCCGCGCCTTGTACTTTCAGCGCGTTGTAAACACTCGGCACGACGTCACGTGGGAATTCCACGTCGATGACGGCGCCGATGATTTGAACGATACGTCCGCTACTCATAGCTGGATCCTCTGAATATTTGAACCGTTAAACCGCGGCAGCGCCGCCGACGATTTCCGAGATCTCCTGGGTGATCGCAGCCTGACGCGCCTTGTTGTAGATCAGCTGGAGTTCGCTGATCAAATCACCGGCGTTGTCTGTGGCGTTCTTCATGGCGATCATCCGGGCCGCTTGTTCAGCAGCGTTGTTCTCGACCACCGCCTGGTACACCTGCGACTCCACGTAACGCACCATCAAGCCGTCCAGCAGCTCTTTTGCGTCGGGTTCGTACAGGTAGTCCCAGTGATGCTTGAGATCCTGATCCGGGGTTGCCACCAACGGTACCAATTGCTCGACCGTCGGTTTTTGGGTCATGGTGTTGATGAACTTGTTCGAAACCACCGAGAGGCGATCGATACGGCCGTCCAGGTAGGCGTCCAGCATCACTTTGACGGAGCCGATCAGATCGTTGATCGATGGCTCTTCGCCCAGGTGGCTGATCGCGGCTACTACGTTGCCGCCAAAGATGCGGAAGAAAGTCGCACCCTTGCTGCCGATCACGCACAGGTCGATTTCAACGCCCTGTTCGCGGTTCTCGTTCATGTCCTTGACCAGGGCCTTGAACAGGTTGGTGTTCAAGCCACCGCACAGACCACGGTCACTGCTCACCACGATATAACCGGCGCGCTTTACAGGGCGCTCGATCATGAACGGGTGGCGGTATTCCGGGTTGGCGTTGGCCAGATGACCGATCACCTGGCGGATACGCTCCGCGTAAGGACGGCTAGCAGCCATGCGCAGTTGTGCCTTGCGCATCTTGCTGACCGCCACTTTCTCCATGGCGCTGGTAATTTTTTGCGTGCTTTTGATGCTCGCAATCTTACTGCGAATCTCTTTTGCGCCTGCCATGTATCACCTATCAGGTTAGCAAGCGGGGGCCGGAGCCCCCACTGCGGCTTACCAGGTCTGGGTGGCCTTGAACTTCTCGATACCGGCTTTGATGCCAGCGTCGATTTCGTCGTTGAAGTCACCCTTCACGTTGATCTTGGCCATCAGTTCGGCGTGATCACGGTTGAAGTAGGCGATCAGTGCTTGCTCGAAGCTACCGACCTTGGAGACTTCTACGTCGGTCAGGAAGCCACGCTCAGCGGCGTACAGCGACAGCGCCATGTCCGCGATGGACATCGGAGCGTACTGCTTCTGCTTCATCAGCTCGGTAACGCGCTGACCATGCTCCAGCTGCTTGCGGGTAGCCTCGTCCAGGTCAGAAGCGAACTGGGCGAATGCAGCCAGTTCACGGTACTGAGCCAGAGCGGTACGGATACCACCGGACAGCTTCTTGATGATCTTGGTCTGGGCGGCACCACCAACACGGGATACCGAAACACCGGCGTTAACTGCAGGGCGGATGCCCGAGTTGAACATGGCCGATTCCAGGAAGATCTGACCGTCGGTGATCGAGATCACGTTGGTCGGAACGAACGCGGAAACGTCGCCAGCCTGGGTTTCGATGATCGGCAGAGCGGTCAGGGAACCGGTCTTGCCAGTCACGGCACCGTTGGTGAACTTCTCGACGTACTCTTCGGAAACGCGAGATGCACGCTCCAGCAGACGGGAGTGGAGATAGAACACGTCGCCTGGGTACGCTTCACGTCCTGGCGGACGGCGCAGCAGCAGGGAGATCTGACGGTAGGCAACGGCCTGCTTGGACAGGTCATCGTAAACGATCAGTGCGTCTTCACCGCGGTCACGGAAGTATTCGCCCATGGTGCAGCCGGCGTACGGGGCCAGGAACTGCAGTGCGGCGGATTCCGAGGCGCTGGCGGCAACAACGATGGTGTTGGCCAGGGCGCCGGCTTCTTCCAGCTTGCGAACGACGTTGGCGATGGTCGACTGCTTCTGGCCGACGGCCACGTAAACGCAGAAGATACCGCTGTTTTTCTGGTTGATGATCGCATCGACCGCCATAGCGGTCTTACCGATCTGACGGTCACCAATGATCAGCTCGCGCTGGCCACGGCCAACCGGGATCATGGCGTCGACCGATTTGTAGCCAGTCTGTACAGGCTGGTCTACCGATTTACGCCAGATAACGCCCGGAGCGACCTTCTCGACCGCGTCGGTTTCGGTGGTGGTCAGAGGACCTTTACCATCGATAGGGTTGCCCAGCGCGTCAACGACGCGGCCCAGCAGGCCCTTGCCGACCGGCACTTCGAGGATGCGACCGGTGCACTTGGCGCTCATGCCCTCGGCGAGGGAGGTGTACGCACCCAGTACCACCGCACCTACGGAGTCTTGCTCCAGGTTCAGTGCCATACCGTATACGCCGCCCGGGAACTCGATCATTTCGCCGTACATAACGTCGGCCAGACCGTGGATCCGCACGATACCGTCGGAAACGCTTACGACGGTACCTTCGTTACGGGCTTGGGAGCCGACATCGAGCTTCTCGATGCGACCCTTGATGATTTCACTAATTTCGGAAGGATTGAGTTGCTGCATTGCTCTGCTGCCCCTTCAAACTCAAGATTTCAATGCTTCGGCCAGTTTCGCGATCTTGCCGCGAACCGAGCCATCGATTACCAGGTCGCCGGCGCGGATGACGACGCCGCCGATCAGGCTGGCATCCTCCGACGCGTGCAGGCGCACTTCCCGGCTGAGCCGTGCACTGAGAACCTTGGCGAGTTTGTCTTGCTGTTCTTGGTTCAACGCAAAAGCACTGGTGACTTCCACGTCCACGGATTTCTCTTGCTCGGCCTTGTACAGGTCGAAAAGAGCGGCAATCTCCGGCAGGAGCAGGAGACGGTCGTTTTCCGCGGCAACATGAATGAAATTCTGTGCCTGTGCATCGAACTTGTCACCGCACACTTCAATGAATGCGGCGGCCTTTTCTGCGCTTGTCAGTCGCGGGGCCTTGAGCAGGCGCTGCATGGTGTCGTCTTCCGACACCGCAGCAGCCAGGCCGAGCATGGCTGACCAATTGGCCAGTTGCTGATGGGCCTGGGCGTGCTCAAAGGCAGCCTTAGCGTAAGGTCGGGCCAACGTGGTCAGTTCTGCCATGATCGCCCTCGCTTAAATTTCAGCGGCCAGTTTGTTAACCAGCTCCGCATGCGCGTTTTGATCGATTGTGGCGCCAAGGATCTTTTCAGCACCGCCAACGGCCAGGGCACCCACTTGGGCACGCAGGGCGTCTTTGACGCTGTTGAGTTCCTGTTCGATCTCGGCTTGAGCCTGAGCCTTCACACGGTCAGCTTCGACGCGAGCCTGTTCACGGGCTTCCTCGACAAGCTGAGCAGCGCGTTTCTTGCTTTGCTCAATGATTTCGGCTGCCTGTGCCTTTGCTTCACGCAGTTGCTGACCCGCTTTCTCTTGGGCCAGCTCCAGGTCGCGAGCTGCGCGGTTGGCAGCGTCCAAGCCGTCGGCAATCTTCTTCTGGCGCTCTTGCAGAGCAGTGATGACCGGAGGCCATACGTACTTCATGCAGAAGAGCACAAAAATCAGGAAAGCAACGGATTGGCCAATCAGGGTTGCATTAATGTTCACGCCAACACCTCGCTCGGTCTTTGTCCATCACACCAATCAACTCGTAGAAACGAGTGATTAGCCGGCGATCTGACCAACGAAGGGGTTCGCGAAGGTGAAGAACAGAGCGATACCAACACCGATCATGGTTACGGCGTCGAGCAGACCGGCAACGATGAACATTTTGACCTGCAGCATCGGAACCATCTCAGGCTGACGAGCAGCGCCTTCCAGGAACTTGCCGCCCAGCAGGCCGAAACCAATGGCGGTACCCAGAGCACCCAGGCCGATCAGCAGAGCAACAGCGATAGCGGTCAGACCAACTACAGTTTCCATCTTTCCTCCCGACTTTTACGTCGTATTGGTTAGGTTTTTAGTTTGAAGCGGTAAAACAAATCGTTTGGTACAGCGGTGCCCTTGCGGACGTTTTCAGCCTTCCCCCCAAACAGGCAGGGAAGGCTATCAGACACGCCAGGCGGTCTTAATGGTTATCTTCGTGAGCCATCGACAGGTAGACGATGGTGAGCATCATGAAGATGAAGGCTTGCAGGGTGATGATCAGGATGTGGAACACAGCCCACGCCCACTGCAGCACCACACCCAGGCCGCTGAGCCAGAGGATGCCGGCGCCGAACATCACGGCGATCAGGATGAACACCAGTTCGCCGGCGTACATGTTGCCGAACAGACGCAGTGCCAGCGAGATCGGTTTGGCGATCAAGGTGACGAATTCCAGCAGGAAGTTCACAGGGATCAGCAGGATCTGAACGAAGATGTTCTTGCTGCCGAACGGGTGCAGGGTCAGCTCACCGATGAAGCCGCCCAGGCCCTTGACCTTGATGCTGTAGAAAATGATGAGGGCGAACACGCAGAAGGCCATGGCCAGGGTCGCGTTCGGGTCGGTGGTCGACACGGCACGGAACGGAATGTGCGGGTCGCCAGAGATCAGGATGGCCAGCTGCGGAATCCAGTCGACCGGTACCAGGTCGATGGCGTTCATCAGGAACACCCAGACGAAGATGGTCAGCGCCAGTGGGGCGATCACCGGGCTACGGCCATGGAAGGAATCCTTCACGCTGCCGTTGACGAAGTCCACCAGCACTTCGACGAAATTCTGCAGACCGCCAGGCTGGCCGGAAGTCGCCTTCTTGGCTGCCATGCGGAAGATGAACAGGAAGATCAGACCCAGCGCGACGGACCAACCCAGGGTGTCCAGGTGGAACGCCCAGAAGCCCATTGCCTTGGCTTCTGCAGCCGAATGGGCGAAGCCCCAGCTGCCGTCTGGTAGTTGACCGTAGGTCAGGTTCTGCAAGTGGTGCTGGATATAGCCCGAAGCGGTTTCTGCTGCCATGGTTGCCTCAAACGCCCTAAGGTCTCGAAAGTCTTTTATTCATCAGCAGGGGCGCGAACCAGCTGACCAGTAGGGTCAGCAGGAAGACGCCGAATACTGCTAACGGCGCCAATGGCTTCACTCCTGCGAAGGTCAGTGCAAAAAGCACTGCCGTCAAAATCAATTTGCCTGCCTCGCCTGCGTAAAACGACTTGACGATGGCCTGCGCTGCCCTGGCCCCGCTATAGCGAAAAGCCTTCCAGGCGAAATACACATTGGGCAGCCAGCCAATCAACCCTCCGCAGAGACCTGAATAACCGCTGACCGCTCCTTGCCACTGCCACAACACCAGAGTTGCCAGCAGAAACACGATACATTGAGCCAGCAGTACCGGAAAAACCGCCCAGCGATGGAAAGGCAAGCGGTTTGGCGTGCGGATTTCCATCACAACTGCTCCTCGAAAGTCGACCGTCAAGTCAGCAATGACTTGGCATAATTTGTGCCGACAAAATGCGCGCAGAGTATAGGGGTGGTTTAACCCCTATTCAACTATTCGGTAGTGATTTCCGACTGCGCGCTACAACAGGAAGTGTTTCAGCGAATGTGAGCCAGTACGCCTTGCAACTCATCAAGAGAGTTGTAACGAATTACAAGTTGGCCTTTGCCCTTGTTGCCATGACGTATCTGAACCGCCGAGCCCAGGCGCTCTGCCAGACGCTGTTCAAGGCGCGCGATATCCGGATCAGGTTTGCTCGGCTCGACCGGATCAGATTTGCCATTGAGCCATTGACGCACCAATGCCTCGGTCTGGCGCACGGTAAGGCCACGTGCGACAACATGCCGCGCCCCCTCTTCCTGGCGATTTTCTTCCAGCCCAAGCAATGCACGGGCATGGCCCATCTCCAAGTCGCCGTGGGCCAGCATGGTCTTGATCGCTTCGGGCAGTGAGATCAGGCGCAGCAGGTTGGCCACGGTAACCCGTGACTTGCCCACGGCATCAGCGACCTGTTGCTGGGTCAGCTCGAATTCCTGCTGCAGACGCTGAAGCGCCAGGGCTTCTTCCAGCGGATTGAGATCCTCACGCTGGATGTTCTCGATCAGGGCCATCGCGATGGCGGCGTCGTCCGGCACTTCGCGGACCATGGCCGGAATGGTGTCCAGGCCAGCCTGCTGGGTGGCGCGCCAGCGGCGCTCACCGGCGATGATTTCGTAGCGGTTCTCACCGATCGGGCGGACCACGATCGGTTGCATCACGCCCTGGTTGCGAATCGAGTGCGCCAGTTCTTCGAGCGCTTCGGGGTCCATGTCGCGGCGTGGCTGATACTTGCCACGCTGGATCAGTTCGACCGGCAGGTGTTGCAGTTCCTTCTGGTCCACCTTCACAGCCTGCTCTTCGAGCGCGCCGACGGAAGGACCACTGAGCAGTGCATCCAACCCACGTCCGAGACCCCGTTTCTTAACGGCCATGCGGATTCCTTAAGTTGTCTGTGCAGTGCGTGATTGACGGCGTTGACGGCGCACCAGTTCCCCGGCCAGTGCCAGGTAGGCCAGTGCGCCACGCGATTGCTTGTCGTAGGCCAGGGCCGGCATGCCGAAACTCGGCGCCTCGGCCAGGCGAATGTTGCGAGGAATGACCGTGTCGTACAACTGGTCTCCGAAGTGCTCCTTGAGCTGGGCCGACACATCGTTGTTCAGGCTCAGGCGCGGGTCATACATGGTCCGCAGCAGACCTTCGATCTTCAGCTCCGGGTTCAGGCGGGCGGCGATGCGCTTGATGTTATCCACAAGGTCGCTGAGACCTTCGAGCGCGTAGTACTCGCACTGCATCGGAATGATCACGCCATCGGAGGCGACTAGGGCATTGAGGGTCAGCATCGACAGCGAGGGTGGGCAGTCGATGAGGATGAAATCGTAATTCTCGCGGATCGGCGCCAACGCGTTGCGCAGGCGGCTCTCCTTCATCTGCATTTCCAGCAGCACCACTTCGGCGGCGGTGAGGTCGCGGTTGGCCGGCAGCAGCTGGAAGCCGCCATGCTCGGAGTAGTGCATGGCCTGGGCCAAGTCGCATTCCCCGATCAGCAGGTCATAGACCGAATGCTCCAGGACGTGCTTGTCCACACCACTACCCATGGTGGCGTTGCCCTGTGGATCGAGGTCGATCAGCAGCACGCGACGTTTGGTCGCGGCCAGCGATGCGGCGAGATTGATACAGGTGGTGGTCTTGCCCACACCACCTTTCTGGTTCGCGATTGCGAATACCTTAGCCATTGTTGCGTGTGTTCCCAGTCATGCCTTGCGGCGCAGTATCAGCAGATGGCGCTGGCCCTGGCAACCCGGAACGGTCAGGGCCTGCTCGCTTTCCACTGTGAAGTCTGCGGGCAATGCTACCAGTTCATCGGCCGGATGCAGCCCCTTCATTGCAAGCCATTGCGTCCGGGCGTCGCCCAAGTGGCGTGTCCAGTTGGTGAAGTTCTCCATGCTGCTGAACGCACGAGAGATGATCCCGCAGAACGGCTGCGCCGGTTGGAACTCTTCCACCCGGCTGTGGATAACCTGCAGGTTGTCCAGCTTGAGCTCCATCTTCACCTGGGTAAGGAAGCGTGTCTTCTTGCCATTGCTGTCGAGAAGCGTCACTTGCTTGTGCGGATGCAGAATGGCCAACGGAATCCCCGGCATACCGCCGCCACTGCCGACATCCAGCCAACGCTGGGTGTCTTTGTGGATAAACGACATGACGCTCAGGCTGTCGAGCAAATGGCGCGACACCATCTCGTCTGGGTCGCGCACTGCGGTCAGGTTGTACGCTTTGTTCCACTTGATCAACAGGGCCAGGTAACCCAGCAGTTTTTCCTGCTGTTGCGGGCTCAGCTCGACACCGAGCTGGCGCGCGCCTGTGGACAACTCTTCTGCATGTTGCGGGGTGACCAGGGAACTCAAGCGCTTTGCTCCAATTCGCGGCCTGCGCCGCGTTTTTTCAGATGAATCAGCAACAGGGAAATTGCGGCGGGCGTCACGCCCGGAATACGCGAAGCCTGCCCGAGGGTCTCTGGACGCGTCTGGCCGAGCTTGCTCTGGATTTCCTTAGACAGCCCGGAAATCGTGGTGTAGTCGATATCCACAGGCAGACGGGTATCTTCGCTGGCACGCAGGCGGGCGATTTCTTCTTGCTGACGGTCGATATAGCCGGCGTACTTGGTCTTGATCTCGACCTGTTCGGCCACCTGTGGATCGATTTGTTCCCCACCGGTCGCTTCGATCAATCCGGCATAGTCGATTTCAGGACGCGCCAGCAAGTTCAGCAAGTTGTACTCATGGCTCAGCGGTGTGCCGAACTTATCCACAACCGCCTGGCCTTCGGGCGTTCCCGGACGGATCCATGTGGATTTCAGCCGCTGTTCCTCCCGCTCGATGCCTTCACGCTTGGCGCAGAACGCCGCCCAGCGGGCGTCGTCGATCAGCCCGAGCTCGCGGCCCTTCTCTGTCAAGCGCAGATCGGCATTGTCCTCGCGCAGGATCAGCCGGTATTCGGCACGCGAAGTGAACATGCGGTATGGCTCTTGGGTACCGAGGGTAATCAGGTCGTCGACCAGTACACCGATGTAGGCCTCGTCGCGGCGCGGACACCAGCTGTCACGGCCCTGGGCGCGAAGCGCGGCGTTGGTGCCGGCCAGCAGACCTTGGGCCCCGGCCTCTTCGTAGCCGGTGGTGCCATTGATCTGCCCGGCGAAGAACAGCCCGCCAATGACCTTGGTCTCCAGGCTGTACTTGAGGTCGCGCGGGTCGAAATAGTCGTACTCGATGGCGTAGCCCGGGCGAACGATGTGGGCATTTTCCATGCCACGGATCGAGCGGACGATGTCCAGTTGCACATCGAACGGCAGCGAAGTGGAGATGCCGTTGGGGTATAGCTCGTGGGTGGTCAGGCCTTCCGGCTCGATGAACACCTGGTGGCTTTCCTTGTCGGCGAAGCGATGGATCTTGTCTTCGATCGATGGGCAGTACCGCGGTCCTACGCCTTCGATGACGCCCGAGTACATCGGTGAACGGTCGAGGTTCGAGGCGATGATCTCGTGGGTACGGGCATTGGTGTGGGTGATCCAGCAACTCACCTGGCGTGGATGCATGTCGGCATTGCCCATGAACGACATGACCGGAATCGGTGTGTCACCGGGTTGCTCGGTCATCACCGAGAAGTCAACCGAACGCCCGTCGATACGGGGCGGGGTACCGGTTTTCAGACGACCGACACGCAGCGGCAGTTCACGCAGGCGGTGGGCCAAGGCGATCGCGGGCGGATCGCCTGCACGACCGCCGGAATAGTTCTGCAGACCGATGTGGATAAGTCCACCGAGGAAGGTACCAGTAGTCAGAACCACCGAATCGGCGAAAAAGCGTAGACCCATCTGGGTAATGACACCTTTGACCTGGTCCTGCTCGACGATCAGGTCATCACAGGACTGCTGGAATATCCACAGGTTCGGCTGGTTTTCCAGGATCTCGCGGACCACGGCCTTGTAGATAGCGCGGTCAGCCTGGGCACGGGTCGCACGGACGGCCGGGCCTTTGCGGTTGTTCAGGATACGAAACTGGATGCCGCTTTTGTCGGTGGCCAGCGCCATGGCGCCGCCGAGCGCATCGATTTCCTTGACCAGGTGACTCTTGCCAATGCCACCGATAGCCGGGTTGCAGCTCATGTGACCGAGGGTTTCCACGTTATGGGTCAGCAGCAGGGTTTTCACACCCATGCGTGCGGACGCAAGCGCAGCCTCGGTACCGGCATGGCCGCCGCCGATGACGATCACTTCAAAACGGGAAGGGAAATCCACCACGCACCTCGTGCCTGTTTTTGCGAATAGAGAAGGTAAGCGGACAAGTATAGGGACTTCACCCCCTTCAAAGGAACCTTCTGAGCAAAATTTGACCAGGCTGTGGATGAATGGCAGGTAAAAGAAAACAAAGAGGAAAAAAAATTTAAAAAAGCTTTGTTTTTATGTTTATTCTTATGCACCCAGCCACCTGTGGATAAACTTATGCAGCCCAGTACCCATGCCGTCTTGGTGGATTCAAAACCCTGTGTTTGAAGGGGCATGAGGGTTCTGGATAACAGCGTTTAACCTGTGGATTAAAGTGCCGATTACCCACAGGGCGGTTTGTCCTCAACAAAAATAGCTGGTTATCAACGGCGCTGAAGGCGACTTTTCCACAGAGCTTATCCGCTCTGCTTCGCATCTGTTGATGATTTTTTCCGCGATCGGGCTGCCCGCTGGGTCTTTCCACAGGCAAAAAAAAGCCGCTCCCGGTGGAGCGGCTCTGTGTAAAACCTCGGCCCGACGCTATTTGCCGATACAGAAGCTCGAGAAGATACGTCCCAGCAGGTCGTCGGAACTGAAGGCCCCGGTGATCTCGCCCAGTGCTTGCTGTGCCTGTCGCAGGTCTTCGGCCAGTAATTCTCCGGCGCCGGCCAAGGTCAGTTGAGCGCGACCATGCTCCAGATGCGACTCGGCTTGGCGCAGGGCTTCCAGATGACGCCGTCGGGCGCTGAAACTGCTTTCGGCAGTCTGCTCGTAGCCCATGCAAGCCTTGAGATGATCGCGTAACAACTCCAGCCCACCGTCTTCACCCTTGGCGCTGAGGGTGATGGTCACGTGGCCATCTTCACACTGCTCCATGCCGACTGACTCACCACTGAGGTCGACCTTGTTTCGTATCAGTGTGACCTTGGCTGGGTCTGGCCGCTTGTCGAGAAATTCTGGCCACAGGGCGAACGGATCGCTTGCTTCCGGCGCTGTGGAATCCACTACCAAGAGCACCCGATCCGCTTCATTGATGGCCTTCAGGGCACGTTCGACGCCGATCTTTTCCACATGATCGTCGGTGTCGCGCAGGCCAGCGGTGTCCACTACGTGCAGCGGCATGCCATCGATGTGGATATGTTCACGCAGGATATCCCGCGTGGTCCCGGCGATGTCCGTGACGATAGCGGCTTCCCGACCAGCCAGGCGATTGAGCAGGCTGGACTTGCCGGCATTCGGACGACCAGCGATGACGACGGTCATGCCGTCGCGCAGCAAAGCGCCCTGCCCGGCTTCACGCTGGACTGTGGACAACTCGCTGCGCACGTTATCGAGCATCGACAGTACATGGCCATCGGCTAGAAAATCGATCTCCTCTTCAGGGAAGTCGATCGCCGCCTCGACGTAGATGCGCAATGCGATCAACGCTTCGGTCAGATCGTGCACCCGCTTGGAGAAAGCGCCCTGCAGTGAGCGAAGGGCGTTTCGCGCTGCCTGGGTGGAGCTCGCCTCGATCAGGTCGGCGATCGCTTCAGCCTGGGCGAGGTCGAGTTTGTCGTTGAGAAACGCCCGTTCGCTGAATTCACCTGGGCGTGCAAGGCGGCAGCCCAACTGCAGACAACGCTGCAGGAGCATGTCCATCACCACCGGACCACCATGGCCTTGCAGCTCCAGGACATCTTCGCCGGTAAACGAGTTCGGCCCCGGGAAGAACAAGGCGATGCCTTCATCCAACACCAGGCCATCGTTGTCACGGAACGGGCCATAGTGGGCATGGCGTGGCGTCAGGATTCGGCCGGTGATGGCCTGCCCTGCCTGGCTGGCCAGTGGACCGGACAACCTGACGATGCCAACGCCTCCGCGCCCCTGGGCGGTGGCAATGGCGGCGATGGTTTCACGCACAGTGTTCATGCTCGAAAACCTCTACGGAAAATACACAGATAGCAAAAACGCCCCACGAGGGGGCGTTTTTATTCACAGGCCGTCAGCCGTTGGTCAAGCAGCAGCTTTTTTGGTTGCGGCTTCGATGCTACGGGTGATGTACCACTGCTGTGCGATGGACAGGCAGTTGTTCACAACCCAGTACAGCACCAGACCGGCTGGGAACCACAGGAAGAAGAAGGTGAAGATGATCGGCATCAGCTTCATGACCTTCGCTTGCATCGGATCCGGCGGAGTCGGGTTCAGACGCTGCTGGATGAACATGGTGGCGCCCATGATGATCGGCAGGATGAAGAACGGATCCTTGATCGACAGGTCGGTAATCCACAGCATCCATGGGGCCTGGCGCATCTCGACACTTTCCAGCAGTACCCAATACAGCGCCAGGAACACCGGCATCTGGACGAGGATCGGCAAGCAGCCACCCAGTGGGTTGATCTTCTCTTTCTTGTACAGCTCCATCATTGCCTGGGACATCTTCTGGCGATCATCACCGAAGCGTTCCTTGAGCTGGGCCAGTTTCGGCGCAACGGCGCGCATACGCGCCATCGAGCGGTAGCTGGCGGCGGAAAGTGGGAAGAACAGACCTTTGATGAGCATGGTCAGGACGATGATCGACCAGCCCCAGTTACCCAGCAGGCTGTGGATATGTTGCAGCAGCCAGAAGATCGGCTGGGCAATGAACCACAGGAAGCCATAGTCGACCGTCAGTTCCAGCCCTGGGGACAGTTCCTTGAGCTTGGACTGGATCTTGGGACCGGCATACAGCATGGCGCTGGTTTCAGCCTTGGCGCCAGCTGGGACGTTCAGAGCGGGACCGGTGTAACCGATGATGTAGTTGCCCTGGCTGTCCTTGCGGGTCTGGACGACGTTGTTGTCCGATTTATTCGGGATCCAGGCGGTCACGAAGTAGTGCTGCAGCCAGGCGACCCAGCCACCGGACACATTTTCTTTCAAACTGCCCTTGTCGATGTCCTTCATCGACACTTTCTTGTACGGCTCCGAAGCTGTCCACAGGGCTGCGCCCAGATAGGTGGCGGTGCCAGTAGCAGTGCTCGACGACGGATCGGAACTGGCGTCACGCTTGAGTTGGGCAAACAGGTTGCCGTTCCAGGCTTGGCCGCTCTGGTTATCGATCAGGTAGCTGACGGTCAGGTCGTACTCACCGCGCTTGAAGCTGAAGCGCTTGATGTAGTTGACGCCGTTTTCGCTGAACTTCAGGTCCACCACCAGTTGGTCCTGGCCATCAGCCAGCTGGTAGCTCTTGCTGTCGGAAGCGTACAGCGGGCGGCCGGTGGAACGGGCGTCCGGACCGTTGCTGCCCGTCAGGCCACTCTGGGCCAGGTAGACGCGCTCGCCACCGTTGTCGAACAGCTGGAACGGAATGTCCGGATGATCCTGGCGACGCGGGTACTTCGGCAGAGTCAACTGGACGATATCACCGCCGACCGGGTCGATAGCCAGGTCCAGGACATCAGTCTTGATCCGGATCAGGTCCTTGCTGACAGCGACAGGTGCCAGCTCCGCTGGGGTCGCTTCAGCATTGGTGCTCGGCACATCGGCGCTGGCGCCGTTATTGCCGGCCGGAACGGTGTCCGGCAGCGCCGGGGCAACATTGCTGGCAGCAGTATTCTGAGTCGGCAAGGCAGCCTGACCGTAGTCCTGGTTCCATTTCAGGACCATGACGTAGGACACGATTGCCAGGGCGACGATCAGGATCGTGCGTTTAATATCCATGATTACTCGGCTATCGAAGAAGTTCGGGAGGAAGGAGCGGGCGGAACGGGATCGAAACCACCGTCGTTCCACGGATGACAACGCCCCAGGCGACGAACGGCCAGCCACCCACCACGCAAGAGGCCATGGTTTTCAATGGCTTCATAAGCGTAACAGGAGCAACTGGGGTAGAAACGACAGTGACTGGCCATCAGTGGACTAATGGCATAACGGTAAAACTGGATCGGAACGAGTGCCAGTTTACGCATCGTGACTGTCTACCCCTGCGGAATCGGCATTAGCCGCTGGAGAGGGCCGACTGCGAACCAGTCGCTTCCAGAGCTTGCCAAAGTGTTGGTGCAATTCTGGGTTTTCAATCTCGCCCAATCCCTTGCGCGCGACGATCACGATGTCCAACCCGGCGAGCAGCTGCTGGTTCAGACGGAACGAATCGCGCATCAAGCGCTTGAGACGATTGCGTTGAACGGCGAGCTTGACGCTCTTCTTGCCGATCACCAAGCCGAGGCGTGGATGATCGAGGCCGTTCTCGCGAGCAAGGATCAGCAGGTTTTTCCCTGGAACCTTGCCGGTTGGGGAGTCGAAGACCGCTTTGAAGTGCCGGGGTGTAAGCAGTCGCTTATCCCGACTGAAGTCCTGACTCACCACCTGTGCCGAAAAATCAAATTGCCAGACGCTTACGGCCTTTGGCACGACGACGCGACAGAACAGCGCGGCCGTTCTTGGTAGCCATACGGGCACGGAAGCCGTGGGTGCGCGCGCGCTTGATGGTGCTTGGTTGGAAAGTACGTTTCATGGCGTGTTACCTGGGTTTGTCGACAACGGGCCGGAATGGCCCCCTTTTTAAGAGACCGGCGATTCTAGAGAAAGCAAGCCCATAGGTCAATTTCCAACCAGCTTTTGCCTATAGAAGGTACGGAGGGGTCGAAGGCCGTCAGGTGGCTTGATCCGGACGTGGGCGAGAGGACAACATGAAAAAAAAAGAAGGACATATAAAAAGCTTTTCTGAAGAACTTATAGATCTTTAGTGGATAACGATCTGTGGATAACCTACCCCAGGCCTTTATCCGCGTGCGTTTCAGGAAATCATAACCTTGTCGGTAAGCGGTGCCTTCGCTGTGCTGATGACACGCACAACCTGTGGAGCGAACGGCTTGTTATCCACAGCTGAGTTATCAACAGGTCTGAGGGTGGGGTTGTGCATAGTGCTCAGGGCTGGTTATCCACAGAGCTTATTCACAGCGCAGGTAAGGCGTTTAGGAAGTTTTTTGGCCGATTTGTCCCTGTGCAAGTCGGTGTCACATGTGGATAACTGGTCTACCTCCCGGTACAATGGCGGTTTGTTTTTGCCTCATCCGGCTTTCAACTCAGGGGATATCCGTGTCAGTGGAACTTTGGCAGCAGTGCGTGGAGCTTCTGCGCGATGAACTGCCTGCCCAGCAATTCAACACCTGGATCCGTCCGCTACAGGTCGAAGCCGAAGGCGACGAGTTGCGCGTCTATGCGCCCAACCGTTTCGTTCTCGATTGGGTCAACGAAAAGTACCTGGGCCGTCTGCTCGAGCTGTTGGGCGAGCGTGGCAATGGCATTGCGCCTGCCCTTTCCTTATTAATAGGTAGCCGTCGCAGTTCCGCTCCGCGTGCTGCACCCAATGCGCCTGTCAGTGCCGCGGTCGCTGCGTCAATGGCCCAGCAGACCCAAGTCCAGCAAGCCGCACAGGTCGTGCAGCCGAGCGAGCCGGTCGTTGAACCTGCGCTTGAGCTGGCACCTGCGCTCGAGATCGAAGAGCCGTCTTCGCGCGACAGTTTCGACGTGATGGGCGAGCCTGCTTCTGCGCCGGCCACCAGCACACGCACCGAGCAACGCACGGTCCAGGTCGAAGGCGCGCTCAAGCACACCAGCTACCTCAACCGTACCTTCACCTTCGAAACCTTCGTCGAGGGTAAGTCCAACCAATTGGCTCGCGCTGCGGCCTGGCAGGTGGCCGACAACCCTAAGCATGGTTACAACCCGCTGTTCCTTTATGGTGGTGTGGGCCTGGGTAAAACCCACCTCATGCACGCTGTGGGTAACCATCTGCTGAAAAAGAACCCGAATGCCAAGGTGGTGTACCTGCATTCCGAGCGTTTCGTCGCCGACATGGTCAAGGCGCTGCAGCTCAATGCGATCAACGAGTTCAAGCGCTTCTATCGCTCAGTCGACGCATTGCTGATCGACGATATCCAGTTCTTCGCCCGTAAGGAGCGTTCCCAGGAAGAGTTTTTCCACACCTTCAACGCCTTGCTCGAGGGCGGTCAGCAGGTGATTCTCACCAGTGACCGTTACCCGAAGGAAATCGAAGGCCTGGAGGAGCGCCTCAAATCGCGGTTCGGTTGGGGCCTGACGGTCGCCGTGGAGCCGCCGGAGCTCGAAACCCGCGTGGCGATTCTTATGAAGAAGGCCGACCAGGCGAAGGTCGAGCTGCCCCACGATGCAGCGTTCTTCATCGCCCAGCGCATACGCTCCAACGTGCGTGAGCTGGAAGGTGCTTTGAAACGGGTGATCGCCCACTCCCACTTCATGGGCCGGGATATCACCATCGAGCTGATTCGCGAGTCGCTCAAGGATCTGCTGGCGCTGCAAGACAAGCTTGTGAGTGTGGATAACATCCAGCGCACCGTGGCTGAGTACTACAAGATCAAGATCGCCGATCTGTTGTCCAAACGACGTTCGCGTTCGGTTGCACGCCCGCGTCAGGTTGCCATGGCATTGTCCAAAGAACTGACCAACCACAGTTTGCCGGAGATCGGCGACATGTTTGGCGGTCGGGACCACACCACCGTGCTGCACGCCTGCCGCAAGATCAACGAACTGAAAGAATCCGATGCGGATATCCGCGAGGACTACAAGAACCTGCTGCGTACGCTGACGACCTGATGAACGTCGGTGCAGCTAATTGAAGGCAAGGGACTAGACCATGCATTTCACCATTCAACGCGAAGCCCTGTTGAAACCCCTGCAACTGGTCGCAGGCGTCGTCGAGCGCCGCCAGACCTTGCCGGTCCTGTCCAATGTGCTGTTGGTCGTGCAAGGCCAGCAACTGTCGTTGACCGGTACCGACCTGGAAGTCGAGCTGGTTGGCCGTGTGCAACTGGAAGAGCCGGCCGAGCCGGGCGAGATCACTGTCCCAGCGCGCAAGCTGATGGATATCTGCAAGAGCTTGCCGAGCGACGCTCTGATCGATATCAAGGTCGACGAGCAGAAGTTGCTGGTCAAGGCCGGGCGCAGCCGTTTTACCCTCTCGACGCTGCCGGCCAATGACTTCCCGACCGTCGAGGAAGGTCCTGGCTCGCTGACTTGCAACCTGGAACAGAGCAAGCTGCGTCGCTTGATCGAGCGCACCAGCTTCGCCATGGCTCAGCAGGACGTGCGTTACTACCTCAACGGCATGCTGTTGGAAGTGTCGACCGATACCCTCCGAGCGGTTGCCACTGACGGTCACCGTCTGGCGCTGTGCTCCATGCAAGCCGCCATTGGCCAGGCCGAACGCCACCAAGTCATCGTGCCACGCAAGGGTATTCTCGAGCTGGCGCGTCTGCTCACCGATCCGGAAGGCATGGTCAGCATCGTTCTGGGTCAGCACCATATTCGTGCGACCACCGGTGAGTTCACCTTTACTTCCAAGCTGGTAGACGGCAAGTTCCCGGACTATGAGCGTGTGCTGCCAAAAGGTGGTGACAAGCTGGTGATCGGCGATCGCCAGGCCCTGCGAGAAGCCTTCAGCCGTACTGCCATCCTTTCCAACGAGAAATACCGTGGCATTCGTCTGCAACTGGCTTCGGGCCAATTGAAGATCCAGGCGAATAACCCGGAGCAGGAAGAGGCTGAGGAAGAAATCAGCGTCGATTACAACGGCAGCTCGCTTGAGATCGGGTTCAACGTCAGCTATCTGCTCGACGTGTTGGGCGTGATGACCACGGAGCAGGTTCGCCTGATTCTGTCCGACTCCAATAGCAGCGCCCTGCTTCAGGAAGCCGGCAACGATGACTCTTCTTACGTCGTCATGCCGATGCGTCTGTAACCTGTAGCAGGCCAAATGTCACTTCGACGTATCATGGTCACCGCGGTGCGCAACTTGCACCCGGTGACCCTCTCTCCCTCCCCCCGCATCAACATCCTTTACGGCGCCAACGGCAGCGGCAAGACCAGCGTGCTCGAAGCTGTGCATCTGTTGGGGCTCGCCCGTTCCTTTCGCAGTACACGTCTGAACCCGGTCATTCAATACGAGCAGCCTACCTGCACCGTATTTGGAGAGGTTCAGCTTGTCGAAGGCGGAACGAGCAATCTAGGAATATCGCGGGATCGTCAGGGCGATTTCACTATCCGTATCGATGGGCAGAATGCGCGCAGTACAGCTCAACTCGCTGAACTACTGCCGCTGCAGCTCATCAACCCGGACAGCTTCCGCCTGCTTGAGGGTGCCCCGAAAGTGCGTCGGCAGTTTCTGGATTGGGGAGTGTTCCACGTGGAACCTCGATTCATGACTGCCTGGCAGCGCCTCCAGAAGGCGCTGCGGCAGCGGAACTCATGGTTGCGTCATGGTACACTTGACGCTGCTTCGCAAGCCGCCTGGGACCGGGAGTTATGCCTGGCCAGTGCGGAGATAGATGAATACCGTCGCAATTACATCAAGGCCTTGAAGCCTGTCTTCGAGCGAACCCTGAGTGAACTGGTTGAGCTGGACGGGTTAACCCTGAGCTACTACCGAGGCTGGGACAAGGACCGGGAACTCAACGAAGTACTCGCCTCCTCTCTTCTTCGCGATCAGCAAATCGGGCACACCCAGGCGGGGCCGCAGCGTGCTGATTTGCGTCTGCGATTGGGCGCAAACAATGCCGCCGACATTTTGTCCCGAGGTCAGCAGAAACTGGTGGTCTGCGCCTTGCGGATTGCCCAGGGCCACCTCGTCAGCCAAGCACGCCGCGGTCATTGTATTTATCTCGTGGATGACTTGCCGTCCGAACTGGATGAGCAGCATCGTCTCGCGCTATGTCGCTTGCTTGAAGAATTACACTGCCAGGTTTTTATCACCTGTGTAGATCACGAATTACTGAGGGAAGGCTGGCAGACGGAAACGCCAGTTGCTTTGTTCCACGTGGAACAAGGCCGTATCACCCAGACCCACGACCATCGGGAGTGAAGGCATGAGCGAAAATCAAACGTACGACTCCTCCAGCATCAAGGTGCTGAAAGGACTGGATGCCGTGCGCAAACGCCCCGGCATGTACATTGGCGACACCGATGATGGCAGCGGCCTGCACCACATGGTCTTCGAGGTGGTCGACAACTCGATCGACGAAGCCCTCGCGGGTCATTGCGACGACATCACTGTCATCATTCACCCGGACGAATCCATTAGTGTTCGCGACAACGGTCGCGGCATTCCTGTCGACGTGCACAAAGAAGAAGGTGTCTCGGCAGCTGAGGTCATCATGACCGTCCTCCATGCGGGCGGTAAGTTCGACGACAACTCCTATAAGGTTTCGGGCGGCCTGCACGGTGTAGGTGTTTCCGTTGTGAACGCCCTGTCCGAGAAGCTGGTACTGACCGTTCGCCGTAGTGGCAAGATCTGGGAACAGACGTACGTTCACGGTGTTCCACAAGCCCCGATGGCAGTGGTCGGTGAGAGTGAAACTACCGGTACACATATTCACTTCAAGCCTTCGGCCGAAACCTTCAAGAACATCCACTTCAGCTGGGACATCCTTGCCAAGCGTATTCGCGAACTGTCGTTCCTGAACTCGGGCGTCGGCATCCTGCTCAAGGATGAACGTACCGGCAAGGAAGAGTTCTTCAAGTATGAAGGTGGCCTGCGCGCGTTCGTCGAATACCTGAACACCAACAAGACCCCGGTCAACTCCCAGGTGTTCCACTTCAATGTTCAACGTGACGACGGTGTGGGTGTCGAAGTCGCCCTTCAGTGGAACGACAGCTTCAACGAAAACCTGCTGTGCTTCACCAACAACATTCCGCAGCGTGACGGTGGTACCCACCTGGTCGGTTTCCGCTCCTCGCTCACCCGTAGCTTGAACAACTACATCGAACAGGAAGGTCTGGCCAAGAAGAACAAGGTCGCGACCACTGGCGACGATGCCCGTGAAGGTCTGACCGCGATCATCTCGGTCAAGGTGCCGGATCCGAAGTTCAGCTCGCAGACCAAGGACAAGCTGGTTTCCTCGGAGGTGAAGACCGCCGTGGAACAGGAGATGAACAAGTACTTTGCCGACTTCCTGTTGGAAAACCCCAACGAAGCCAAGGCGGTGGTCGGCAAGATGATCGATGCTGCCCGCGCCCGTGAAGCAGCGCGCAAGGCACGTGAGATGACCCGCCGCAAAGGTGCATTGGACATCGCAGGCCTGCCAGGCAAACTCGCTGATTGCCAGGAAAAGGACCCTGCCCTTTCCGAACTGTACCTGGTGGAGGGTGACTCCGCGGGTGGCTCGGCCAAGCAAGGTCGTAACCGTCGCACCCAGGCGATCCTGCCGCTCAAGGGTAAGATCCTCAACGTCGAGAAAGCGCGTTTCGACAAGATGATCTCCTCCCAGGAAGTGGGCACCTTGATCACTGCCCTGGGCTGCGGTATTGGCCGTGAAGAGTACAACATCGACAAGCTGCGTTATCACAACATCATCATCATGACCGATGCTGACGTTGACGGTTCGCACATCCGTACCCTGCTGCTGACCTTCTTCTTCCGCCAACTGCCAGAGCTGGTCGAGCGCGGCTACATCTATATCGCCCAGCCACCGCTGTACAAGGTGAAGAAAGGTAAGCAAGAGCAGTACATCAAGGACGACGACGCCATGGAGGAGTACATGACGCAGTCGGCCCTGGAAGATGCCAGCCTGCACCTGGACGAATCGGCGCCAGCGGTTTCCGGCGTTCAGCTTGAAAGCCTGGTGAACGAATTCCGTTCCGTGATGAAAACGCTCAAGCGTCTTTCGCGTCTGTATCCTGAAGAGCTTACCGAGCACTTCATCTACCTGCCGGAAGTCACCCTGGAGCAACTGGCCAACCAAGCTGTTATGCAGACCTGGCTGGCGCAGTTCCAGGAGCGTCTGAGCAACAGCCAGAAGTCCGGCCTCACCTACCAGGCCAGCCTGCGCGAAGACAAGGAACGCAACCTCTGGCTGCCGGAAGTGGAAATCACCTCCCACGGGTTGGCCAGCTACGTCACCTTCAATCGTGACTTCTTCGGCAGCAACGACTACCGCACTGTAGTCGCCATTGGCGCCAAGCTCAGCACCCTCCTCGGCGAAGGTGCCTACGTGCAGCGGGGCGAGCGTCGCAAGGCGGTCACTGAGTTCAAGGAAGCCCTGGATTGGCTGATGAACGAAACCGCCAAGCGTCACACCATCCAGCGATACAAAGGTCTGGGTGAGATGAACCCGGATCAGCTGTGGGAGACCACTATGGACCCAACCGTACGCCGGATGCTGAAGGTAACCATCGAAGACGCGATCGCTGCCGACCAGCTGTTCAACACCTTGATGGGTGATGCAGTCGAGCCGCGCCGTGACTTCATCGAAAGCAACGCCTTGTCGGTATCGAACCTGGACTTCTGATCAGGTCCACCGCATAAACAAAAAGCCCCGGCATTGCCGGGGCTTTTTGTTTATGGGCTCGTAGAACCTACAGCCCCAATTCACGCAGGCGTCGATACAACGTCCGCTCACTCATGCCCAAATGACGGGCCAGTTCACTGCGTGACCCGCGAAAGTTTTCCAAGGCCTGGGCCAAGTCGCCCAGCTCATTGCGACTGCGACGACGTAAACCTTGAGCTGCCGTCGGGCCGATGTCCTCCGGTAGGTGCTCAGGTCGAATCAGGCCTTCATCGGCAAACAGGCGTGCCCGCTCGAGGATGTTGCGTAATTCGCGGATGTTCCCCGGGAAGGGGTGCATGCTCAGCCGTTGGAGGGCTTCGGGTAGCAACTTCGGTGATTGCTTACCCATGCGCTGCAGCAGGCTCTCGGCCAGTAATGGCAGGTCTTCCACGCGCTCTCTCAGGGCGGGCAAACGGATGGGGAAGCCGCTGATGCGATAGTAAAGGTCTTCGCGGAAGGTACCGGCGGCGGCCATTTCCTTTAGAGGCTTGTGGGTCGCCGAGACCAGGCGAAAATCGGAGTGGACCGTACGGGTGCTGCCCACGGGCCGGAAGCTGCCGGACTCGATCAGGCGCAGCAGCTTCACCTGCATTGCCAGGGGGACTTCGCCAATCTCATCGAGAAACAGGGTGCCACCATGGGCTGCTTCGGCCAGGCCGATCTTGCGTTGGGTGGCACCGGTGAAGGCGCCCTTCTCGTACCCGAACAACTCGCTTTCGAACAGCGATTCGGTGAGGCCCGTACAATCGACCACTACCAAGGGGCCATTGGCCCGAGGGCTGCCCAGATGCAAGGCACGGGCGAACAGCTCCTTGCCAGTACCGGACTCGCCTTGCAGCAACACCGGGATCTGCGCTGGCGCTGCCCGCTGCAGGCTCGCCAGGGCTGTCTTGAATGCTGCTGATCGACCTACCAGCCCTTGCTCCTGAGGTTGCGCCGAGGCAAGCGTCACGCTGGTGAGCCGTTCGACGAAGGCCACCACCCCGCCCTGTTCATCCAGGATCGGTCGAAGTTCTACGTCCACATGCTCAGGCCCGCGAGGCGTGTGATGGATGTGCAAAACCCGCTCCGGCACCTTGCTGTCCCACGCCTTGCGCAAGGGGCAATGCTCGCCCGCCTGGTCACATGGCACCGCATAGTGGTGGGAAACCCGGTGGCATTTCTCTCCCACAGGGGCGTGATCATCCTTGCCGAACTGACGGCGATAGGCCGCATTGGCCGCGAGGATGTTGTAGTCGGTGTCCAGAATGATGCTGGGCAGCACATCGTGTTCCAGGTAAGACACCAGGGCGAGGATGGCGGGATGCTGGGCTGACACACTAAACACGGACATGACGGTGACCGGTGGCAAGTACCCGGCGAGGTTAACAGGGACTGCCAAACACTGCCATTGGCTGACAGTCGACTGCCAAGGAGGCTGACAGGCATGGCAGATCCTGGTGGTTCAGAGGGAACCCTGGCTCGCGTCATCCGTGCTCCGGATGCAATGGGTTCACCATGAATTCCCTGTTTTTACTGGCCTTCCCGACACCACCGCGTCTGCGTAACAGCCAGCGCTGCCCACTGCGCCTGACTGGCATGCATCTTGATAAACCTCCAAATACTGCCTACGCCTCTAGAAGGCGCGGTGGATAAATCTGGAGACGTGCAATGATCATCGGCAGCAACCTTCATGTGGAAGCCTTGTACGACAAGGTGACCTCTACCATCAGTTACCTCGTTCTGGACCGAAGCTCCGGCCAGTGCGCGCTGATCGACAGCGTATTGGATTACGATCCCAAATCGGGCCGTACCAGCACCGAATCGGCCGATGCCTTGATCGCCCGGGTACAGGCGTTGGGTGCCCAGGTCCAATGGATCTTGGAAACCCATGTCCACGCCGACCACCTCTCCGCAGCGGCCTATCTGAAGGAAAAGCTGGGCGGACATGTAGCGATCGGCGCCCTCATCACCCAAGTGCAAAAGACCTTCGGCGAACTGTTCAATGAAGCGCCAGGCTTTGCCCGGGATGGCAGCCAGTTCGATGTACTGCTCGAAGACGAGGAGATCTTCCTGATCGGCAACCTGCGTGCCCGTGCCCTGCATACGCCAGGGCATACACCGGCGTGCATGAGCTACGTGGTGGAGGACAGTGGCGAGATGGCGGTGTTTGTAGGGGACACGCTGTTCATGCCGGACTACGGCACTGCGCGCTGTGATTTCCCCGGCGCCGATGCGCGCACGCTGTATCGCTCGATCCGCCGCCTGCTGGCCTTCCCTGACACGACTCAGCTGTTCATGTGCCACGACTACCTGCCAGGTGGTCGGGAGATGCGCTTCGTCACGACCGTTGCCGAACAGCGCGCCAGCAACATCCACATCCACCAAGGTATCAGCGAGGACGACTTCGTGGCCATGCGCGAAGCCCGTGACGCCACACTCGAGATGCCCGTGCTGATCCTGCCCTCGGTGCAGGTCAACATGCGCAGCGGCCAGTTCCCCGAGCCTGAGGGCAATGGCGTGAGCTATCTGAAGATTCCGCTGAACGTGCTCTGAACACATAACGACTATTCCAAGGAAACACCGCCATGCCTGCCTTGCAGTCCCCTGCCGACTCTTCATGCGCTGACCATCACAAGGTGGTCATTGTCGGAGCCGGCGCCGCCGGTATCGCTACCGCCTCCAGCCTGATCAGCCGCGACCCATCCCTGGACATCGCCGTGATCGATCCGGCCGATGTGCATTACTACCAGCCTGGCTGGACCATGGTCGGCGCGGGCGTGTTCGATGCCCCGAGCACAGCCCGGACCATGGCCTCGACCATTCCGCGTGGCGTACGCTGGATCAAGGCGCGGGTCGAGCGCTTCGATCCCCAGGCGCAACTGGTCATGCTCGAAGACGGTCGCGCCGTCAGCTACGAGCAATTGGTGGTTTGCCCGGGCCTCAAGCTCGACTGGAACGCCATCGAAGGTCTAAGCGACACCTTGGGCCGCAACGGCGTCACCTCCAACTACCGCTATGACCTGGCACCCTACACCTGGCAGTTGGTGCAGAACCTGAAAAAAGGCAGTGCCCTCTTCACTCAGCCGCCAATGCCAATCAAGTGTGCCGGTGCGCCCCAGAAAGCGTTGTACCTGTCCTGTGACCATTGGTTGCGCCAAGGCCACCTGGGCGCGATCAAGGCCCGTTTCTTCAATGCCGGCGCGGTGCTGTTCGGCGTGCCTGACTATGTTCCGGCCCTGATGGCTTACATCGACAAGTACGCTGTGGACCTCAACTACAGCCATCGCCTGGTGGCGGTGGATGGCCCGAACAAGCGTGCGACTTTCGTGCGCACATTGCCCGATGGCAGCAGCGAGACCCGCGTCGAGGCTTTCGACATGCTGCATGTGGTGCCCCCGCAAGTCGCGCCGGACTTCATTCGTCAGAGCCCGCTGGTCGATGCTGCCGGTTGGGTCGATGTGGACCCCGCCACGCTTCGCCACCGCCAATTCACCAACATCCATGCGCTGGGAGATGTCACCAACACCAGCAATGCCAAGACCGCCGCTGCGGCGCGCAAGCAAGCGCCGGTGGTGGCTAACAATGTGCTAGTTGCGCTGGGACGCCTGCCCACCCTCGCCCAATACGATGGGTATGGTTCCTGCCCGCTTACCGTCGAGCGCGGGAAGATCGTGCTTGCCGAGTTCACCTACGGCGGCAAGGTGGCGCCGAGCTTTCCGCGTTGGTTGCTCGATGGTCGCCAGCCCACTCGCCTGGCCTGGCTGCTCAAGGCGCAGATACTCCCGCCGTTGTACTGGAAAGGCATGCTCAAAGGTCGTGAATGGTTGGCGCGACCTCAACCGCTGGTGGCTGAGGTCGGGCAGTGATCGAACATCAACTGATCGGAGCTGGGCTCGGCGCGATCATTGGGGCCGTGCTGGCACTCACTGGTGCCGGTGGGGGCATCCTTGCCGTACCCCTGTTGGTGTTCGGTCTCGGTTTGTCGATGGTCGAAGCGGCGCCCATCGGCTTGCTCGCCGTGGGGTTGGCAGCCGGGGTCGGCGCCGTGCTGGGTTTGCGCAAGGGGGTGGTGCGCTACCGTGCGGCGTTGTTCATCGCGGCCCTCGGGGTCATCGCGGCACCGCTCGGCCTGATGCTGGCGCACCGTCTGCCCAATACGCCATTGGCGTTGGTGTTCGCTGGCGTGTTGGTCTATGCCTGCCAGCGCATTTGGCGCAAAGCCGGCCGTGAACTGCGCGGCGAACCGGCCTGCGGTGAGCGCCAGATCATGCCCTGCGTGCTCAACCCGTTGCAGGGGCGCTTACGCTGGACCCTGCCTTGTGCTCGCGCGCTGGCGTTTACCGGTGTGCTGTCTGGGCTGCTGTCCGGCCTGCTGGGCGTCGGTGGCGGCTTCGTCATCATTCCGGCCCTGAACCGCTACACCAACCTGGACATGAAGAGCATCGTTGGCACTTCCCTGGCGGTGATCGCCCTGGTATCCACAGGCAGCGTGGTCAGCGCCAGCCTGGCCGGTGTCATGCACTGGGCAGTGGGCGCGCCGTTTGCTGTCGGGGCTGTGTTGGGTCTGCTGCTGGCCCGGCCCCTGGCGAGTAAGCTGGCCGGGCCACGCCTGCAGCAGTTATTTGCCGTGACGGGGATCGGCGCTGCATTGCTGTTGGCGGGCAAGGCGCTACTCGGCTAGCAGTTCGTCCTGCTCCGCGTTGCACAAGGCCAGCAGGTAGTCCCAGACCACCCGCAGGCGCACCGACTTGTGTAGCTCCCGTCGGGTGCAGATCCAGTAGCTGCGCTGGATGGTTTCACTGGGCAGCACCCGCACCAGCGAGGGGTCATGGCGGGCCATGTAATTGGGCAGCACGGCAATGCCCAGCCCGGCGCGTGCGGCATGCTGCTGGGCGATCACGCTGGTGCTTCGGAACACCACGTTGGGCGCCCGGCAGAAACTGTTGAGAAACAGCAGCTCTTGGCTGAACAGCAGATCGTCGACATAGCCGATCCAGCTATGCCGGGCCAGGTCCTCACGGTTGCGCAGCGGCGGCGCCCGATCCAGGTACGCCTGGCTGGCGTACAGCGCCAGGCGGTAGTCGGTGAGTTTGCGAGTGATCAGCAGGTCTGCGCTGGGTCGCTCCAGGTGGATGCTGATCTCTGCTTCCCGGTTGAGGATGCTGACGAACCGCGGCACCGCCACCAGTTCCACTTCCAGCCCCGGGTAGCGCTCGAACAGGGCGTTCATACGTGGGGTGAAGAACATGATGCCGATGCCCTCGGTGACCCCCAGTCGGATCTTGCCCAATGGCGTGATGGCCTGGGTGATCTCTTCCTGAGCGAGCAAGGCCACATTCTCCATGGCTTCGGCATGCTTGAGCAGAGCCTGTCCGGACGGCGTGAGTTCATAACCCTGAGCGTGCTGGACGAACAGCGCAGTACCCAGGCTCTGCTCGATGCTCTCGATATGCCGAGCCACGGTGCTGTGGGTGGTGTTGAGGCGTTTGGCGGCGCTGAGCAAACGGCTGCTGCGCTGCAACTCGAGGAAAAACCGCAGATCGTTCCAGTCGAACATGCTGATCCTTTTGGCTGTTCGCGCTGGCCCTTTCGCGGGTAAACCCGCTCCGACAGGTTCTCCGCCGATCCTGAGTTCGGCGATAACCTATGGGAGCGGGTTTACCCGCGAAGGGCCGGCTCAGGTATAGCGCTGTGCTAAAACGCACAGCGGCTGCGCGAAATCTCGTGTTTCGTCCTCGAAATTAATCAATAAGATGGTCAGGGACAAGAATAAAAATCAGGCGCGAGGTTTCACATGCCATCAGCCGATTCAGTCTTCGACTATGTGGTCGTCGGTGCCGGTCCAGCCGGTTGCTTGCTGGCCAACCGCTTGTCCGCCGACCCGTCCTGCCGCGTGCTGCTGCTCGAAGCGGGTGGCCGCGACAACTACCCCTGGATTCACATTCCCGTCGGTTACCTCTACTGCATCGGCAACCCACGCACCGACTGGTGCTTCAAGACCGAGGCGCAGCCAGGCTTGGGTGGTCGCAGCCTGGGGTATCCCCGGGGCAAGGTGTTGGGTGGGTGCTCCTCGATCAACGGCATGATCTACATGCGCGGCCAGGCAGCCGACTACGACCGCTGGGCCGAACAAGGCAATGACGGCTGGGCGTGGAAGGATGTGTTGCCGTTGTTCAAGGCCAGCGAGTGTCACTTCGCCGGTGCCAGCGACAGCCATGGCGCCGAGGGCGAATGGCGTGTCGAACAGCAGCGCTACAGCTGGCCGATCCTCGATGCCTTCCGCGATGCGGCCGAGCAGAGCGGCATCGCCAAGGTGGCGGATTTCAATACCGGCGACAACGCAGGTTGTGGATACTTTCAGGTCAATCAACGCAGCGGTGTGCGTTGGAACGCCTCCAAGGCCTTCCTCCGGCCGGTGCAAGGGCGTCCGAACCTCACGGTGCTCACCGGTGTTCAGGTCGACCAGATCATCCTCGAAAATGCTCGGGCCTCAGCGGTCAAGGCCCGCTGGCAAGGGGCCTGGCAGGCATTCAAGGCGCGCCGGGAGATCATTCTGTGCGCCGGTTCGGTCGGCTCGCCTGGCATCCTGCAGCGCTCTGGCATCGGGCCGCGCAAGTTGCTCGAGGGGTTAGGTATCGGGGTTCGTCATGAGCTGCCGGGTGTGGGCGGCAACCTGCAGGACCACCTGCAACTGCGCCTGATCTACCAGATCCGCAACACCCGCACGCTCAATCAGATGGCCAACAGTCTATGGGGCAAGATGGGCATGGGCCTGCGCTACCTCTATGACCGCAGTGGCCCGTTGGCCATGGCGCCAAGCCAGCTGGGTGCCTTCGTGCGTTCGGGCCCTGAGCAGGCCACCGCCAACCTGCAATACCACGTACAACCCTTGTCGCTGGAGCGCTTCGGCGAGCCGCTGCACCGCTTCCCGGCGTTCACCGCCTCGGTCTGCAACCTGCGCCCGGTCAGCCGTGGGCGCATCGATATCCGCAGCGCGGACATGCTTGCTGCGCCATTGATCGATCCCAATTACCTGAGTGATCCGCAAGACCTCAAAGTCGCCGCCGATGCCATTCGCATCACTCGGCGCATCGTTCAGGCCCCTGCCCTGGCAGCATTCGATCCGCGTGAGTACCTGCCAGGCCCGGCACTGCAGACTGAACAACAATTGCACGAGGCTGCCGGCAAGATCGGCACCACTATCTTCCATCCCGTGGGCACCTGCCGCATGGGCAGCGGCCCACTGGACGTTGTGGATAACCAGCTGCGCGTTCATGGCGTGCCGGGCCTTCGGGTAGCCGATGCCTCGATCATGCCGCAGATCGTTTCGGGCAATACCTGCTCACCCACGTTGATGATCGCCGAGAAGGCGGCGCAACTGATCCTCAAGGGGGCTCTCACCCAGACCAACCTCAGCGACACCGCGATACCGACGCCCTGACCCGGGTGCGTGCAACACCGGCGGCTTGCGGTCAGAGGCCGCCGACAGTGGAAAACAACAATAATCACTGTGGCCTGCGGGCCGAGGACAGCAACGATGTCGGATTACATCCAAGAGCAAGGTACGGCTGCCAGCACGGTCAGCCGACGTGAGGAACGTAAGATCATTTTCGCGTCATCCCTCGGGACGGTGTTCGAGTGGTATGACTTTTTTCTCTATGGCGCATTGGCGGCGGTGATCAGCAAGCAGTTTTTTGCAGGGGTCAACGACACCACGGCGTTCATCTTCGCGCTTATGGCCTTTGCAGCCGGCTTTCTGGTCCGCCCGTTCGGCGCGCTGGTCTTCGGCCGCCTGGGTGACATGATCGGGCGCAAGTACACCTTCCTGGTGACCATCGTGCTGATGGGCCTGTCGACCTTCGCCGTTGGTCTATTGCCCACCTATGCCAGCATCGGCATCGCCGCACCCATCATCTTGGTGGTGCTGCGCATGCTTCAGGGCCTGGCTCTGGGCGGTGAGTATGGCGGCGCAGCAACCTACGTCGCCGAGCACGCACCGCCTGGCAAGCGTGGTTTTCATACCGGGTTCATCCAGTCCACCGCAACGCTTGGTTTGCTGCTTTCGCTGGTCGTCGTGCTGGGCAGCCGCTACATCAGTGGTGACCAATTCGAGGCTTGGGGCTGGCGGTTGCCATTCCTGTTGTCGATCTTCTTGCTGGCGATCTCCACGTGGATCCGCATGAGCATGGAAGAGTCGCCCGCCTTCGTGAAGATGAAGGCCCAAGGCAAGGTCAGCAAATCGCCGATCCGCGAATCTTTCACCTCCTGGCCGAACCTCAAGGTCGTGTTGACCGCTCTGTTCAGTATCAACGCCGGCCAGGCCGTGACCTTCTACACGGCGCAGTTCTATGTGCTGTTCTTCCTGACCCAGATGCTCAAGATGGACCCGGCCCAGGCCAATACCCTGCTGATCATCAGCGTGGTGATTGGTGCGCCGTTCTTCGTGTTCTTCGGCTGGTTGTCCGACCGAGTGGGGCGTAAGCCGATCCTGATGATCGGCCTGCTACTGGCCACGGTGCTGTACTTCCCGATGTTCAAGGCCCTGAGCCACTACGCCAACCCACAAATCGATGCGGCCAGCCGGCAGGCGCCGATCGTCGTCACGGCCGATCCACAAGGCTGCACATTCCAGTTCGACCCGGTGGGCAAGGCTCGTTTCGACAGCCCTTGCGACAAGGTCAAGACGTTCCTGGTCAAGCAAGGCCTGCCGTACAGCTCGGTGGATGCGCCAGCGGGATCTGCGGTGCAGGTCTCCATCGGCGAGCAGCGCATCGATGGGTTTGACGAGGCGGCCATGCGCTCGGCCATCGAGCAGGCTGGCTACCCGGCCAAGGCGGATCCCGCGAGCGTCAACCAGGTGATGGTGGTGGTGCTGATCGTCGCCATGATCCTGATTGCCACCATGACCTATGGGCCTCTGGCGGCAGTAATGGTCGAGCTGTTCCCGACCCGCATCCGCTACACCTCCATGTCCCTGCCGTATCACATCGGCAATGGCTGGTTCGGTGGCTTCCTGCCGACCGTGTCGTTCGCCTTGGTGGTGTACACCGGGGATATCTTCTATGGGCTGTGGTACCCGGTGCTGATTACCGGGGTGAGCCTGGTGGTGGGGCTGTTCTGCCTGAAAGAGACCAAGGATGTGGATATCGACAAGGTCTAGTGCCTGGCCTTGGTCGCGCGCAGGGTAGTTTGCGGGAGCGGGTTTATCCGCTCCCGCAAGTCTTCACGCTATCAGCGGTGCTGCGGACACAAAAAACCGGCGTAAAAGCCGGTTTTTTTATGCTGCGAAAAAACTTATGCACGATTTCCAAGAAAAGGTCATACAAAGAAATAAGCTTTTAAATCAATCACTTAAGTAGCATTTCGAGGTAATGATCCAAAACTTGCTCACAAGTTATCCACAGAACGTCAAACATTGTGTTCCGCCTGGCTTTCCGCCACCGGCGGCAACGATCCCATGGCCCGCTGTGCCGCCTCGTTCCAGGCCTGGGCGCGGTCGTTGAGCTCTGCGATCGCCCGCGGGCCAGTGCCCACCGGGTACATCGGCTCGCCGATCACCACTTCGATGGTCCCCGGGCGCTTGCCCCAACCTTCACGTGGCCAGAACTTGCCTGCATTGTGCGCGATCGGCAGCACCGGCAGCCCGGCATTCACCGCCAGGGCGGTGCCGCCTCGGGAAAACTTTCCGATCTGTCCGTGGGGGACCCGGGTGCCCTCGGGGAAGATCAGTACCCACACGCCCTGCTTGAGCAGCTCGTCGCCCTTGCTGGCGACTTGGCGCAGGGCCTCCTTCGGGTTTTTCCGGTCGATGGCGATCGGGCGAAGCATCGCCATTGCCCAACCAAAGAACGGCACGTACAGCAGCTCACGCTTGAGCACCTGGCTCAGCGGCGAAAAATAGGCAGACAGGAAGAACGTCTCCCAAGTGCTCTGGTGGTTGGACAGAATCACGCAGGGCTCCTTGGGCACATTCTCGGCGCCGCTCACCTTGTAGCGAATGCCCAAGATCACCCGTGCCAGGAATACGGCGCAGCGGCACCAGTAAACATTGATGAACCGGTAGCGCTTGTGGAACGGCAGAAACGGTGCGACGAAGAAACTCAGCGAGCACCACAGCAGCGAACTGGTGCCCAACAGCAGGTAAAAAAGAAAGATTCTGATCGCCTGCAGGATCGACATAGTGGCATGTACCGTTGCGGGGCCTGCCCGCCTAAGGAAAAGTGCGCCACAGCGGGCGCACTACTTAAATTAGTTCTCTGGCGATGGCTGCCAGATCGTCGAAAATCAAAGTGTTTTGCGGAACGCCTTTTTCCAGCGTCCTTTGTCCTTTGCCGGTCTTCACCAGCACAGGTTGTGCATCGACGGCCAGGGCGGCCTCCAGGTCACCTTTGCTGTCGCCGACAAACCAGACGCCAGCCAGATCGACCTGATAATGCTCGGCAATCGCCCGCAGCATGCCAGGCTTGGGTTTGCGGCAATCGCAACCGTCGTCCGGGCCGTGCGGGCAATGCACGATGTAACCCACCTCTCCCCCTTGCTCGGCCACTAGCGCGCGAAGGCGCGCATGCATGGCCTCCAGGGTCGCCAGCGGATAATAGCCGCGGGCGATGCCGGACTGGTTGGTGGCCACGGCCACCGTCCAGCCCGCCTTGCTCAACTGCGCGATGGCCTCGATCGAGCCCGGAATGGGAATCCATTCATCCAGCGACTTGATGTAGGCGTCGGAGTCGTGGTTGATCACTCCGTCTCGATCAAGAATCAGCAGTTTCAAGGCTTACCCCAGCAGCGAGATGTCGGCCACGCCCAGGAACAGGCCGCGCAGGCGGCTGAGCAGGGCATAACGGTTGGCGCGGACCTTGGCATCTTCGGCGTTGACCATCACCGCCTCGAAGAAGGCGTCGACCGGATCACGCAGGGCGGCCAGGCGGGCCAGCGACTCGCTGTACTGACGCGCGGCAGCCATCGGTTGCACGGCTTGGTCGGCCTGCTGGATGGCCGAATACAGGGAGAACTCGTTGGCATTGTCGAAGTACTTGGGCTCGACGTGCTCGGCGATGGCGCCTTCGGCTTTGCTCAGCAGGTTCGACACGCGCTTGTTCACCGCGGCCAGGGCTTCGGCTTCAGGCAGCTTGCGGAAGGCCTGCACGGCCTGCACGCGCTGATCGAAGTCCAGGGCAGAGCCCGGCTTGAGGGCACGCACCGAGAGGTAGGTGGCGACGTCGATGCCTTCGTCTTCGTAGCGCGCGCGCAGGCGGTCGAAGATGAACTCCAGCACCTGCTCGGACAGGCCGGCGGCCTTGACCTTGGCACCGTACTGCTTGACGGCGAATTCGACCGCGGTGGTCAAATCCAGGTCCAGCTGCTTCTCGATCAGGATGCGCAGCACGCCCAGGGCGGCACGGCGCAGCGCGTAGGGGTCCTTGCTGCCGGTCGGCAGCATGCCGATGCCGAAGATGCCGACCAAGGTGTCGAGCTTGTCGGCGATGGCCACGGCGGCACCGGTCAGGGTCTGCGGCAGCTCGGCGCCAGCACCGCGCGGCATGTACTGCTCGTTCAGCGCCAGGGCCACGTCTTCCGGCTCGCCATCGTTCTGGGCGTAGTAGTAGCCGGCAACGCCTTGCATCTCAGGGAATTCGCCGACCATCTCGGTGGCCAGGTCGCACTTGGACAGCAGGCCTGCGCGGCCTGCGCGCTGGGCATTGCCGCCAATCAGCGGAGCGATGAACGCAGCTAGCTTGGAAACGCGCTCGGCCTTGTCGTAGACAGTGCCCAGCTGAGCCTGGAAGACCACGTTCTTCAGGCGCTCGTTGAAGGTTTCCAGCGGCTGTTTCTTGTCCTGCTTGAAGAAGAACTCGGCGTCGGTCAGGCGCGGACGCACGACCTTCTCGTTGCCCAGCACGATCTGCTTCGGATCACGGCTCTCGACGTTGGCCACGGTGATGAAGCGCGGCAGCAGCTTGCCTTCGCTGTCCAACAGGCAGAAGTACTTCTGGTTGTCCTGCATGGTGGTGATCAAGGCTTCCTGCGGCACCTCCAGGAAACGCTCCTCGAAGGAGCACACCAGCGGCACAGGCCATTCGACCAGAGCGGTCACTTCGTCCAGCAGCGCCGGCGGCACGACAGCTGTGCCTTCCTGCTGCATCGCCAGCTCCGCGGTGCGCTTGGCGATCAGCTCGCGACGCTCGGCGAAGTCGGCCAGCACGTAGGCCTTGCGCAGGTCTTCGACGTAGTTGGCCGGGGTGGTGATGACCACGTTTTCCGGGTGGTGGAAGCGGTGGCCACGGGATTCGCGACCGGCTTTCTGGGCCAGGAGGGTGCATTCGACGACCTGGTCGCCGAGCAGCATCACCAACCACTGGGTCGGACGCACGAACTCTTCACGGCTGGCGCCCCAGTGCATGCGCTTGGGGATCGGCAGATCGTTGAGCGAGTCTTCGACAATGGTTGGCAGCAGGCTGGCGGTGGCCTTGCCTGGAATGTGCTGCGAGAAGCGCAGCTTTGCACCGCTCTGGTCGATCTCAGCCAGGTCGACGCCGCATTTCTTGGCGAAGCCCAGGGCGGCCTGGGTCGGGTTGCCCTCGGCGTCGAAGGCGGCCTGGCGGGGTGGGCCGTCGATGTTGATGCTGCGGTCAGGCTGCTGCACGTCCAGCTGGCGGATCAGCACGGCCAGACGGCGCGGGGCAGCATAGACCTGCTTGCCGGTGTAGTTCAGGCCGGCGGCCTGCAGGCCTTTCTCGATGCCGGCCAGGAAGGCGTCGCCGAGGCTGGCGAGGGCCTTCGGTGGCAGCTCTTCGGTGCCCAGTTCGACCAGAAAATCTTGAGCACTCATTGTGCAGCCTCCAGCTTAGCCAACACTTCGTCACGCAGTTCAGGGGTCGCCATCGGGAAGCCCAGGCGTGCGCGGGCTTGCAGATAGCTTTGCGCCACGTCCCGGGCCAGGGTACGCACGCGCAGGATGTAGCGCTGACGCTCGGTCACCGAGATGGCGCGGCGGGCGTCGAGCAGGTTGAAGGTGTGGGACGCCTTCAGGACCATTTCGTAGGTCGGCAGCGGCAGGTCCAGCTTGATCAGGCGGTTGGCTTCGCTTTCGTAGAAGTCGAACAGCTCGAACAGTTTCTCGACGTTGGCGTGCTCGAAGTTGTAGGTCGACTGCTCCACTTCGTTCTGGTGGAACACGTCGCCATAGGTGACCTTGCCGAACGGGCCGTCGGCCCAGACCAGGTCATAGACCGAGTCCACGCCCTGGATGTACATGGCCAGACGCTCCAGGCCATAGGTGATTTCACCGGTAACGGGGAAGCACTCGATGCCACCGACCTGCTGGAAGTAGGTGAACTGGGTCACTTCCATGCCGTTGAGCCAGATTTCCCAACCCAGGCCCCAGGCGCCGAGGGTCGGCGATTCCCAGTTGTCTTCGACGAAACGGATGTCGTGGACCAGCGGGTCCAGGCCGATCGCCTTCAGCGAGCCGAGGTACAGCTCCTGGAAGTTGGCCGGGTTCGGCTTGAGCACCACCTGGAACTGGTAGTAGTGCTGCAGGCGGTTGGGGTTTTCGCCATACCGTCCGTCGGTTGGGCGACGGCTAGGCTGCACATAGGCGGCGTTCCAGGTTTCCGGGCCGACGGCGCGCAGGAAAGTGGCGGTATGGAAAGTGCCGGCGCCTACTTCCATATCGTAGGGCTGAAGCACCACACAACCTTGCTCCGCCCAGTATTGCTGCAGGGCGAGGATGAGGTCTTGGAAGGTACGCACGGCTGGCGTAGGCTGGCTCACGAAATTCACCTGTATCTGGGGATGCGGATGTAAAGAGCGGGAGTATAACCCGATTCGCCTCGCCCTCTACCCATGGAATGGAGCCTTATGCCACGCTGCTTCTGGTGTACCGACGATCCGTTGTACCAGGCCTATCACGACCAGGAGTGGGGAACGCCTCAGCGTGACCCGGCGTTGCTCTTCGAGATGCTTTTACTCGAAGGGTTCCAGGCCGGGCTTTCGTGGATCACGGTATTGAAGAAACGCGAGCGCTACCGCGAGGTACTGCATGGCTTCGACCCGGTGAAGCTGTCGCAGATGAGCGACGAGCGGATCGAAGAGCTGATGCTCGACGCGGGGATCATCCGCAATCGCCTCAAGCTCAAGGCCGCGCGGCGCAATGCCCAGGCCTGGCTGGCTGTGGATAACCCGGCCGAGTGGTTGTGGTCGTTCGTCGGTGGCGCGCCCAGGATCAACCACTTCAAGACGCGCGGCGAGGTGCCAGCGGTAACCGACGAGGCCCGGGCCATGAGCAAGGCCCTGCAGAAGGCCGGCTTCACGTTCGTCGGACCGACCATCTGCTACGCCTTCATGCAGGCCACCGGCATGGTCATGGACCACACCACCGACTGTGATCGCTACGCCGCGTTGCTGCGCTGAAGCGTTACAATGCCCGCCTTGCAGAAATAAGGAATCCGGCTGTGGAAAAATTCAAAGGCGCCCTGATGGTCGGGGTGCTGCGACTGTTCGCCAAGCTGCCCTGGGGCGCAGTGCAGCGGGTCGGCGCGGGTATCGGCTGGCTCATGTGGAAGATCCCCAACGGTTCGCGCAATGTGGTGCGCATCAACCTGGCCAAATGCTTCCCGGAAATGAACCCGGCCGAGCGCGAGCAACTCGTGGGTCGTGCACTGAAGGACATCGGCAAGTCCTTCGTCGAAAGCGCCTGCGCCTGGATCTGGCCTCCCCAGCGCTCGCTGGAGCTGATCAAGGAAGTGCATGGCCTGGAGGTCCTGGAGCAGGCCCTGGCCTCGGGCAAGGGCGTTGTGGGCATCACCAGTCACTTGGGCAATTGGGAGGTGTTGAACCACTTCTATTGCAGCCAGTGCAAACCGATCATCTTCTACCGCCCACCCAAGCTCAAAGCTGTTGATGATCTGCTGCGCGAGCAGCGGGTGCAGATGGGTAACCGCGTGGCGCCTTCGACCAAGGAAGGCATCCTCAGCGTGATCAAGGAAGTGCGTCGGGGCGGTCAGGTGGGAATTCCGGCCGACCCGGAGCCGGCCGAGTCCGCTGGAGTGTTCGTGCCATTTCTCGGCACCCAGGCGTTGACCAGCAAGTTCGTGCCCAACATGCTGGCGGGCGGCAAGGCGGTAGGCGTGTTCCTGCATGCGCTGCGTCTGCCGGATGGCTCTGGCTTCAAGGTGTTCCTGGAAGCTGCGCCCGAGGAGATGTACAGCGAGGATGTGACCGTGGCGGCCGCCGCCATGAGCAAGGTCGTCGAGCGTTACGTACGCGAGTATCCAAGCCAGTACATGTGGAGCATGAAGCGCTTCAAGAAGCGTCCGGCGGGCGAAGCGCGCTGGTATTGAGTTATCCACCGCCGCTGGAACAGGCTCCATACAACTCTGCCTGTTTCAGCAGGGCCCCTGTGGGAGCGGGTTTTACCGCCCCCATAGGGACCGCGTCAACCTGCTGCCTTGTCGAGTTTCTTCAGGAACACCGCCATCTCCTTCTCGGCCTGCTTGTCCCCGTGGGCCTGCGCCGCCGCGATCCCCTCTTCCCAGGCCTTGCGCGCCGCCGCCAGGTCGCCCTGTAGCTGGTAGGCCTTGCCCAGCAGCTTCCAGGCCGCCGAGTACTTCGGATCGTGCTCCACGCAGCGCGCCAAGTGCACCGCCGCCTCGGCACCGTTGCCTTCATCGAGCCACGCCTTGCCCAGGCCAAAGCGTAGCAGGGCGTTATCCACACCCTTGGCCAGCATCTTTTCCAGCGATTCGCGCATGCCGTTTTCTCCCTAGAAGAAACTCAGGCCGACGTGGAACAGCTTTTCCACGTCACGGATGTGCTTTTTATCCACAACGAACAGGATCACATGATCACCCGCTTCGATCACTGTGTCGTCGTGGGCGATCAGCACTTGCTCGTCGCGGATGATCGCGCCGATGGTCGTGCCTGGCGGTAGGGCGATGTCTTCGATGGCCTTGCCGATCACTTTGCTCGACTTGGCATCGCCATGCGCGACCGCCTCGATGGCCTCCGCCGCGCCCCTGCGCAGCGAGTGCACGCTGACGATGTCGCCGCGGCGCACGTGGGCCAACAGCGTACCGATGGTAGCCAGCTGCGGGCTGATGGCGATGTCGATATCGCCGCCCTGGACCAGGTCGACATAGGCCGGGTTGTTGATGATGGTCATCACCTTGCGTGCACCCAGGCGCTTGGCCAGCAACGAGGACATGATATTGGCCTCATCGTCGTTGGTCAGGGCCAGGAAGATGTCGGCGTCGGCGATGTTCTCCTCGAGCATCAGGTCCTTGTCCGAGGCGCTGCCCTGCAGCACCACGGTGCTTTCCAGGGTGTCGGAGAGATGGCGGCAGCGGGTCGGGCTCATCTCGATGATCTTCACCTGGTAACGGCTTTCGATGGCCTCGGCCAAGCGTTCGCCGATCTGCCCGCCCCCGGCGATGACCACGCGCTTGTTGCTTTCATCGATGCGGCGCAGCTCGCCCATCACCGCGCGGATGTCCTTGCGCGCGGCAATGAAGAAGACTTCGTCGTCGGCTTCGATCACCGTATCGCCTCGCGGCGTGATGGGGCGGTCGCGACGGAAGATGGCCGCCACACGGGTATCGACGTTGGGCATGTGGGCGCGGATCTGGCGCAGTTGCTGGCCCACCAGTGGCCCGCCGTAATAGGCCTTGACCGCCACCAGTTGCGCCTTGCCGTCGGCGAAGTCGATCACCTGCAGGGAGCCGGGGTGCTCGATCAGGCGTTTGATGTAGTTGGTCACCACCTGTTCCGGGCTGATCAGCACATCCACCGGGATGTGGTCGTTGTCGAACAGCTCTTCACGAGTCAGGTAGGCCGACTCGCGCACCCGGGCGATCTTGGTCGGGGTGTGGAACAGCGAATAGGCCACCTGGCAGGCGACCATGTTGGTCTCGTCGCTGTTGGTTACCGCCACCAGCATGTCGGCGTCGTCGGCACCGGCCTGGCGCAGCACCGTAGGCAGCGAGCCGCGGCCTTGCACGGTGCGGATGTCCAGGCGGTCGCCCAGGTCGCGCAGGCGGTCGCCGTCGGTGTCGACCACGGTGATGTCGTTGGCTTCGCTGGCCAGGTGCTCTGCCAGCGTGCCGCCCACCTGCCCTGCGCCGAGGATGATGATCTTCATCCGCTACTCCTAGTCCTTGTGCTTATCCGCGCGAGGCGGCGATCTTGATCAGCTTGGCATAGTAGAAGCCGTCGTGGCCGCCCTCCTGGGCCAGCAGCTGGCGGCCGTGGGGCTGGCGCAGGCCGGCCTCGAGTGCCAGGTCCAGCTCGCGGGCACCGGGGGTGCGGGCGAGGAAGGCCTTGATCACTTCGGTGTTTTCGGTCGGCAGGCTCGAACAGGTGGCGTAGACCAGCATGCCGCCGACTTCGAGGGTCGGCCACAGGGCATCGAGCAGCTCGCCTTGCAGCGCGGCCAGGGCCGGGATGTCGTCAGCCTGGCGGGTCAGCTTGATGTCCGGGTGGCGACGGATGACGCCGGTGGCCGAGCAGGGCGCGTCGAGCAGGATGCGCTGGAACGGCTCGCCGTCCCACCAACTGGCGGTGTCGCGGGCATCGCAGGCGATCAGCTGGGCGTCCAGCTGCAAGCGGTCGAGGTTCTCGCGCACCCGCGCCAGGCGCTTGGCTTCCAGGTCGATGGCGACCACTTCGGCCAACCCGGCTTCGGCTTCGAGCAGGTGGCAGGTCTTGCCGCCCGGGGCGCAGCAGGCGTCCAGCACACGCTGGCCGGGCGCCAGTTCCATGAGGTCGGCGGCCAGTTGCGCGGCCTCGTCCTGCACGCTGACCCAGCCCTCGGCAAAGCCTGGCAGGCCGCGCACGTCACAGGCTTCGGCCAGCAGGATGCCATCGCGACTGTATTGGCAAGGGCTGGCGCTGATGCCGGCCTCGGTCAATAGCGCCAGGTAGGCGTCACGGCTGTGGTGGCGGCGGTTGACCCGCAGGATCATCGGCGGATGGGCGTTGTTGGCAGCGCAAATCGCTTCCCACTGCTGCGGCCAGAATGCCTTGAGCGCCTTTTGCAGCCATCGTGGGTGAGCGGTGCGCACCACCGGGTCGCGCTCCATGTCGGCGAGCAGTGCCTCGCCTTCACGCTGGGCGCGGCGCAGCACGGCATTGAGCAAGCCTTTGGCCCACGGCTTCTTGAGCTTGTCGGCGCAACCGACGGTTTCGCCAATGGCGGCGTGGGCCGGAATGCGGGTGTAGAACAGCTGGTACAGGCCGACCAGCAGCAAGGCCTGAACATCGGCATCGGCGGCCTTGAAGGGCTTTTGCAGCAGCTGGGCGGCCAACAGATCCAGGCGCGGCTGCCAGCGGGCGGTACCGAAGGCTAGGTCCTGGACCAGGCCGCGATCACGCTCCTCGACCTTGTCCAGTTGCGCGGGCAACGAGCTGTTGAGCGAGGCCTTGCCGCTGAGCACGGCGGCCAAGGCACGGGCGGCGGCCAGGCGAGGATTCATTGGCCGAGTACCTTACCGCTAGCGAACTTCTCGCGGCGGCTGTTGAACAGGTCGCTGAAGGCCAGCGGCTTGCCGCCCGGCAGTTGCAGGCGGGTCAGGCTCAGGGCGCCTTCGCCGCAGGCGACCACCAGGCCATCCTTGCTGGCGGAAAGGATCTCGCCAGGGTTGCCCTTGCCTGTGGACAACTGCGCAGCCAGGACCTTGACGCTCTCGCCGTCCAGGGTGCTGTGGCACACCGGCCACGGGTTGAAAGCACGGATCAGACGCTCCAGCTCTATGGCTGGGCGTTTCCAGTCGATGCGTGCTTCGTCTTTGTTCAGCTTGTGGGCGTAGGTGGCCAGAGCGTCATCCTGAACCTCACCTTGCAAGCTGCCGTCTGCCAGGCCTGCAATGGCCTGCACCACGGCGCCTGGGCCCATCTGGGCGAGGCGGTCGTGCAGGGTGCCGCCGGTGTCCTCGGCGCTGATCGGGGTCACGACCTTGAGCAGCATGGGGCCGGTGTCCAGGCCGGCCTCCATGCGCATCACGGTCACGCCGCTTTCGGCATCGCCGGCTTCGACTGCCCGCTGGATAGGCGCGGCGCCGCGCCAGCGCGGCAGCAGAGAGGCGTGGCTGTTGATGCAGCCCAGGCGCGGGATATCCAGCACCACCTGAGGCAGGATCAAGCCGTAGGCGACTACCACCATCAGGTCTGGCTTGAGCGCGGCAAGCTCCGCCTGGGCCTCGGCGTTGCGCAGGCTCTGCGGTTGGTACACCGGGATGGCGTTTTCAACGGCCAGCTGCTTGACCGCCGAGGGCATGAGTTTCTGGCCACGGCCAGCCGGACGGTCGGGCTGGGTGTAGACGGCCACCACTTCGTAGGGGCTGTCGAGCAGGGCTTTGAGGTGTTCGGCGGCAAACTCTGGGGTGCCTGCGAAGACGATGCGCATGGAGTTCTCGCTTTGAAAAAGAAAAAGGCTTGCCGAAGCAAGCCTTCTGAAAGGTGGGGATCAGGCTTGCTGGCGGTGCTGCTTTTCCAGCTTCTTCTTGATCCGGTCGCGTTTGAGCTGTGACAGGTAGTCGACGAACAGCTTGCCGTTGAGGTGATCGAACTCGTGTTGCACGCACACTGCCAGCAGGCCTTCGCATTCCAGCTCGAACGGCTTGCCGTCGCGGTCCTGGGCCTTGACCCGTACACGCAGGGGACGGTCGACGTTCTCGTAGAAGCCCGGCACCGACAGGCAGCCTTCCTGGTACTGGCCCATGTCGTGGGTCAACTCTTCGACGCTGGGGTTGATGAAGACGCGCGGCTCGCTGCGGTCTTCGCTGAGGTCCATGACCACGACCTGCTTGTGCACGTTGACCTGGGTGGCGGCCAAGCCGATGCCAGGGGCTTCGTACATGGTTTCAAACATGTCGTCGATCAGCTGACGCAGGGCGTCGTCGAACTCCGTCACCGGTTTGGCGATGGTGCGCAGGCGCGGGTCCGGGAATTCGAGAATGTTCAAGATGGCCATAAGGTCAGGCAGTCACTGTGCGTTCGGTTGAAAACTGAGCACACATAATAAAGGGAATCGGGGCATTCGGCACCTGGCAAAGCTCGGCTAGGGTGTGAAAGGACTGCATCAGGTCCATTCCATGGACAGCTTGTCAAAGTATTATCAACAAAGTTATCCACAGGTTGTGCCACGTGGATGACCCCTTGCCGATCAAGGATGATCCGCCATGAACATGCCTGTTGTGCCCGCCTGTCCACCTGCCGAACTCGAGGCGCGTCTGCGTTTGCATCAGCTGCCCGAGGTGGGCCCGCGACGTTTCCACGCCCTGATCGATGCCTTCGGCGATGCCGCTTCGGCCCTCACAGCTCCCGCCAGCGCTTGGCGTGCGCTGGGCTTGCCGGCGGCCTGTGCCGAGGCCCGTCGCAGCGCCGAAGTTCGTGACGGCGCTGCCGCCGCAATGGCCTGGCTAGAGCGTCCGGGCCAGCATTTGCTGATGTGGGACGCCCCTTCGTATCCCGCGCTGCTTGCTGAGACGGACACAGCCCCGCCGCTGCTCTTCGTGGCCGGCGACCCTACATTGCTCGAGCGGCCGCAGCTGGCCGTCGTCGGCAGTCGCCGCGCAACGCCGCCTGCGCTGGACACCGCCAAGGCATTTTCCCGGTGTCTTGCCCAGGCCGGTTTCACCATCACCAGCGGGTTGGCTCTGGGGGTCGATGGTGCCGCTCATCGGGCGGCATTGCAGGCCGGTGGGCACACCATCGGCGTGCTCGGCACGGGACTGCAAAAACTTTATCCACAGCGCCATCGCGAGCTGGCCCGGGACATGATCGAAGGTGGCAGTGCGCTGGTGTCGGAGTTTCCCTTGGATGCCAATCCGCATGCCGCGAATTTTCCCCGACGCAACCGGATCATCAGCGGTCTGTCGCTAGGAGTGCTAGTGGTCGAGGCGAGTCTGGCCAGTGGTTCGCTGATCACCGCGCGACTGGCGGCCGAGCAAGGCCGGGAGGTGTACGCCATTCCCGGTTCGATCCACCACCCCGGCTCCAAGGGCTGCCATCAGCTGATCCGCGACGGTGCGTTGCTGGTTGAAAGCGTTGAGCAGATCCTCGACAGCCTCAAAGGCTGGCAAAACCTGCCCCCTGCACCTGTGGAAAACTCGGACCACCCATTGCTCGCCCTGCTGCATGCCGCGCCCCAGACCAGCGAAGCCCTGGCCCACAGCAGCGGGCAGCCCCTGGCCCAGGTGCTGGCCAGCCTCACGGAACTGGAGCTGGGTGGGCGGGTGAGCAACGAAGCTGGGCGTTGGTTTGCCCGAAACAGCTAAGTACACTGCGCATCAGGCTTAAATGCGGAGAGACAAAATGGTGAGCAGTTGGCGTGTGCAACAAGCCGCACGTGAGATTCGGGCAGGTGCGGTCATCGCCTATCCGACAGAAGCGGTCTGGGGCTTGGGCTGCGACCCATGGAACGAGGACGCGGTGTATCGCCTGCTGGCGCTCAAGTCGCGGCCTGTGGATAAAGGGCTGATTCTGGTCGCTGACAACATTCGACAGTTCGATTTCCTGTTCGAGGATTTTCCACAGGACTGGATCGACCGCATGGGCAGTACTTGGCCTGGGCCGAACACCTGGCTGGTACCGCACCAGGACCTGTTGCCTGAATGGGTGACCGGGATGCACGACACCGTAGCCCTGCGGGTCAGCGATCACCCCTTGGTGCGCGAGCTGTGCGCGCTGGTCGGGCCGCTGATTTCCACCTCGTGCAACCCAGGCGGGCGCCCGGCGGCCAAGAGCCGGTTGCGGGTGGAGCAGTATTTCCATGGCCAATTGGACCTGGTGCTCGGCGGAGCGCTGGGTGGGCGAAAGAATCCGAGCGTGATTCGCGACCTGGTGACAGGCGAGGTCGTTCGGGCCGGCTGACCCAGGGAGGGCCCGGCGATGGATCGCCACGCGGCCCTTAGGTATTGCAGGACTTTTCTGATTTCCTCCGCCCGGCTGTCCAGCTGGAATTTAGGGAAATACCCTACCTATCCGTCAGCTGCCGTCACCTTCCGGCAGGGAACCCATGCCTCTAGGCTCCAGACCGTCGCCAAATAACTTGGTGATCGGGTGTGGTAACCCGGCAGTCTAGGTTCTCCGTGGCAGTCCATGGCGGCTGTGCGCGGGAGGCTTTCGAGCCTGCCGGATTGGGAACCGCCGGTTTACCACCCTGCGTACAGCTGCCACCTAATTCGTGTGGTAACGGATTGAGTGCTGGCGCCAACAGGTAGGTTCCCATGAAAAAGCTTGTCCCTGATCCACCTCTACCCAACACCACATCTCGCCCTTTCGGCCGCTGCGACGCCGGTCATCCTCCCCTCTTCTCCACAAACCGTGACATCTCTGCCCACGACGCCCTCGTCCACGTAGCGCTTTACCTGCGCTGCGCCTACGAGACTGGCCTGCAGGCACTCGAACACCTGCACGAGTCAGGCCGCGGCATGTACTGGTCGAACCTGCACGCGATTGAAATGGCAGAGGGCTTGGTGGAGGCGATGCTCGATGGCATCGAGTCGGCGCCGGCAACCATCAGGACCGCCGGCTAAGCGGTGGGCGCTGTGGGAGCGGGTAAAACCGCTCCCCACCGGTGGCGTTCTGAATCAACCCACCGCGTAACGGCCTCGGATCAGGGCAGCAGCACAGTCGAGCCAACGGTTCTGCGTGCCGACAGCTCCGTCTGGGCCTTGGCCGCTTCGCTCAGCGGATACCGCTGCTGGATATCCACAGCCAACTTGCCGCTGCTGATCATGCCGAACAAATCGTCGGCCATGGCCTGGGTATTCTCGGCATTGTTGGCGTAGCTACCCAAGGTCGGGCGGGTCACGTACAGGGAGCCTTTCTGCGAGAGGATCCCAAGGTTCACCCCGGTCACTGCGCCCGACGCGTTGCCGAAGCTCACCATCAAGCCGCGTGGACGCAGGCAGTCCAGCGAAGTGAGCCAGGTGTCGGCGCCCACACCGTCATAGACCACCGCGCACTTCTGGCCGTCGGTCAGCTCCAGCACGCGCTTGGCCACGTCCTCATGGCTGTAATCGATGGTCGCCCAGGCGCCCAGAGCCTTGGCGCGCTCGGCTTTTTCGGCGGAACTGACCGTGCCGATCAGCTTGGCACCCAGGGCTTTCGCCCACTGGCAGGCCAATGAGCCCACGCCACCGGCAGCAGCATGGAACAGGATGAAATCGCCCGGTTGCACGGCGTAGGTCTGCTTGAGCAGGTATTGGGTGGTCAGGCCCTTGAGCATCACTGCGGCGGCCTGTTCGAAGCTGATGGCCTCCGGCAACATGACCACGTTGGCCTCTGGCAGGGTGTGCACCTCGCTATAGGCGCCCAGCGGTCCGCCGGCATAAGCCACGCGATCGCCCACTTTCAGCCGGCTGACGCCTTCGCCGACCGCGTCGATCACGCCGGCAGCTTCGGTGCCCAGGCCTGAGGGCAGCGCGGGCGGCGCGTACAGGCCGCTGCGAAAATAGGTGTCGATGAAGTTCAGCCCGATCGCGTGGTTGCGCACGCGGACTTGTTGCGGGCCCGGAGGAGCGGGTTCGAACTCGACCAGCTGCAGGACTTCCGGGCCGCCGTGCTGGTTGAACTGGATACGCTTGGCCATCTCACACTCCGTTGTCTGGGAATCGGGAAGGCCTTCTATCGGACGCCTTTGCTTGATCGCCGTCAACTGCGGCGTAGCTTGCGCCGATGGTATGCTAGCCGGCACATTTTTCCGCTCCTTCCAGGTGACCCGATGACCAGCCGCACCGAGGCCGTGAAAGCCTACCTGCTCGACCTGCAAGACCGCATCTGCTCTGCCCTCGAAAACGAAGACGGCGGCGCCCGCTTCGTCGAGGATGCCTGGGTGCGCGAAGCCGGGGGCGGTGGCCGCACGCGGGTGATCGGTGAAGGCAAGGTGATCGAAAAGGGTGGTGTTAACTTCTCCCACGTGTTCGGTGCCGGCCTGCCGCCATCGGCCAGTGCGCATCGCCCGGAACTGGCGGGCCGTGGCTTCGAGGCGTTGGGCGTGTCGCTGGTGATCCACCCGCACAACCCACATGTGCCTACCTCCCACGCCAACGTTCGGTTCTTCATCGCCGAGAAGGAAGGCGAGGAGCCGGTGTGGTGGTTCGGCGGTGGTTTCGACCTGACGCCTTACTACGGCAACGAAGAAGACTGCATCCACTGGCACCGGGTCGCCGAGCAGGCCTGCGCGCCGTTCGGCGCCGATGTGTACCCGCGCTACAAGGCCTGGTGCGACCGGTACTTCCACCTCAAGCACCGGGGCGAGCCACGGGGCATTGGCGGGCTGTTCTTCGATGACCTGAACGAGTGGGACTTCGACACCTGCTTCGCCTTCCTGCGCGCCATCGGCGATGCCTACATCGAGGCCTACCTGCCGATCGTCCAGCGCCGCAAGGCCACGCCGTACACCCCCGCACAGCGCGAGTTCCAAGAGTTCCGCCGTGGGCGCTATGTGGAGTTCAACCTGGTCTACGACCGCGGCACCTTGTTCGGCCTGCAATCGGGCGGTCGCACCGAGTCGATTCTCATGTCGCTGCCGCCGCAGGTCCGCTGGGGCTATGACTGGAAACCCGAGCCGGGCAGCGAGGAAGCGCGCCTGACCGAGTACTTCCTGCAGGACCGTGACTGGCTCAATCAGTAAGCCTGTGGATAACGAGGAGTTCCCATGGACCAATACGTCGTTTTCGGTAACCCCATCGGCCACAGCAAGTCGCCGTTGATCCACCGCCTGTTCGCCGACCAGACCGGCCAGGACTTGGAATACAGCACCCTGCTGGCCCCGCTGGATGATTTCAGCGATTGCGCCCGCGGCTTCTTCAAGCAAGGCGCGGGGGCCAACGTCACCGTGCCGTTCAAGGAAGAAGCCTTCCGCCTGTGCGACAGCCTCACGCCACGGGCCCAGCGTGCAGGTGCCGTGAACACCTTGAGCAAACTGGCCGACGGCACGCTGCAGGGCGACAACACCGATGGTGCCGGCCTGGTGCGGGACCTGACGGTCAATGCCGGCGTGGAGCTTGCCGGCAAGCGCATCCTGATTCTTGGTGCCGGTGGTGCGGTGCGCGGCGTGTTGCAGCCAATTCTGGCGCATCACCCGCAGTCGCTGGTGATCGCCAACCGCACGGTGGAAAAAGCCGAGCAACTGGCCCGGGAGTTCGATGACCTGGGGCCGGTGGTGGCCAGTGGTTTTGCCTGGTTGCAGGAGCCGGTGGACCTGATCATCAATGCCACCTCGGCGAGCCTGGCGGGTGAGTTGCCGCCGATTGCCGACAGCTTGGTCGAGCCGGGGTGCACGGTCTGCTACGACATGATGTATGGTAAGGAGCCGACGCCGTTCTGCCAGTGGGCCACCCGGTTGGGCGCGGCCAAGGTGCTCGATGGGCTGGGGATGCTGGCCGAGCAGGCGGCCGAGGCGTTCTTCACCTGGCGTGGGGTGCGACCGGATACGGCACCTGTGCTGGATGAGCTCCGGCGGCAGTTGGCGCGAGGCTGACAGAGTTGGGCCGCACAGCGGCCCTCATCACTCTTCGAAGCGGATCGGGCACAGCGCGGCGCCTTCAAGCTTTTGCAATTCTTCGATCACCTGCGGCCTGGCACGATGCAAGGTGAGGCTCCCGCCATTACGCTTCAGTCGCCGCGCTTCGCGGTGCAGCATGTCCACCCCTGAGTAGTCGATGAAATTGATCTGCCGAGCGTCGATCACGACCTGCGGCCCTTGGCAGCGTTGCAGGCGCACCTGCAGATAATGAGCGGCGCCGAAGAAAATCGACCCGCCCACTCGCAGCACATCGACCCCCCCTTCCCGGCTCTGTTGCACCCGTGGCCGTGAGGTGCGCTTGAGATAGAAGAACAGCGATGCCAGCACGCCCGCATAGATCGCGGTCTGCAATTCCAGCAGCAAAGTGGCGGCGGCAGTCAACGCCATGACGAGAAACTCCGAGCGGCTGACCCGAAACAGCGAGCGGATGGCCCGGTGATCCACCAACCCCCAACAGATCAGCAGAATGCTGCCGGCCATGGCTGGAATCGGCAGGTGTGCGATCAGCCCGGCGCCGGTGACGGCGAACAGGGCCACCCACAATGCCGAGAACACCCCGGCCAATGGCGAACGGGCGCCTGCGTCGTAGCTCAAGCCTGAGCGGGTGAACGAGCCCGATGACAGATAACCGGAAAACAGCGCGCCGACCATGTTCGACAGGCCCTGGGCACGGATCTCCTGATTGGCGTCGATCAGTTGCTCGGAGCGCGCCGACAACGACCGGGCAATCGACAGGCTGGTCACCAGCCCGAGCATGCCCACCGCCACGGCGCTGGGCAGCAGGCGCAGGATCAGTTCCAAATCCAGCAGCGGCAACGGGCTCAAGGGAGGCAACTGGCCAACGAAGGCAGGCACCCTGGGCACGTGACCAAAGACGCTCGGCAGCAGCCAGGCAATGACGCTGACCACCACCAGGCTGATCAACAGGCTGGGCCAGCGTGGGCGCCAGAGCTTGAGCACTACACCGATCAGCAGGGTCGCCAGGCCCAGGGCCAGCGACGGCAGGTCGACCTCGCCGGCATGGTTGAGCAAGTCCTGCAATGTGCGCAGCGCCGTGGCCTGGCTGGGCAGGTCCATGCCCATGAGGTTGGGCAACTGACCGAGGGCGATCACCACCGCAGCGCCCAAGGTGAACCCGAGCACCACGGAGTGGGAGACGAAATTGACCAGCGCGCCGAAACGCAGCATCCCCAGCAATAGCTGGAACACGCCGCCTAGGAAGGTCAGCAGCAGCACCAAGGTGATGTAATCGTCGCTACCAGCCACGGCAAGCGGGCTGATGCTGGCGTAAAGCACGATGGAGATGGCTGCGGTCGGGCCGCAGATCAGGTGCCAGGACGAGCCCCACAGGCAGGCCACCAGCACCGGCACGATGGCGGCGTACAGGCCATATTCGGCGGGCAGGCCGGCGATCAGGGCGTAGGCGATCGATTGCGGCAGCGCGAGGATCGCGCCGCTGAGGCCCACCAGCAGGTCCTGGCGCAGGCTGCGGCCCGATTGACGGGGGAGCCAAGTGAGGAAGGGCAGCAGGTGGCTCAGGTGGGGCATGGGGAGTACAGATTCCTGGAGATTTTTCACCAGCCCTGTGGGCGCGGGTATACCCGTGTCCACAGGGGTTATGTGTCGCTCAGCGGATCAAAGTCTAGCTTTTACAGCCTCTTGGGCATCCCCACCTTCTTTGGTGGTCACCCCGGCCAGCCAAGTGTTCAACGATTCTGGATGCGCCTTCACCCAGGCCTTGGCCGCTTCATCGAAACTCACCTTCTTGTCCACAACCTCGGCCATGATGCTGTTTTCCATCTCCAGACTGAAGCGCAGGTTGCCCAGCAGTTTCGCTGCATTTGGGCAGGCCTGTGGATAACCCTTGCGCACCAGGGTGTACACCTCCCCCTTATCGCCGAACCACTGCTCGCCGCCGGTCAAATAATGCATCTTGAGCTTCACGTTCATCGGGTGCGGTGTCCAGCCGAGGAAGGTGATGAACTGTTTTTTCTGCACCGCACGCTGGACCTGAGCCAGCATCGCCTGTTCGCTGGATTCGACGAGCTTCCACTGCCCCAGGCCGAAGGCGTTCTTGCCGATGATTTCTTTGAGCGACAGGTTGGCCGGTGCCCCGGAGCCGATGCCGTAGAGCTTGTTGCCGAACGCGTCGGCATGTTTTTGCAGGTCAGCGAAGTCTTTCACGCCGGCCTCCCAGACGTAATCCGGCACCGCGAGGGTGAATTGCGTACCTTCAAGGTTGCGCGCCAGACGCTGCACGTCGCCGTTGGCGACGAACTTGTCGTGAAAGCCCTGCTGCGCGGGCATCCAGTTGCCTAGGAAGGCATCCACCTGGCCGTCCTTGAGGCCGCCGAAGATGATCGGTACGGCCAGGTTGTCGATCTTCACCTGGTAGCCGAGGCTCTCCAGGAGCAGGCGGGCCACGGCATTGGTGGAGGCGATGTCGCTCCAGCCGGGGTCGGCCATTTTGACGGTGGTGCATTGGCTATCGCTGTCGGCGTGGGCCGGGATGGCGGTCAGGCCCAGGGCCAGGGCGATCAGGGCGGTGGAGAACTTCTTCATGGCGGTCTCTCTGCTCAATCCAGGGGTGCGGGCTGTGGATAACGTGCCTTGCGCTCGAGGTCGTCGAGATCGATGTGGTTGCGCATGTACTGTTGGCTGGCGTCCACCCAGGGTTGGTGGTCCCAGCTTTTGAGCTTGCCGATGGAAAGCGCCTCTGCCACCAGACGACGACGGCGCTGGCTGGCCAGCACTTGCTGGCGCAGGACGGGAATGTCCCAGCGTTGGCGGGCTTGATCGACAAATGCCTGCAGCAGCGCCTGATGATCCGGGCTGCCGGTGAGGTTCTCCCGCTCGTGCGGGTCGCGGCTCAGGTCATAGAGTAGACACGGGTCGTCCTCGCTGTACACGAACTTGTATGGGCCTCGGCGGATCATCATCAGCGGGCCGACGGTGCCCTCGGCCATGTATTCGCCGATCACCTCGTCATGCCCACCCTGCCCTTGCAGGTGCCCGACCAGGGAGCGGCCATCCAGGTGCAGGGCTGGTTCGACTGCGCCACCAGCCAGCTCCACCAGGGTTGGTAACAGGTCACAGGTGGAGACGTTGGCGCTGATCCGCGCCGGGGCGAAGCGTTTGGGCGCGTGCACCAGAAGTGGCACCCGGGCCGACATCTCGAACCAGTGCATCTTGTACCAGAGCCCGCGCTCGCCAAGCATGTCGCCGTGGTCACCGGAAAACACGATCAGGGTGTCCTCGGCCAGGTCGCATTCCTCCAGGGTCTGCAGGAGCTTGCCGATGTTGTCGTCGATATAGCTGCAGGCGCCGAAATAGGCGCGGCGGGCATCGCGGACCTTGTGCGGCGGCAGGGGTTTGTCCCACAGGTCATAGACCTTGAGCAGGCGTTGGGAGTGCGGGTCCTGCTCGTCTTGGGCAATGGTTGCAAGCGGCATGGGGATATCCACACCGTCGTACAGATCCCAGTAGTGCTTGGGAATCGTGTAGGGGTCATGGGGGTGCGTCATGGAGACGGTCAGGCAGAACGGCCGGCCGTCGCCCTCGCGAACATGGTCGTAGAGATACTGGCGGGCCTTGAACACCACCTCTTCATCGAAATCCAGTTGGTTGGTGCGCACGCAGGGCCCGGCCTGCAGTACCGAGGACATGTTGTGGTACCAGCTCGGGCGCAGGTCGGGTGCGTCCCAGTTCACGGCCCAACCGTAGTCGGCCGGGTAGATGTCGCTGGTCAGTCGTTCTTCGTAGCCGTGCAGTTGGTCTGGCCCACAGAAATGCATCTTGCCAGAGAGCGCGGTGCGATAGCCCAGGCGACGCAGGTAATGAGCATAAGTGGGCACGTCGGCTGGGAAATCCGCAGCGTTGTCGTAGGCACCAATGCGGCTGGGCAGTTGCCCGCTGACCAGGGTGAAACGCGAGGGTGCGCACAGCGGGCTGTTGCAGTACGCAGCTTCGAACACCACCGCCTGTTCGGCCAGGCGGCTCAAGTGCGGCATCTTGATGGGGGATGAGCTGTAGATGGGCAGCAAGGGCGCGGCCATCTGGTCGGCCATGATGAACAGGATGTTGGGTCGCTTCATGGGGCCTTCCATCGTTGGAGGTTATGGGAACTGCTTGCGATCGAGGATGCGACTGTGGATAACATGGGTAAAGCCCATGCCGGGCAATGAGTGGGATTAGCTACGCTTATGTTTGAGCACCTCGCTGACGTTTCTCTGGATACCTTGCGGGTCTTCGAGGCTGCCGCCCGGTTGCGAGGCTTTACCGCTGCGGCATTGGAGTTGGGCACTACGCAGCCGGCGGTGAGCCAGCAGGTCAAGCGCCTGGAGGCCCAGTTGGGCACGCGCCTGTTCGACCGGATCTACCGGGGAATTGAGTTGACCGAGACCGGCCAGGCGCTGTTCGAGCAGATTCACCAAGCGTTGCTGGCGATGGACGACGGCATCGCCCAGGCCAGTGGGCGCGGCCAGCGCGAAGTGTTGCAGGTGGCCACCGACTTCGCCTTTGCGGCCTTTTGGCTGATGCCACGGTTGCCGCGCTTCCATGAGGCTTATCCACAGGTGGACGTCAGCCTGGTGACCGGTGAGCGTAGTCAGGCCATGCTGCGTCCGGACATCGACGTGGCGGTGCTGTTTGGCGATGGCCGTTTTCACCAGGGCGAGAGCCGCTGGCTGTTCGACGAAGAGGTATTCCCTGTCTGCAGCCCCAACCTGATGCGTGGCAAACCCTCGTCAGCCGAGGCTTTGCAACGATTACCCCTGCTTCATCTGCGCGGTGAACAGGCCAGTCGCTGGTTCGATTGGACGGGGGTCTTTCGAGGGTTCGGTCTACACAGTCCACCCCCGCCTGGGCAGATGCGTTTCGACAATTACACGCTGTTGATCCAGGCGGCGATTGCCGGCCAAGGTGTGGCGATCGGTTGGCGACATTTGGTGGATGGGCTGGTGGACCAAGGGCTATTGTGCCGGCCGCTCGAAGGCAGTTTGCGCTCGACGCGCGGGTATTACGTGGTATTGCCGCCGCGCAAGCGGCGTGGGGCGTTGATCCAGCGGTTCGTGGATTGGCTGGAGCAGGAGCGAGGGCTGTGATGCCACGGGCGCTGCTTTGCGGCCCAGCGCAGGCAGCCCCGCGTTCTAGAGCACGAAGTTCACGTGCTCGCCCTGATGCAGATTCAACTCGAGGGCATCGACCATCCCTGCCGCAATCCGCGCCAATCGCTGCAAAGGCCCGGCCAGTCCGGGCTCCAGGGTTCCATCGAGGTTGCGGAAATGCTCGATGCCCAGGCCTGGCATCTCTTCAGGGGCGTTGATCAGCGTCCAGCGCAGCGCGCTGCGTTGCAGTTGATCGACAATCTGGTCTGCGCACGTCCGTTGCGCTTCGCTGTGCCCGGCCGGCTTGTCCAGCACATCGAAATCGCCCACCAGCAACAGCCGGCGTATAGTCGTACGCGAAAGGCCTGCCACCAGGGCTTCGGCCATTTGCCGTTGCGCAGGCAGATCGTCTGGCGCCAGCGCTGAAAGCAAGGCGATCACCGCCGAGCCTCCGGCCACGCTCTGTTCGGCCTGGTGCTTGTCACCTAGCGCGCCTCGCTTGAAGTGCAGCCCAGGACGCGGTGCGTGACGGTTAAGGTCATCGACCACCGCGGTGACCTCGTGCTGGCGCGACAGCAGCTCGACGATCAATGCACTGCCCAGGCTGCTTTCGGCACCGAACAGAACCAGTTTGAACACTGGAGTCTCGGCATTTTTCACAGGATCGCTCCCCTTCGCTGGCCAGTGATCCTTTGACCTCATTTGGGAGTAATCGTGCAAAGGATCAAGGGTTATCACGCCCACGTGTATTACGACGCAGCGACGATGGAGCAGGCCCGGGCGCTGTGCGAGGAAGCGGCGCGGCTGTTTCCCGTGACTATGGGGCGCATGCACCAGAAGCCGGTCGGGCCGCATCCGGACTGGAGCTGCCAGCTGGCCTTCGGGCCGGAAGTGGTGGGCGTGGTGTTGCCGTGGTTGGCGCTGTATCGCAAGGGGTTGGTGGTGTTCCTGCATCCGCTGACGGGGGATGAGCTGGCGGATCACCGGGATCATGCGATCTGGATGGGGGCCGTGCGGCCACTGGACTTGTCGATATTCGAATGAAAGGGCCGCTTTGCGGCCCATCGCAGGCTATCGCCAGCCCCCGCGAGCGGTGATTCCCGCGGGGCTGGCGCTGCGCTCGCTAGGTTACAGGCGGGCGCCGCGTACGCCTTCAGCCAGTGCCGAGCACAGGCTCAGCACATCAGCCACTGCCTGGTCGGCACTCTTGGCTTGGGCGATCTTGTCGACCAGCGCCGAACCGACCACCACGCCTTCGGACAGCTTGGCGATCGCCGCGGCCTGCTCCGGTGTGCGGATACCGAAACCCACGCTGATGGGCAGGTCGGTGTGGCGGCGCAGGCGAGCGATGGCCTGCTGCACGTGCTCGGTGGTGGCCGAGCCCGCACCGGTCACGCCGGCCACCGAGACGTAGTAGACGAACCCGGAGCTGCGCTCCAGCACGCGCGGCAGGCGGGCGTCATCGGTGGTCGGGGTGGTCAGGCGGATGAAGTCGATGCCTGCGGCCTGGGCCGGGGTGGCCAGCTCGGCGTCGTGCTCAGGCGGCAGGTCGACGATGATCAGGCCATCGACGCCGGCGTCCTTGGCCTCTGCCACGAAGCGCTCCACGCCAAAGCGATGGATCGGGTTGTAGTAGCCCATCAGCACGATCGGCGTGGTCTGGTTGCCGACGCGGAACTCGCGGACCATCTGCAAGGTTTTCGCCAGGGTCTGACCGGCATCCAGGGCGCGCAAGGTCGCCAGCTGGATGGCCACGCCATCGGCCATCGGGTCGGTGAACGGCATGCCCAGCTCGATCACGTCGGCGCCTGCTTCGGGCAGGCCCTTGAGGATGGCCAGGGAAGCGTCATAGCCAGGGTCGCCGGCAGTGATGAAGGTGACCAGCGCGGAGCGGCCTTGGGCCTTCAGCTCGGCGAAGCGGTGTTCAAGACGGCTCATGGCTGTTTCTCCTGGGCGGCCATATGGTTCATCACGGTTTGCATGTCCTTGTCACCACGTCCGGACAGGCACACGACCATCAGGTGGTCCTTGGGCAGGTTCGGTGCGCGCTTGATCGCTTCGGCCAGAGCATGGGAGCTCTCCAGGGCCGGAATGATGCCTTCCAGGCGGCAGCAGGTGTGGAAGGCGTCGAGGGCTTCATCGTCGGTGATGCTGACGTACTCGACACGTTTCACTTCGTGCAGGTAGGCGTGTTCAGGGCCGATCCCCGGGTAGTCCAGGCCGGCGGAGATCGAGTGGGCATCGGTGATCTGGCCATCCGCGTCCTGCAGCAGGTACGTGCGGTTGCCATGCAGCACGCCCGGGACGCCGCCGTTGAGGCTGGCGGCGTGCTTGTCGGTGTTCACGCCGTGGCCACCGGCTTCGACGCCGATGATTTGCACGCTGGCATCATCGAGGAAGTCGTGGAACAGGCCCATGGCGTTGGAGCCACCGCCGACGCACGCAATCAGGCTATCAGGCAGGCGGCCTTCCTTCTCATGCAACTGGGCGCGGGTTTCCTTGCCGATGATCGATTGGAAATCGCGGACCATCGCCGGGTACGGGTGAGGACCTGCCACGGTGCCGATCAGGTAGAAGGTGTCGTCGACGTTGGTGACCCAGTCGCGCAGGGCCTCGTTCATGGCGTCCTTGAGGGTGCCGGTGCCGGCGGTGACCGGGACGATCTCGGCGCCCAGCAGCTTCATGCGGAACACGTTGGCTTGCTGGCGCTCGATGTCGGTGGCGCCCATGTAGATCACGCAGGGCAGGCCGAAGCGTGCGGCCACGGTGGCGGTGGCGACGCCGTGCATGCCGGCGCCGGTCTCGGCGATCAGGCGTTTCTTGCCCATGCGTTTGGCCAGCAGCACTTGGCCAATGCAGTTGTTCACTTTGTGCGCGCCGGTGTGGTTGAGTTCTTCACGCTTGAAGAAGATTTTCGCGCCGCCGCAGTGTTCGGTCAGGCGCTCAGCGAAGTACAGCGGGTTGGGACGGCCGATGTAGTCGCGCTGGAAGTAGGCCAGTTCCTCGAGGAACTTCGGATCGGCCTTGGCCGCTTCGTATTCGCGGGCCAGGTCCAGGACCAGCGGCATCAGGGTTTCGGCCACGTAGCGGCCGCCGAACGAGCCGAACAGGCCGTTGGCGTCGGGGCCGGCGCGGTATTGGGTCTGGGTCATGGGGCGCTCCATAGGCGATGTGATCAGTGAAATCGTGTGGGCCTGTGCGCAGCTGAACCCGCGAACAGGCCTTTCTCGTCGATGGGCCTACTCTAACCACGACATGGCTGGCTGAAAACCGATAAGATTGCGATAACTTGTCAGAAAATCTCACATATAAAATGCGCCAGGATCTCCCCCCTCTCAATGCCTTGCGGGCCTTCGAGGCCACTGCCCGGCTCAACAGCGTCAGCCAGGCTGCCGAGCAGCTACACGTGACCCACGGCGCCGTCAGCCGACAGATCAAGGTACTCGAGGAGCATCTGGGTGTGGCCTTGTTCGTCAAGGATGGGCGCGGCATCAAACTCACAGATGCCGGGTCACGCCTGCGCGATGCGAGCTTCGATGCCTTCGATCGGCTGCGCACGGTCTGCGCGGAGCTCAGCCGTGATGTCAGCGAGGCGCCGTTCGTGCTGGGGTGTTCTGGCAGTCTGCTGGCGCGCTGGTTCATCCCGCGTTTGGGACGGCTTAAGGCTGACTTGCCGGAGCTGCGGCTGCATTTGTCCGCCGGTGAAGGCGACCTGGACCCCCGGCGCCCCGGACTGGATGCCTTGCTGGTGTATGCCGAGCCGCCGTGGCCTGCGGACATGCAGGTTCATGTGTTGGCCCAGGAGCGCATCGGGCCGGTGGTGAGCCCGCATTTCGCGGGTTTCGAGCGTTTGCGCAGCGCGCCGGCCAAGGCGTTGCTCGATGAAGCCCTACTGGATACCACCTCGCGCCCACAGGCCTGGCCGACCTGGGCCGAGCAGCAAGGGCTTGACCCGGCCGCGTTGAGGTTCGGCCAAGCCTTCGAGCATTTGTATTACCTGCTGGAGGCCGCAGTGGCCGGTCTGGGGGTGGCCATCGCTCCGCAACCGCTGGTGGCGGATGACCTACGGGCCGGGCGGCTGAGCGCACCTTGGGGCTTCTCGCCTACCCGCGCAGCCTTGGCGCTATGGGTGCCGCGACGCGCCGCGGACGGGCGCGCCGAGCAGTTGGCGCAGTGGCTGCGCAACGAGCTGGACCTTCAAACGACTTAGTTGCGCTTGCACATCAGCCAGGCGGCCAGCAGGCCGAGGGCACCGATGGCGACGCCTGCGGTGGTCCAGGGATGTTCCTGGGCGTAATCGCGGGTGGCGATGCCGGTCTGGCGGGTGCGGGCTTTGACTTCTTCGTAGGCTTCGCCCATCAGTGTTCGCGACTGCCTGAGCGCGTTCTCGGCGTTGCTGCGGATCGCTTTCATGGATTTCTGCGACTCTTCCGAGGCGTCGTGCTTGAGGTGTTCGAGGGTCTTGAGCAGGCTTTCGATCTCCGCCTCCATGCTTTCCAGCGACGCTTTACGCAGCGAGTTGTAGGCCATGATGACTCTCCTTCGCGTGGGTTGGGTTGTAAGGGTTGCGACTGTGCAGCGAAGCGAAAGTGCGATCGAACTTTCGTTTGCCATGCAAGTTCGCAGGTAAAGCGGGCCTGCGCTGCTAGGCTCAAATCTCACACGCCAACCAAGGAGAGCGCTCATGTCCGATCATCGCACCTACAAGAAGATCGAGCTGGTCGGGTCCTCGCCCACCAGCATCGAGGACGCGATCAACAATGCCCTGGCTGAAGCCGGCAAGAGCATCAAGCATTTGGAGTGGTTCGAAGTCGTCGATACCCGTGGCCATATCCGCGATAACCAGGTCGCGCACTTCCAGGTCACGTTGAAGGTCGGTTTCCGCATCGCCAACAGCTGAAACAGGCCCAGGCTGGCTTCGCCCGGCCAGATGGGGTAAAGGTTGCAGGGTGCCATTTCGATAATGGCACCCTGTCCTTTTTTGATCTGAACAAGGAAAGCGATCGATGAAGAAACTGATTCTGGCGGTGGGTTTGATGGCGCTGGCAGGCGGGGCATTTGCGGCTGGGAAGCCGTGCGAAGAGCTCAAGGCCGAGATTGCGGCGAAGCTGGATGCCAAGGGCGTGAAAGACTACACGCTGGAGATCGTGAACAAGGGCGAGCCGGCGGGCAAAGTGGTCGGTACCTGCGAAGGCGGTACCAAGGAAATCGTCTATCGACGGGGTTGAGTGAATGAACGCTTCGCGGGTGAACCCGCTACCACGTGCTCCGCGTTGAGGCCTGTGGGAGCGGGTTCACCCGCGAAAAGCGCTACTCGGTCTTGAGCGCCTGGGCCAGCAGCTCGTAAGAGCGCAACCGATCCGCATGCTCATACAGGTCGCAGGTGAAGATCAGCTCATCGGCACCGGTCTGCTCCAACAGCACTTCCACCTTGGCCCGCACCTTCTGCGGGCTGCCGATCATCGCCAAGCCCAGGAAACTGCCCACCGCATCGCGTTCGTGGGGCAGCCACAAGCCGTCCATGCTCGGCACCGGTGGTCGCTGCATCAGGCTTTGGCCACGGATCAGCGCGAGGATGCGCTGGTACACGGAGGTGGCCAGATACTCGGCCTGTTCACCGGTGTCGGCCACGACCATCGGCACGCCCAGCATCACGTAGGGCTTGTCGAGCACGGTCGAGGGCTTGAAGTGGTCGCGGTAGATGCGGATCGCCTCATGCATGTAGCGTGGGGCGAAGTGCGAGGCGAAGGCGTAGGGCAGCCCGCGCATGCCGGCCAGCTGGGCGCTGAACAGACTGGAGCCCAACAGCCAGATCGGCACGTCGGTGTCATGGCCGGGCACGGCGATGACCTTCTGGTCCGGCGTGCGAGGGCCCAGATAGCGCGATAGCTCTTCGACATCATCCGGGAAATCATCGGCGCTGCCGGAGCGTTCGCGGCGCAGTGCGCGGGCGGTCATCTGGTCGGAGCCTGGCGCACGGCCAAGGCCCAGGTCGATACGGCCGGGATACAGGCTGGCCAAGGTGCCGAACTGCTCGGCGATGACCAGTGGCGCGTGGTTGGGCAGCATCACGCCGCCAGAGCCGATGCGGATGCTCGAGGTACCGCCGGCCAAGTAGCCGATCAGCACCGCCGTGGCGGAGCTTGCGATGCCATCCATGTTGTGGTGTTCGGCCACCCAGAAGCGGTTGTAGCCCCAGCGTTCGACGTGCTGCGCCAGATCCAGCGAGTTGCGCAGGGACTGGGCCGGGCCGCCGTCGGCGCGCACCGGTACCAGGTCGAGGGTAGAAATCTTCAGGTCACGCAGGTGCGTCATTGGAGCCTCCGCAGAAATTTGGCCAAGGGGCCTTGAAGACTCTGTATGGGCAGTTTCCGGGGTTTCAATGTTGAGCGTCGGATTGTTCTGAACTTGCATAGGGTGCCGTCCTCAGAACCCATAGGTACTCACCCTATGACCAGGAGGCAGCATGAAAAAGACAGCATCGGCGATCTGGCAAGGCGGGCTCAAGGACGGCAAGGGCTCGCTGTCCACCGAGAGTGGGGCGCTCAAGCAGAATCCCTATGGCTTCAACACCCGCTTCGAAGGCTCGCCTGGGACCAACCCGGAGGAGCTGATTGGTGCGGCGCATGCGGGGTGTTTCTCGATGGCCCTGTCGATGATGCTGGGCGAGGCCGGCTTGACCGCAGAACGCATCGACACCATTGCCGAAGTGAGCCTGGACAAGCAGCCGGACGGTTTCGCCATCACCGCCGTGCACCTGATCCTCAAGGCCAAGGTTCCTGGCGCCAGCGAGGCGCAGTTTCAGGAAATCGCCAACAAGGCCAAGGCCGGCTGCCCGGTATCGAAGGTACTGAACGCCACGATCAGCCTGGACGCGAGGTTGGTTGCCTAGGCGCAACAGGGGCGGTTTCCTGTAGTCTAACCAGCGTTGGCAGCTGGTCTGCCTTTTCAGGAGCCGTCCCATGATCCGCGTTGCAACCGCCGTGCTGGTTTCCCTGCTGGCCACGACCGCCCTGGCCGCGCCCAAGCCGTGCGAAGAACTCAAGGCCGAAATCGAAGCGAAGATCCAGGCCGCGGGCGTGACGTCCTACACTTTGGAAATCGTGCCCAATAGCGAGGTCCGCGACCAGAACATGATCGTCGGCAGCTGTGATGGCGGGACCAAGAAAATCATCTACCAGAAAAACGATCGGTAGAAAGGGCCCGCGCTTGCGGGTCACGGAATGCAGAAAACGTTGCTGGGCTCGTCCACCACCACCGTGCGTTTGGCATCGTACAGCAGCACCTGCGGCTGCATTACCGGCGCTCGGGCTTCCAGACGATAGCGTTCACCGGCCTTGAAGTCGTCGTAGCGCACGGTCAGGTAGCAGGTGCGTTCGGTTGGATCGGTCGAGAAGCCGCCTGCGTACACCTCGTAGTCGAAGCGCACCACCAACTCGTGCCTGCCAGGTGTGACCTGGAAGTAGCGGCCATCATCGAGCCGTTTGCCGTCCAGGCGGTCGGCCATGATGGTCCTGCCGGGGGTGATGGTGTAGAGATCGACCCAGGCCTGCTTGGGGTCGACGGGCGGCAAGGGGCTGGCGCAGGCCCCCAGCGCACTGAGGGCGATCAGCATCATGGGCTGGCGCATGGCGAAACTCCCGCTTGCGATTCACAAGCTATAAGCATAGCGCCGACAGGCCCGCACTGTCGCGAAAGTCGTTGTCTTTCAGGTGCGCTGGCAGCCTGCTGGCAAGCCTTGGCTGACGAGTTTTCGCTGCTGGTCGTACAGCTTGATCCAGGGGCGGAAACCGATGCTGCCGGCTTGCAGTTGGTAACGCTGTCCGGCGCTGAAATCCTTGAAGGTCAGATTGAGCTGACAGTCACGCCACAAGGGTTCGTCGACCGGGCCGATGTTGCTCGGCTCCACGGCGAACTGGTAGCGCACAGTGAGCTCATGGTTGCCAGGCTGGACTTCGAAATAACGGGTGTCGGCCCAGTCGCGTTCGTCCACCTGCACTGCGTGCAGTGACGTGTTGTCGAAAGGCGCGAGATCGACCCAGGCCTGATTAGGGTCTGGCGCCGGCAACGTGGAGCATCCGGACAGCAGCACGAGCGTGCCGGCGATGACAATCATTGAACGCATGGCGAAACGCCCCCCTGGCGAGATAGTCTTGGACCGCACTGGCCGTGAGCGAGATAGACAGCCTTGATGTTCCGACTTTTTCTTTTACAGCGCTCAAGCCCTGGGCCTCTCGACCGCGTTTTCACCCGTTTGGTTCCCGTCCTTGCAGCCCTCCTGCTGAACGGTTGCAGCAGCCTTGGCTATTACGGACAACTGGCCGAAGGGCAATGGCAGTTGCTGCGCGCACGCCAGCCGGTGCAGCGCCTGCTTGATGACCCCACCACCCCTGCTCCTTTGCGCCAGCGACTGGCGCAGGCCGAGCTGGCCCGGTCGTTCGCCAGCGAGCACCTGAAACTGCCGGACAACCGCAGTTACCGCATCTACGCCGATCTGGGCCGACCCTATGTGGTCTGGAACGTGTTCGCCACGCCGGAGCTATCGTTGCAGCCGGTGACCCATTGCTTCCCGATCGCCGGTTGTGTCGCCTACCGCGGCTACTACCGACAAGGCGCGGCCCGGGGGGCGGCGGCACTGATGCGCCAGCAAGGACTGGACACCTATGTGGGGGGCGTCGAAGCGTATTCGACCCTGGGCTGGTTCGACGATCCGATTCTCTCCTCGATGGTCGGCTGGGGCGACGAGCGTCTGGCCGCGGTGATCTTCCACGAGCTAGCGCACCAGCGTTTCTATGTGCAGGACGACACAGAGTTCAACGAGTCTTTTGCCTCGTTCGTCGAGCAGGAAGGATCGCGGCAATGGCGCGCAGCCCGTGGGCTTGCAGCGATTCGGGAGGATTCGCTGCGCCAGCGCGAGCAGTTCATCCAACTGGTGCTGGACAGTCGAGCGCGGCTCGAGGCGATCTACGCAAGCCCACGCAACGAGCCAGCCAAGCGGGCGGCCAAGCAGGCGGAGTTCGCACGGCTGCGCCAGGCCTATCGGCAGGTGCGCGATGAGCAGTGGCAAGGGGACAAACGCTATGACGCCTGGATGTATGGGCCGATGAACAACGCCAAGCTGTTGCCGTTCGGGCTGTATGACCAGTGGGTGCCGGCGTTTGCGGCGTTGTTTAGGCAAGCGGGCGGAGACTGGAGCCGGTTCTACCGGCAGGTCGAGGCGCTGGGGCGGTTGCCGCTCGAAGAGCGCAAGACGCGGTTGGCGCGATTGGCTGCAAGCCGGTGAGTGGGGCCGGCTTGTGCCCTTTGCAGGCTTCTACAAGGGTCACCGCTGCCCTGTAGGAGCCTGCGAACGGGCTGCAACAGCAGCCGCCCCCTGCACTTAATGACCGACGAATGCCTGGTGCATCTGCGCCAGGGTCTCGAAATGAAATGCCGGCGCTTCGGCTGTGAGCTCTTCACGGCTGCCGAAGCCATACCCCACCGCCACCGCCTGCAAGCCGTTGCTGCGTGCACCGATCAGGTCGTGCTTGCGGTCCCCGATCATCAGCGTCTGGGCCGGGTCCAGCCCTTCTTCGTCCAGCAGGTGGCGAATCAGCTCGACCTTGTTGGTGCGGGTGCCATCCAGTTCGCTGCCGTAGATCACCTTGAAGTGGTGGTCGAAGGCAAAGTGCCGGGCGATCTCCCGGGCGAACTCCCAGGGCTTGGAGGTGGCGATGTAAAGCGTGCGGCCTTGGCTGTTGAGGGTTTCGAGCAGTTCTGGCACGCCGTCGAACACCAGGTTCTCGTACAGGCCCGTGACACGGAAGCGCTCACGATAGAAGTTCACCGCCTCCCAGGCTTTGGCTTCGTCGAAGCCATAGAACTGCATGAAGGCTTGCAGTAAAGGTGGGCCGATGAAGTGTTCGAGGCGGGTCAGGTCCGGCTCGTCGATGCCCAGCTTGGCCAGGGCGTACTGGATCGAACGGGTGATGCCCAGGCGTGGGTCGGTCAGGGTGCCGTCGAGGTCGAAGAGAATGTTCTGCTGGTGCATGTACAAAGGGTTCCACTTGAATGCTGCGTGGCGTTGTTCGCGGGTAGACCCGCTCCCACAAGGTCAGTCGTAGGGCTTGTGGCGCGGTTAGTCGCGAAGACGGTCATTCGGGCCGGTCGTAGCCTTCGGCCAGGTGCTGGTCCTTGAGCTTGACGTAATTGGCGGCGCTGTAGGTAAAGAACGCCCGTTCCTTGTCGGTCAGCGGGCGGGCTTGCTTGGCCGGGCTGCCGACGTACAGGTAGCCGCTCTCCAGGCGTTTGCCGGGGGGGACCAGGCTGCCAGCACCGATGATCACTTCGTCCTCTACCACCGCGCCATCCATGATCGTGCAGCCCATGCCGACCAGGATGCGGTTGCCAAGGGTACAGCCATGCAGCATCACTTTGTGACCGATCGTCACATCGTCGCCGATCAGCAGTGGAAAACCGTCAGGGTTGAAGGGGCCGGCGTGGGTAATGTGCAGCACGCTGGCGTCCTGCACGCTGGTGCGTGCGCCGATGCGGATGCGGTGCATGTCGCCGCGAATGACGGTCAGCGGCCAGACCGAGCTGTCCTCGCCGATCTCCACGTCGCCCAGCACCACCGCCGAACGATCGATGAAAACCCTGGGTCCAACTTTCGGAGTGTGTTGTGCAAAGCGTCGGATGGCCATGATAGCGCCCCTCTTGAATGCCGATAGGCGGGCTGCCTGCTGCGGTCGGCGTCGATTGTAATTAAGATGGTCCCGTGTTTCCTCCTGCCAAGGTATCTAAACCGTGAGTGCGAACAACCCGCTTCTGCAGTCCTACGATCTGCCGCCCTTCTCGGCGATCCGTGCCGAACACGTGCTGCCGGCGATCGAGCAGATCCTGGCCGATAACCGAAAAGCCATTGCCCAGATCCTTGAACAGCAAGGCCAGAACCCGACCTGGGCCGGCCTGGTGCTGGCGATGGACGAGCTTAACGACCGCCTGGGCGCCGCCTGGAGCCCGGTCAGCCACCTCAATGCGGTGTGCAACAGCAAGGAACTGCGTGAGGCCTACGAGTCCTGCTTGCCTGCGCTGAGCGCCTATTCCACCGAGCTGGGGCAGAACCGCGCCCTGTTCGAAGCCTATGAAGCCCTGGCCAAGAGCCCCGAAGCCGCGGGCTTTGATGTGGCGCAGAAGACCATCATCGACCACGCCCTGCGGGACTTCCGTCTGTCGGGTATCGACCTGCCGGCCGACAAGCAGCAGCGCTACGCCGAGGTGCAAAGCCGCCTGAGCGAGCTGGGCAGCCGCTTCTCCAACCAATTGCTGGACGCCACCCAGGCCTGGACCAAACACGTCACCGACGAAGCGCAGCTCGCCGGCCTGACCGACTCGGCCAAGGCGCAGATGGCCGCCGCTGCCCAGGCCAAGGGCCTGGACGGTTGGTTGATCACCCTGGAGTTCCCCAGCTACTACGCGGTGATGACCTACGCCAATGACCGCGCCTTGCGCGAAGAACTCTACGCCGCCTACTGCACCCGCGCCTCCGATCAAGGCCCGAACGCCGGCCAGTTCGACAATGGCCCGGTGATGAGCGAAATCCTCGACCTGCGCCAGGAGCTCGCTGAGCTTCTGGGCTACAAGAACTACGCCGAGCTGAGCCTGGCCACCAAGATGGCCGAGTCCAGCGACCAGGTGCTGAGCTTCCTGCGCGATCTGGCCAAACGCAGCAAACCGTTCGCCGCTCAGGATCTGGAGCAGCTCAAGGCCTACGCCGCCGAGCAGGGCTGCCCGGAGCTTTCGAGCTGGGACGCCGGCTATTACGGCGAGAAGCTGCGCGAGCAGCGCTACAGCGTCTCCCAGGAGGCCCTGCGCGCCTACTTCCCGATCGACAGGGTGCTTTCGGGCCTGTTCACCATCGTGCAGCGCCTGTACGGCATCGAGATTGCCGAGCTCAAGGGCTTCGACACCTGGCATCCGGACGTACGCCTGTTCGAGATCAAGGAAAACGGCCAGCACGTGGGCCGCTTCTTCTTCGACCTGTACGCCCGCGCCAACAAGCGTGGCGGTGCCTGGATGGACGGCGCTCGCGACCGTCGCCGTACTGCCGCCGGCAGCCTGCAGAGCCCGGTGGCGAACCTGGTGTGCAACTTTACCCCGGCCGCGCCTGGCAAGCCGGCGCTATTGACCCACGACGAAGTCACCACCCTGTTCCATGAGTTCGGCCATGGCCTGCACCACCTGCTCACCCGCATCGAGCATGCGGGCGTCTCCGGCATCAATGGTGTGGCCTGGGATGCCGTGGAGCTGCCGAGCCAGTTCATGGAGAACTGGTGCTGGGAGCCTGAAGGCCTGGCGCTGATCTCCGGCCACTACGAGACCGGCGAGCCTCTGCCTCAGGACCTGCTGGACAAGATGCTGGCGGCCAAGAACTTCCAGTCGGGCATGATGATGGTGCGTCAGCTGGAGTTTTCGCTGTTCGACTTCGAACTGCACGCCAACCATGGCGATGGGCGCAGCGTGCTGCAGGTGCTCGAAGGTGTGCGCGACGAGGTGTCGGTGATGCGCCCGCCGGCGTACAACCGCTTCCCGAACAGCTTCGCCCACATCTTCGCGGGTGGTTACGCGGCCGGTTATTACAGCTACAAGTGGGCAGAAGTGCTTTCGGCGGATGCCTTCTCGCGCTTCGAGGAAGAAGGTGTGTTCAATGCCGAGACCGGCCGTGCCTTCCGCGAAGCAATCCTGGCCCGTGGCGGCTCCCGCGAGCCGATGGTGCTGTTCGTCGACTTCCGTGGCCGCGAGCCCTCCATCGATGCGCTGCTGCGCCATAGTGGCCTGACCGAGGATGCGGCGGCATGAGCGAGGTTCCTGTGAGCAAAACCAAGAAGCGCTTCATCGCCGGGGCGGTCTGCCCGGCGTGCAGCGAGCCCGACAAGCTGATGATGTGGAATGAAGACGGTGTGCCGCACCGCGAGTGCGTAGCCTGCGGTTTCACCGACACCCTGAACGAGCAGGGCCTGTCGGTGCCGACCGAGCTGGGCACCCGGGTCAACCACTTGGCGCCCAAGGCCGCGCCGGCCAAGGTGCAGACCGTGCAGTTCTTCCCCAATCCTAAGCTGAAGAAACCGGCCGAATGAGGCCGTCGCACCGCTGGGCCAAGGCCCGGTGGTGCGTGCCTGCCCAGGCAGGTGGTAGTTATGCAGCCACCTGCGCAGGGCCTTGCGTTCCATGCTCGCGTTGATCATCAACCGAGCAGGAACCTCCCATGCAAGCCCGCAATCCCCTACTGAACGACAATCGTGCGCCCATCGATTACGACAGCGTGACGCTCGAGCACGTTAAGTCGGCCCTCGACACCGTGGCCGGAGCCTATGAAACCGGTCTGTCGCAAGTGTTGGAAGGTCAGCAAAAACAGCCCAGCTGGGATGGGTTGGTGTTGGCGATGGACAACGTCATAGCCGATCTGCAGGCGATCGTCTTTGCGACCTTGCCCCTGGCCAACAAAGGTGAGGCCTGGCATGCGGCGTTTGACGAAGGCTATCGTCGAGCGCAGCGCCTGTTCATGGAAAACCGCAGAAACAAGCCCCTGCACGCCCTCTATCAACGCCTGGCCACGGATGAGTCCAGCCTGGATGTCTATGAAAAGGCCACGCTGCGCAGGATCCTTCTGGAGTACCGCTTGGCCGGTGTACATCTGGATGCGCAGCAAAACGCCACGTTGGCGCAGCTGGAAGATGACATCAACGAACAGATCGGGGGCTTCTATCAGACGCTCGATGAAACGAGTGAACGATCGAGTATTCAGATCGAGGATGAGGCGCGCCTGCAAGGGGTGCCCCAGCGCTTGCGCGACCTGATGGCCCGGCAAGCCAAGGATGCCGGCCTGGAGGGCTGGCAGATTCTCTGCAATGAACGCAACGCCAAGGCCATTCTCGAATTCGCCGATGATCGGCGTCTGCGCGAGGCTGTCTATACGGCCTACCACTCCCGGGGTGTTCATTCGGATGAACAGCAAGACAATGGCACCCGCCTGCAGCAGCTGGCGCTTCTGCGGGAGCAGAAAGGGCAACTGATCGGAAACACCAGCTACGCGCAGCTGATCTTGCAGGGCAAGGCCGCAGGCAGCGTCGAGCCTGTTCATCAGTTGCTCCAGACGCTGGCGCAAAAGCTGCGGCCCGCCATGCTCAAAGCGCGCACCGCGCTTCAGGGCCTGGCTGCGCAGCATGATCTGGATGCAGTCCAACCATGGGACGTCCGGTACCTGCGAGCCCGCAAGCAGGCCATGAGCAATGAAGCGCTGCGCGGCTACTTCACGCTGGACAAGGTGGTGCACGCCTTGGTCGATCTGGCCGAGCGGGTCTTCGACCTGACGCTTGCGCCCTGCTCTGTCTCGGCGTGGCATCCCAGCGTGCGCAGCTTCACCGTGCGCCAGGAAGGCGTGGAAGTCGGCATGCTGTATCTGGATGTCCTGATGCACCCAGGCAAGCAAGACGGAGCTCATACTATTGCCGTGCGCCATCGGCGTCGGGACGAACAGGGCCGGACGCATGGCGCTTCGGTAATGGTGGTCAGCGACGGCGAGCCAGGCTTGGGGGGCGAGCCAGCCCTGCTCGATCATCTGGCCCTGCGCAAACTGTTCCACGAGTTCGGCCACGGGCTGCACATCCTGCTGATGCCCGCCACCAACCATTTGCTGTCCGATCCAAACCGGGCAGGCTCGGATAGCCAGGAGTTCTTCGGCAAGTTTCTTGAGCGTTGGCTGTGGAACGCGCAGTACCTGGCGGACATCTCCAGCCATTACCTGACCGGTGAGCCGCTCACGCTGGCGCAGGCTCAGGCGGCCCTGGCCAACCTGCGCGAGGCGCAGTTGGAGAAATGCGCCTTCGACGTGAGCATGGCGCTGTTCGATCTGGAGCTGCACAGCTCGCCCGGCGATGGCAAGTCCATCCAGCAGCGCCTGTCTGAATGCCGCGAACGTTGCGGCTGCTGGCCTCTGGCGAGCTTCGAGAAGCCGGCGCACGCGTTCGACTATCTGGTGGCCGGTTACGAGGCGGGTTATTACAGCTACGTCTGGGGCGAAGCACATGCCATCGACGTATTCACCCACTTCGAAAAATGGGGGTTGTTCGACAACAGGGCGGGTAAGCGCTTCCGGGCGGCATTCGCCAACTGGGCCAATGCCAAGCCGATGCCCGAAGGATGCGAGGAGTTTCTGGGACGACCTATGCAGATCGAGGCACTGTTGGACTGGTACGGTCTCGAATGAGGCGCACTGGCTGACGTAAGGCGCTAGAACGGATGATCATCCAGATGTACTGTACATGGATACAGTGATTTGGAGCCTGCGATGTATTCCCCAGCGCCGCAAAAAGGTCGAGGCACGACCCACAATCCGCTCAATCGTTTTTCTCCCAGCCATTCGACTGTGGAAGACGATGGCTGGTACCAGGACGTGCCGGCGACCCAAGGCACCGAGATCCGCATCGAGACCGCCAAGACCATCATCACCCGCAACACCTCGCCCGATCTGCCCTTCGACCGCTCGATCAACCCCTACCGGGGTTGCGAGCATGGCTGCATTTACTGCTACGCCCGACCCAGCCATGCCTACTGGGACCTCTCCCCTGGCCTGGATTTCGAGACCAAGCTGATCGCCAAGACCAACGCCGCCGAGGTGCTCGAGCAACAGCTGAGCAAGCCAGGCTATGTCTGCGCCCCCATCAACCTGGGTTCCAACACCGACCCCTATCAACCCATCGAACGGGAGCAGCAATTGACCCGGCGCCTGCTCCAGGTGCTGCTGCGCTATCGCCATCCGGTGACCATCGTCACCAAGGGAGCATTGGTGCTGCGTGACCTTGACCTGCTGGCCGAGCTGGCCAGCCAGCGCCTGGCGCGGGTGATGATCAGCCTTACCACGCTCGACGACACGCTCAAGCGCATCCTCGAGCCGAGAGCGGCGGCGCCCAAGGCACGTCTGCGGGCGATCCGCGTCCTGCGTGAGGCCGGGGTGCCGGTGGGGGTGCTGTGCTCGCCGATGATTCCCATGGTCAACGACAGCGAGCTGGAACACCTGCTGGAGGCGGCGAAGGATGCCGGCGCCCAGAGCGCGGCCTACATGATGTTGCGCCTGCCGTTGGAGGTGGCGCCGTTGTTCGAGCAGTGGCTGCAGGATCACTACCCGCAACGTGCCGCCCACGTATTGAGCCTGATTCGCCAGAGCCGCGGGGGCGAGCTGTACGACAGCCGGTTCGGGACGCGCATGCGTGGCGAGGGGGTGTTCGCTGAATTACTGGCGCAGCGGTTTCGCAAGGCGGCAAAGCGGCTGGGGTTCGAGGGGCGCGAGGCGCAGGCGCTCGATTGCACGGCCTTTTGCCCACCGGGTGGGCAGATGGCGTTGTTTTGAGGTGCGGTCCCATGGCCATCCTCAGCCTGGCTCATGCAAGCTGAGATTTTTATTCAGGAGTAGTGGCGATTGATATTTTTTTGCTACTATCGACGTCCCGCCTCATGAAGCTAGAACGCCCGTTCTAGAGCCTCCGAATTCAGTTTCAGTTAAGTTTTCTCCCGTAGCGTAAGTCGACAAGAGATTGTGATTTATCGCCTGTGCGTGTCATCTAACGCCCTGCATAGCCAGAATCTTTCCCCGGTAAAATGGACCTTACCTACAACCGCCAAGAGGATGAATCATGCCCGTCAAGGACCCAAACAAGGTCGTCCCGGCTGCACCTGCCGAAAGCGCCGATGCTGCCCTGAAGCATATCGTCGACGGCTTCCTGCGTTTTCACCATGACGTCTTCCCCGAGCAGCAAGAGCTGTTCAAGAAGCTCGCCACCGCGCAGAAGCCACGCGCGATGTTCATCACTTGTGCCGACTCACGCATCGTTCCGGAGCTGATCACTCAAAGCTCGCCGGGCGATCTGTTCGTGACCCGTAACGTCGGCAACGTCGTTCCGCCTTATGGTCAGATGAACGGTGGTGTTTCCACCGCCATCGAATACGCCGTGATGGCCCTGGGCGTGCACCACATCATTGTCTGTGGTCATTCCGACTGCGGCGCCATGCGTGCGGTGCTCAACCCCAACTCGCTGGAGAAGATGCCCACGGTCAAGGCCTGGCTGCGGCATGCCGAAGTGGCCCGTACCGTGGTCGAGGACAACTGCTCCTGCGGCAGCGAGCACGAAAGCATGCAGGTGCTGACCAAGGAAAACGTCATCGCCCAGTTGCATCACCTGCGCACCCATCCTTCGGTCGCCTCGCGCCTGGCAGCCGGCCAGCTGTTCATCCATGGCTGGGTCTACGACATCGAGACCAGCCAGATCGAAGCCTACGACGCCGCTTCCGACAGCTTCCTGCCGCTCACTGCCGGTGAGCCAATCCCCTGCGCTACACCGAGAGGCCGCTACTAAGCGACCCGAACACCTGCGTTGTTCTTGATAGCCGGTCGCACCCCTGCGGGGTGTGGCCTGGCTGTCGGCTGCCTTGAATTTCCCTGGCTGACCTGCCGGCTTGCTGGCGGCCCGCGCCTGCGCGCGTGTCAGGGTTCCCCGTGCCTGCGGCCTTGGAGTGGCCGCCAAACTTGAGAAAGGAGCTTCATGGTGAACAAGACACAGATCAAAGCGGCATTGCCGCGAGAGTTGTTGGCCTCGGTGGTGGTCTTCCTGGTGGCGCTGCCCCTGTGCATGGGCATCGCGATCGCTTCTGGCATGCCGCCTGCCAAGGGCCTGATCACCGGCATCATCGGCGGCATCGTAGTGGGCTTTTTGGCCGGCTCGCCCCTGCAGGTCAGTGGGCCGGCGGCAGGCCTGGCGGTGCTGGTGTTCGAGCTGGTGCGCCAGCATGGCATGGCCATGCTGGGGCCTATCCTGTTGCTGGCGGGGCTGTTGCAGTTGGTGGCAGGACGCCTGCGCCTGGGCTGCTGGTTCCGGGTCACGGCGCCTGCGGTGGTGTATGGGATGCTCGCGGGTATCGGTGTGCTGATCGTGCTGTCCCAAGTGCACGTAATGTTCGACAGCGCGCCACAGCCCTCGGGTGTGGAAAACCTGCTGGGCTTCCCGGCAACACTGGCCTCGGCGCTGCCCTTGGAGCGCGCGGGCAATGGCTGGCAGGCCGGTGCCCTAGGCCTGGGCACCATTGCTTTGATGTGGGCATGGGAACGGTGGCGGCCGCAGCGCCTGCGCTTTGTACCTGGCGCGCTGTTGGGCGTCGCGGCGATGACCGCTGTCAGCCTGTGGCTGGCCCTGCCGGTGAACCGGGTGCAGGTGCCGGCGGATTTGTCCGAAGCCATCGACTGGCTGCGCCCGGATGATTTGCTCAAGCTGGCCGACCCTTCCCTGCTGGTCGCGGCCTTCGCACTGGCCTTCATCGCCAGCGCCGAAACCCTGCTGTCCGCCGCTGCGGTGGACCGCATGCACAGCGGCCAGCGCTCGGACTTCGATCGGGAACTGTCGGCGCAGGGGCTGGGCAACATGTTGTGCGGCGTGCTCGGTGCGCTGCCGATGACCGGGGTCATCGTGCGCAGCTCGGCCAATGTCCAGGCCGGTGCGCAGACCCGCTGGTCGGCGATTTTCCATGGCCTGTGGCTGCTGGCCTTCGTGGTGGCGCTTAGCAGTGTGCTGCAGCAGATCCCGGTGGCCAGCCTGGCGGGTGTGCTGGTGTACACCGGTATCAAACTGGTGGACTTCAAGGCATTCCGGGGGCTGGGCCGCTATGGCCGCATGCCGATGTTCACCTATGCCGCGACGGCGCTGGCGATCATCTTCACTGACTTGCTGACTGGCGTGCTGCTGGGCTTTGCCCTGACCCTGCTCAAGCTGGCGCTCAAGGCGGCGCGGCTGAAGATCGGCCTGGTCACCCTGGCGCAACCCGGGCACATGGAGCTGCGCCTGAGCGGCGCGGCGACGTTCCTCAAAGTACCGGCGCTGACCCAGGTGCTGGAGCGCGTGCCGCAAGGGACCACGCTGCACGTGCCGTTGGGCAACCTGAGCTATATCGACCACTCCTGCCTTGAACTGCTCGAAGACTGGGGGCGCAGCAATGCGGCCAAGGGGTCTCGCTTGGTGATCGAGCAGCGCAGGCTCAAGCGGCGTATCGAGGGGCGCCTGCGCACGACGGCGGGTGTTGGGGCCTGACACAAAAGGGGCCGCTTTGCGGCCCGTTCGCGGGTAAACCCGCCCATGCGTCAGGTGGATCAGACCGGCTGGCCGAGCTCCACGCCCAGCTGGCGGGACAGGCAGGGCCAGCGCTTCCAGGCCGCGCCGGTTTCGGGGCTGCAGAGTTTCTCCCGGTAAGTCTCGACCGACTCCACGGCAAAACTCTCGTCGTCGAGCATTTCGTCCACCGAGTGGTGCACCACTTCATCCAACTGGTTGGCGAAGGTTTCGCCGATCAACTGATGGGCGATCAGGTTGGCCACGGTGGTGTCCACCGGGATCAGCGGCTGCTGGAAGTGACGGATGTACAGGTCATTGACCTCTTCGACCAGGCGATGGGCCAGGTAGGCTTCGTCCAGCAGGCAATCCAGGCCGACATGGCCTTGCATGACGCTGGGCGGTTGCAGGAAGTAGGCTTCGGCGATTTTCAGCACCGGCTTGATCTGCGACTCGATCCCGGCTTCGCGGGCCACCTCATGGGCGGCCTCCAGCAGTTCCGGAACCTGATCGATGTAGGCGCTGACGAAGCGCGCCAGAGTACCCTGGGCATCCTGCTCAGGCAGTTGGATCGATGGATGCAGATGCGGCAGTTGTTGTTCCAGGCGCTGTTTCAGTTGGCCGGTCTGGCCCTCGTGTTGGTGGGCGTGGGTGATCTGCTCGCGGACAGCAGCGATGTTCATGACAACTCCAGGGACAAGGCGTTACAAACGGAAGACACTAAGTTAGCTCGCTTACCAGAATGCCTAAGACGCATTTGTTATAACCCCGAGGCACGTCTGTCTGCGTGGTTATATCAATATGCCACCATTTTGCTCTATCCCTGTAACTGCAAGCCTTTCAAGCGATTACGTCAATCGGTGAAGTTGTTTTCATGGCCTTCGTTGCGTGCCATTGGTCGCTGTCTATACTCGGGTTGAACGTGATTCGTTGATGAGGCCCGACTGCCATTTGCAGGGGCTCGGTCGTCGAAGCCAGGCAGTCTTGGCCGCCATCCCCTCCTTAGCCGTACGGTCGTCCACGCCTCCGGGACAACAAGAACGATAAGGGGAACCCGCAATGATGCGACATCCACATGTCTGGATGGGCCTCCTGTTGTGGTTGGTGTTTGGCCAGGCACAAGCCGCCTGGACCGTGAACATGGCACCGGGGGCGACGGAAGTTTCCAACGCCGTGTTCGACCTGCACATGACCATTTTCTGGATCTGCGTGGTCATCGGCATCGTGGTGTTCGGCGCGATGTTCTGGTCGATGGTCATCCACCGCCGCTCCACCGGCCAGGAGCCTGCGCATTTCCACGAGCACACCTGGGTCGAGATCCTCTGGACCGTCGTTCCCTTCCTGATTCTCGTGGCCATGGCCATCCCGGCCACCAAGACCCTGATCGACATCTATGACGCCAGCGAGTCGGACCTCGACATCCAGGTCACCGGCTACCAATGGAAGTGGCACTACAAGTACCTAGGCCAGGACGTAGAGTTCTTCAGCAACTTGGCCACGCCCACTGACCAGATCCACAACAAGGCGCCCAAGGACGAGCATTACCTGCTGGAAGTCGACCAGCCGCTGGTGCTGCCGGTCGGGGCCAAGGTGCGGTTCCTGGTGACTGCCGCCGATGTCATCCACTCCTGGTGGGTGCCGGCCTTCGCGGTCAAGCGTGACGCCATTCCGGGCTTCGTCAACGAGGCCTGGACGCGCATCGAGAAACCCGGCATCTACCGCGGCCAGTGCACCGAACTGTGCGGCAAGGACCATGGCTTCATGCCGGTGGTGGTCGAGGTCAAGTCCAAGGCCGACTACGACGCCTGGCTGGGCGAGCGAAAAGCCGAGGCTGCCAAGCTCAAGGAGCTGACCAGCAAGGAGTGGACGCTTGAGGAATTGGTCGAGCGCGGCGACAAGGTCTACCACACCACCTGCGTGTCCTGTCACCAGGCCGAGGGCCAGGGCCTGCCGCCGATGTTCCCAGCGCTCAAAGGCTCGAAGGTCGCCACAGGGCCTAAGGAAGAACACCTGAACATTGTGTTCCACGGCCGTCCCGGTACCGCCATGGCTGCGTTCGGCAAGCAGCTTTCGGAAGTCGACATCGCCGCCGTGGTGACCTACGAGCGCAACGCCTGGGGCAACAACAAAGGTGACATGGTCACGCCGAAAGACGTGCTGGCGCTCAAGCAGGCAGACGCGCAATGAACCGGGTAACTCGCGGCAATCAATGGATTGCAGGAGACAGGACATGAGTGCAGTGATCGACGACCACGCCCACGGCCATGACCACGCCCACGGCCCGGCCAAGGGCCTGATGCGCTGGGTGCTGACCACCAACCACAAGGACATCGGCACGATGTACCTGTGGTTCGCCTTCACCATGTTCCTGCTCGGTGGCTCCTTTGCCATGGTGATCCGCGCCGAGCTGTTCCAGCCGGGGCTGCAGATCGTGGAACCGGCGTTCTTCAACCAGATGACCACCATGCACGGCCTGATCATGGTGTTCGGCGCGGTGATGCCGGCCTTCGTCGGCCTGGCCAACTGGATGATTCCGCTGATGATCGGCGCGCCGGACATGGCCTTGCCGCGGATGAACAACTTCAGCTTCTGGCTGTTGCCAGCGGCCTTCCTGCTGCTGGTCTCGACCCTGTTCAGCCCAGGCGGAGGCCCCAACTTCGGCTGGACTTTCTATGCCCCGCTGTCCACCACCTACGCGCCGGCCAGCGTGACGTTCTTCATCTTCGCCATCCACCTGATGGGGATCAGCTCGATCATGGGCGCGATCAACGTGATCGCCACCATCCTCAACTTGCGTGCCCCGGGCATGACGCTCATGAAGATGCCGCTGTTCGTCTGGACCTGGCTGATCACCGCGTTCCTGCTGATAGCGGTGATGCCGGTGCTGGCAGGCGTGGTAACCATGATGCTGATGGACATCCACTTCGGCACCAGCTTCTTCAGCGCTGCCGGCGGGGGCGACCCGGTGTTGTTCCAGCACGTGTTCTGGTTCTTCGGGCACCCTGAGGTGTACATCATGATCCTGCCGGCCTTCGGTGCGGTCAGCTCGATCATTCCGGCCTTTTCGCGCAAGCCGCTGTTCGGCTACACCTCGATGGTCTATGCCACTGGCGCGATCGCCTTCCTGTCGTTCATTGTTTGGGCCCACCACATGTTCGTGGTCGGAATTCCGGTGGTTGGCGAGCTGTTCTTCATGTACGCCACCATGCTCATCGCCGTGCCCACGGGGGTGAAGGTGTTCAACTGGGTCAGCACCATGTGGCAGGGTGCACTGACCTTCGAGGCGCCGATGCTGTTCGCCATCGCGTTCGTCATCCTGTTCACCATCGGTGGGTTCTCCGGGCTGATGCTGGCCATCGCCCCGGCGGACTTCCAGTACCACGACACCTACTTCGTCGTGGCCCATTTCCACTACGTACTGGTGCCCGGGGCGATCTTCGGCATCTTCGCCTCGGCCTACTACTGGCTGCCGAAATGGACCGGACACATGTACGACGAAACCCTGGCCAAGCTGCATTTCTGGCTTTCGTTCGTGGGCATGAACCTGGCCTTCTTCCCGATGCACTTCGTGGGGCTGGCCGGCATGCCTCGGCGTATTCCGGATTACAACCTGCAGTTCGCCGACTTCAACATGGTGTCGTCGATCGGGGCCTTCACCTTCGGTGCCACGCAGATCCTGTTCCTGTTCATCGTCATCAAGTGCATCCGCGGCGGCGCGCCGGCACCGGCCAAGCCTTGGGATGGCGCCGATGGCCTGGAGTGGACGGTGCCTTCGCCGGCGCCTTACCACACCTTCCAGACACCACCGGATGTGAAGTGAGGCGCCGGGCATGAACGGCCTTTCGCTCAGACGCCTGGTCACGCGCCTCTTGATGCTGGCGGTGCTGATGTTCGCCTTTGGTTTTGCCCTGGTGCCCATCTACGACGTGATGTGCAAGGCCTTCGGCATCAATGGCAAGACCGGCGGGCAATACGAGGGCAGCCAGGTGAGTGACCCGTCGCGCACGGTGCGGGTGCAGTTCATGTCCACCAACGCCAGCGACATGGTCTGGGAATTCTATTCCACCGCCGATCAGCTGGAGGTCAATCCGGGCGCGGTCAACCAGATGATTTTCATCGCCCGCAACCCCACCGACCGGCCCATGAGTGCCCAAGCCATACCCAGCATCACCCCGGCCGAGGCCGCGGCGTATTTCCACAAGACCGAGTGCTTCTGCTTCACCCAGCAGGTGCTGCAACCCGGTGAGCGCATCGAGATGCCCGTGCGGTTCATCGTCGATCGCGACCTGCCGGCCAATGTGAAGCACCTGACACTGGCCTACACCTTGTTCGACATCACCGCTCGCCACCCACCGGTCGCTCATGTCGCGGCCCAGGACGTCCAGGGCGCCCGCTAAGGGAAGGAGAACAGCAATGGCAAGTCATGAGCACTATTACGTCCCGGCGCAGAGCAAGTGGCCGATCATCGCGACCATCGGGATGTTCATCACGGTGTTCGGCCTGGGGACCTGGTTCAACGATCTCAAGGCCGGACACCCCGAGTCCCATGGGCCACTGATCTTCTTCGTCGGCGCGCTGTTTCTGGCCTACATGCTGTTCGGCTGGTTCGGTGCGGTGGTCAAGGAAAGCCACGCCGGGCTCTATAGCGCGCAGATGGACCGCTCGTTCCGCTGGGGCATGAGCTGGTTCATCTTCTCGGAGGTGATGTTCTTCCTGGCGTTCTTCGGCGCGCTGTTCTACGTGCGAGTTCTGGCCGGCCCCTGGCTCGGCGGCGAGGGACACAAGGGCATCGCCCATATGCTGTGGCCAACGTTCGAGTTCGCCTGGCCGTTGTTGCATACACCGGATCCGAAGCTGTTTCCGCCACCGAAGGAAATCATCGATCCGTGGCACCTGCCGCTGATCAACACCATCTTGCTGGTGAGCTCCAGCGTGACCATCACCATCGCCCACCATGCCCTGCGCAAGAACCATCGTGGGCCGCTCAAGCTGTGGCTGGGGCTGACCATCCTGCTGGGCTTGTCGTTCCTGGCGTTGCAGGCCTTCGAGTACCACGAGGCGTATACCGAACTGGGCTTGACGCTGGGTTCAGGGATCTACGGCGCGACCTTCTTCATGCTCACCGGCTTCCACGGTGCCCACGTGACCTTGGGCACGCTGATCCTGATCGTGATGTTCTGCCGCGTGCTACGCGGGCATTTCGATCCGGACAAGCACTTTGGTTTCGAGGCGGCGAGCTGGTACTGGCACTTTGTCGATGTGGTGTGGGTCGGGTTGTTCATCTTCGTGTACGTGCTCTGAACTGAGGGCAACTGCCTTTAGAGAACTCCGACGGACCAGATGGGAGCGGGTGAAAACTTAGAAGGGGGCGTGGGAGACCAGTTGGCCGCTGATCAGGCCCCAGGCCACCAGGGCGATGGTCAAGGTGGCCAGGGTGACTCGCACGGTCAGGGCTTTGAGCAAGCGGGTCGAGTGTTCGTCGTCCTTGACCAGGAACACCAGCCCGCTGAACAGGCTGGCAATGGTGGCTAACAGCATCAGGACAATCGCGGCCTTGAGCATGGCGAAACTCCGGGGGGATGCGGTGATGAAATCAAGTATAGCGATCGACCTGCCGAGGACACGGTGAAGCCGTTTCGCCCAGGACTGGTACCAACCTTGGTGGTGCTCGCGCTGCTGCCGGGCCTGATCGCGCTCGGCTGTTGGCAACTGGGCCGTGCCGATGAAAAACGTGCACTGCTGGCAACCTTCGCCGAACGCAGGATCGAGGCGCCCCTGGCCGGCGGCCAACTGCCACAGGTGGCCAACCCGGCCTATCGTCGCGTGCACCTGTATGGCCGCTTCGATGGTGAACACAGCCTGCTGCTGGACAACAGCATTCGCGACGGCCGGGCGGGTGTGGAGGTGCTGCAACCGTTTCATGACCAGGCCAGCGGCCTGTGGCTGCTGGTCAACCGGGGCTGGCTGCCCTGGCCGGATCGTCGCGAGCCGGTCCGTTTCGAGACACCTGCCCAAGCCTTGGCGCTCGAGGCCTGGGTCTATGTCGCGCCGGGCGCCACCTTCCAGCTGCACCCAGACCCGGTCGGCGGCCAGTGGCCACATCTACTGACCGCCGTCGACCCTGCCCAACTGTGGCAACAGCTCGGCCGTGAGGGTTTTGCCCATGAACTGCGTCTGGAACACGGCCCGGCCAGCTACCGGCTGGACTGGCCGGTGGTCGCCTTGGGTCCGGAAAAACACCTGGGCTACGCCGTGCAGTGGTTCGCCCTGGCCACGGCGCTGGTGCTGCTTTACCTCTACTTCGGCTGGCATGACAAAAAGGAGAACCCCCATGGGCGGCGTAACGAGTCCACTGGACGTGCCTGAACGTGGCAAACCCAGAAGCCGCGGGCGTTTGCAGCTGATCCTGATCCTGTTGGTGGTGTTGGGCCCAATGATCCTGGCCACCAGCATGTACAAGCTGCAGTTCTGGGTGCCAGAGGGGCGCAGCTACCACGGCGAGATGATCGGCAACGGCCAAAGCCGCGCGGATATCGGCATCGATGCCCAAGAGGCACGCTGGCAATTGCTGGTCAGCGCCCCGGCTACCTGCATCGAGGATTGCCAGCGACTGGTCTATCTGGCCCGGCAGATCCAGATTGGCCTGGGCCGCGATGCAAGCCGCGCCAGCCATGGCCTGGCCGCCGCCCAGCCATTGCCCGGCGAATTCCAGGGCACGCTCGAGCGTGAATACCCGCAATTGCAACGTTACCCGCTGGATACCCAGCGTTATGGCCAGAAGGTCGATGTACCCGGTCCGCAGCTGTGGATTGTCGATCCCCACGGCAACCTGGTGCTGCGCTACGACGCCAAGGTCAACGGTAAACAGGTGCTCGACGACCTGCGCCATCTGCTCAAGCTGTCCAACATCGGCTAGGAGGCCGCCATGGCCAGACCCGGATACCGCCTTGCTGTGTGTGCCACCGTGCTGGCGCTGCTGGTCGTGCTGCTCGGTGCTTATACCCGCCTGACCCACGCTGGCCTGGGTTGTCCCGACTGGCCTGGCTGCTACGGCTTCATTGGCGTGCCCAAGACCGAAGCCCAACTGGCACACGCCGAGCTGCGCTTCCCGGACCATCCGGTGGAGGAGGCCAAGGGCTGGGCCGAGATGGTCCACCGCTACTTTGCCGGCACACTGGCGACGGTGATCGCGCTGCTGGCCTTCCAGGCGGTGCGCCGTCATGCCCGGGACGGCCAGCCGTACCGCCTGCCGGTTCTGTTGCTAGGAGTGGTGCTCGCCCAGGCGGCGTTCGGCATGTGGACGGTCACGCTCAAGCTATGGCCGCAGGTGGTCACTGCCCATTTGCTGGGCGGCTTCACCACGCTCAGTCTGCTGTTCCTGCTATCGCTGCGTCTATCTCGCGCGTTTGCGCCGTTGCCCAAGCTGCCTTTGAGTCTGCGTCGGGTGGCGGCGCTGGCGCTGCTGGTGGTGATCGGGCAGATCGCCTTGGGGGGCTGGGTCAGTGCCAACTATGCCGCGGTGGCCTGCATCGATCTGCCCACCTGCCACGGTCAATGGTGGCCGGCGGCGGACTTCAGCAACGGCTTTCACCTGACCCAGCACGTGGGGCCCAACTACCTCGGTGGACAACTGGACAGTGATGCCCGCACCGCCATTCACATCAGTCACCGGCTCGGCGCGCTGATGGTCGTTGCGGTGTTGCTGATGTTGAGCTGGAAGCTGCACCGCAACGGTCTCACCGGGCTGGCTCGTCTGGTGCTGCTGGTGCTGGGCGTGCAGGTCAGCCTGGGTATCAGCAACGTACTGTTCCATCTGCCGTTGGGGGTGGCCGTTGCGCACAACGCGGGCGGTGCTCTGTTGCTGCTGAGCATGGTGCTGGTGAATTACCGGATTCGCGTGGTGGACAAGGTCCGTGTTGGCCATGGCTGGCGACTCACACCGGTCACCAGTGCAGGTGGCACCGTGCACACGAGGGCTGACGCGTGGCGACGCTTCTGAGTGAGCGCCCGGCGCGAGCCGGGTGGCGCGACTACCTGGAGCTGACCAAGCCCAAGGTGGTGCTCCTGATGCTGATCACCTCGCTGGCGGGAATGTTCTTGGCCACCCGGGTCGGGGTGCCTTGGCCCATCCTGTTGTTCGGCAACCTAGGCATAGCCCTCTGCGCCGGGGGCGCGGCGGTGGTCAACCATGTGGTGGACCGGCGCATCGATGCACTGATGGCCCGTACCCACAAGCGACCGCTGGCTGACGGCCGGGTCGCGCCCTTGCCGGCGCTGGGCTTCGCACTGGCCTTGTCGCTGGCGGGTATGGCCGTGCTGCTGGTCTTCACCAACGCCCTCACCGCCTGGCTCACCCTCGCCTCGTTGCTGGGCTATGCGGTGATCTACACCGGGTTTCTCAAGCGCGCCACGCCGCAGAATATCGTCATCGGTGGCCTGGCGGGTGCAACGCCGCCGTTGCTGGGCTGGGTGGCGGTCAGTGGGCATGTGAGCGCCGAGCCGTTGCTGCTGGTGCTGATCATTTTCGCCTGGACCCCGCCGCACTTCTGGGCCCTGGCCATCCACCGCAAGCAGGAGTACGCCAAGGCGGACATCCCCATGCTGCCGGTGACCCACGGCGAGCGCTACACCAAGCTGCACATTCTGCTCTATACCCTGGTGCTGCTGGCGGTGAGCCTGCTGCCATACGTCATCCACATGAGCGGCCCGCTCTACTTGATCTGTGCCTTGGCCCTGGGCCTGCGCTTTCTCCACTGGGCCTGGGTGTTGTACCGTGGCACCAGGCCGCACGCTGCGATCAAGACCTTCAAGTACTCTATCGGGTACTTGTTCCTGCTGTTCATCGCACTGCTTTTGGACCACTACCTGTTGCCGAATCTATGACCCGAACCCAGAAAACCGTCTTCATCCTCGTCGCCGTCGTCGCCTTGATCCTCGGCCTGACCGTCAACAAGGTGCTCAATGGTCGCAGCGAGGCGAACCCGGCCGAGCTGATTGACGCCGGCATCATTCTGCTACCTCAGAGCCGCACCGTGCCGGACGTGACCATGACCGACCAGGACGGCCGGCCCGTGGCGCTGGATCAGCTCAAGGGCAAGTGGTCGCTGCTGTTCTTCGGCTACACCTACTGCCCCGACATCTGCCCGACTACCCTGGCCCAGTTGCGTCAGGTCAAGAGCGAGTTGCCCAAGGAGGCGCTGGAGCGCTTGCAAGTGGTGTTGGTGAGCGTGGACCCGAACCGGGACACACCGAACCAGCTCAAGCAGTACCTGGGCTATTTCGACAAGGACTTCGTGGGGTTGACGGGGTCGATCGAAGATACCCAGGCGCTGGCCAATGGGCTGAGCATTCCGTTCATTCCGGCTGATACCAGCAAGCCTGGATATACGGTCGATCACAGCGGCAACCTGGCGGTGGTCGGCCCGGATGGTCGCCAGCGTGGTTTCATCCGTGCGCCGATGAGCAACCAGAAGCTGGTGGCGCAGTTGCCAGGGTTGGTCAAGCGGGACTGAACCCGCGGCTGAAAAGCTTCGCGGGTAAACCCGCTCCCCCAGGTTCACCGCGGCGCTTTGGCCTGTGGCGTCTCTGTGGGAGCGGGTTTACCCGCGAAACATTCAGCGCGCAGACGGCTTAGAACGCCGGAATCACCGCACCTTTGTACTTCTCGGTGATGAACTGCTTCACCTCGGGCGAGTGCAGGGCGGCAGCCAGTTTCTTGATGGCGTCGGCGTCCTTGTTGTCCGGACGGGCAACCAGGATGTTCACGTAGGGCGAATCGCTGCCTTCGATGACCAGGGCGTCCTTCTCAGGATTGAGTTTGGCCTCCAGCGCGTAGTTGGTGTTGATCAGCGCCAGGTCGACCTGGGTCAGCACGCGTGGGATGGTGGCCGCCTCCAGCTCGCGGAACTTCAGGCCCTTGTCGTTGCCGGTGATGTCCTTGACGGTCGAGAGGATGTTCTTGTTGTCCTTGAGCTTGATCACACCGGCCTTGTCCAGCAGCAACAGGGCGCGGCCACCGTTGGTGGCATCGTTGGGGATGACCACCGTGGCGCCGGACGGCAGTTCGTCGAGCTTCTTGAGCTTGCTCGAGTAGGCGCCCAGCGGCTCCAGGTGTACGCCGGCGACGCTGACCAGATTCGTGCCTTTGGCCTTGTTGAACTCATCCAGGTACGGCTGGTGCTGGAAGAAGTTGGCGTCCAGGCGCTTTTCGGCCACTTGCACGTTCGGCTGGATGTAGTCGGTGAATTCCTTCACCTTCAGCTCCACCCCTTCCTTGGCCAGTTGCGGCTTCACGAAGTTGAGGATCTCGGCATGCGGAACCGGGGTGGCCGCGACGGTGAGGGACTCGGCGTTGGCCGAGAAGGCCGCGACAGCGGCGACGACAGCAAGCAGCTTCTTCATTGATCACTCCTTGTGAGGGCCGCGACGGCCCCCGAACGGGTCGGCCAGGCCGACCCCATTGGGGTTACTTACGGGAAAAATGCACGACCAGTTTGTCGCCGACACTTTGCAGAACTTGAACCAAGATCAGCAGCAGGATCACGGTGACCACCATCACATCGGTCTGGAAACGCTGGTAGCCGAAGCGGATGGCCAGGTCGCCCAGACCGCCGGCACCGACCACGCCGGCCATGGCGGTATAGGACACCAGGGTGATGGCAGTGACGGTGATGGCGGCGAAGATGCCTGGCCGGGCTTCGGGCAGCAGGGCATTGGTGATGATCTGGCGGGTGGTGGCGCCCATCGACTGGGTGGCCTCGATGATGCCGCGGTCTACTTCACGCAGGGCGGTTTCCACCAAGCGTGCGAAGAATGGCGTCGCACCCACCACCAGCGGCGGGATTGCACCGGCGACACCCAGCGAAGTGCCGGTGATCAGCACGGTGATCGGGATCATGACGATCAGCAGGATGATGAACGGCAGCGAGCGCAACACGTTGACCACCAGCGATAGCAGCGCATAAACGCCTTTTTGTTCGAACATCTGCCGCGGTCCGCAGAGGAACAGCAGCACGCCCAGGGGCAAGCCCAGCAGCACGGTGAAGAACAGCGAGCCGAACAACATGATCATGGTGTCGATGCTGGCCAGCCAGATTTCGGCCCAGTCGACGTTGGCGAAGAAATTAAGAGCGTCCATCAACGCAGTACCTCCATATGAACATCAGCAGCCTTGAAGCGGGCGAACGCCGCTTCCATGTCGCCGCCAGTGACGGCCAGCGTGAGCTGTCCATAGGGGACGTCCTTGATACGGTCGATACGTCCGGCCAGGATGCTGTAGTCAACGCCAGTCTCCCGGGCCACGGTGCCCAGAAGCGGTGCGTAGGTGGCATCGCCCTGGAAGGTCAGGCGCACGATACGCCCTGGTACGTGGGCGAAGTCATCGCGCTGCTCGCTTTCGTCCACCTGCTCATCTTCCTGGACGAAGCGCTTGGTGGTCGGGTGCTGCGGATGCAGGAACACATCGGCCACCGCGCCTTGCTCGACGATCTGCCCGGCATCCATCACTGCCACGCGGTCGCAGACCCGGCGGATCACGTCCATTTCGTGGGTGATCAGCACGATGGTCAGCTTCAGCTCACGGTTGATCTCGGCCAGCAACTGCAGCACCTGGGCCGTGGTTTGCGGATCCAGAGCGCTGGTGGCCTCGTCGCACAGGAGGATCTTGGGGTTGGTGGACAAGGCACGGGCGATACCCACGCGCTGCTTCTGGCCACCGGAAAGCTGGGCGGGGTACTTCTTGGCGTGGTCCGACAGCCCGACGCGAGCCAGCAGTTCGGTCACACGCTTGTCGATCTCGCTACGCGACAGCTCGCCAGCCAAGGTCAATGGCAGCGCGACGTTGTCGGCGACGGTCTTGGATGCCAGCAGGTTGAAGTGCTGGAAGATCATCCCGACCTGCTGGCGGAAGCGGCGCAGCTGGTTGGCGTCGAAGGCGGTGACATCTTCGCCGTCGACGATGATCTTGCCGCCGCTTGGGGCCTCCAGGCGGTTGATCAGGCGCAGCAAGGTGCTCTTGCCGGCGCCGGAATGCCCGATCAGGCCGAACACCTGGCCATTTTCAATGGTCAGGCTGGTCGGGTTCAGGGCGGGGATATCCCTACCGGCGACGCGGTAGGTCTTGTGGACATGTTGAAACTCGATCACTGAGCGAACCTTGTGGGGCGCATGGAATTTGGGTCAGCGGTTAGCCGGGGTCGCGCATTTTAGCCTTTTCCCATAGTTGTTCTTAGCATTTATTTCGTCATCAACCAATCCGCTGGGCATAACGCGACAACCGGTAATCCGATTGAACGCTCACGGGGCGCCTCCAGTCACTACAGGAACGAGCCCGAACGGGGCGCCTGAAAGCCATGACGAGGAGAACCGACATGCCAAAGACTCCGGATTCGCCCAGGGACAGCCAGCTGGCCGGAACCCACACGCCTGACCGGGCCAACACCAACGCCAAGGTGCAAAGCCTGGAAAGCGTGCGCAGCGATGCCACCGGCCAGGCCCTGCGCACCAATCAAGGTGTGAAGATTGCCGACAACCAGAACACCCTCAAGGCCGGCGTGCGTGGGCCTTCGCTGCTCGAAGACTTCATCATGCGCGAGAAGATCACTCACTTCGACCATGAGCGGATCCCCGAGCGCATCGTCCATGCCCGTGGCACCGGTGCTCATGGCTACTTTCAGAGCTATGGCTGCCACGAGCAGTTGACCAAGGCAGGCTTCCTGCAGGATCCGCAGAAAATCACGCCTGTGTTCGTGCGGTTTTCCACTGTGCAGGGCCCGCGCGGCTCGGGTGACACCGTGCGCGACGTGCGCGGCTTTGCCGTCAAGTTCTACACCGACGAGGGCAACTTCGACCTGGTGGGGAACAACATGCCGGTGTTCTTCATCCAGGATGCGATCAAGTTCCCGGATTTCGTCCATGCGGTGAAACCCGAACCGCACAACGAAGTTCCCACCGGGGCGTCGGCCCACGACACCTTCTGGGATTTCGTCTCACTGGTACCGGAATCGGCGCACATGGTCATGTGGGCGATGTCCGATCGGGCCATTCCGCGCAGCCTGCGCATGATGGAAGGCTTTGGCGTACACACCTTCCGCCTGATCAATGCCCAGGGCGAGGCCACATTCGTGAAGTTCCACTGGAAGCCGCGCCAGGGCGTGCACTCGGTGCTCTGGGACGAGGCGCAGAAACTTGGCGGCAAGGACCCGGACTTCCATCGCCGCGACCTGTGGGAGGCGATCGAGACCGGTGATTATCCCGAGTGGGAGCTGGGCGTGCAGATCGTGCCGGAGGCAGACGAGCACAATTTTGACTTCGACCTGCTCGACCCGACCAAGATCATTCCCGAAGAACTGGTGCCCGTGACGCCGCTGGGCAAGATGGTGCTCAACCGCAATCCGGACAACTTCTTCGCTGAAGTCGAGCAGATCGCCTTCTGTCCCGGGCATATCGTGCCGGGAATCGACTTCACCAACGACCCGTTGCTGCAGGGGCGTCTGTTCTCCTACACCGATACCCAGCTCAGCCGCCTGGGCGGGCCGAACTTCCATGAAATTCCGATCAACCGGCCGATCGTACCCAACCACAGCAGCCAGCGTGATGCCATGCACCGCATGACCATCGACAAGGGGCGTGCCTCCTATGAGCCCAATTCCATCGATGGCGGTTGGCCCAAGGAAACGCCGCCAGCACCCCATGGCGGTGGCTTCGAGAGTTATCAGGAGCGCATCGACGGGCACAAGATCCGTCAGCGTAGCGACTCTTTCAGCGACCATTTCTCCCAGGCGCGGTTGTTCTTCCAGAGCATGAGCCCGACCGAGCAGCAGCACATCATCAAGGCTTACAGCTTCGAGCTGGGCAAGGTCGAGCGCGAGGCGATCCGGGTGCGGGAGGTGAACGAGATCCTGGCCAACATCGACTTGGACCTCGCCGCAGCCGTGGCGACCAACCTCGGCTTGCCGGCGCCCAAGGCCGCAACGGTGCAGGTCAAGGGATCGACGCCAGCGCAATCACCGGCGCTGAGCCAGATGAACCACCCCGGCAGTGTGGGCATCAAGGGACGCAAGATTGCCTTGTTGGTGGCCGATGGGGTGGAAGGCGCCAGTGTCGATAGGCTGGTGAAGGCTTTCGAGGCCCAAAGCGCACGCGTGCTTGTTCTGGGGCCGACGTCGGCGCCGGTGACGACTGCCGAGGGCAAGGCGTTGGCGGTGGATGCCTCCATGGAGGGGATGCCATCGGTAATGATCGATGGATTATGGGTGCCGGCCGGCAAGGCGGCGCTGGAGGCGCTGGGGAAAAGTGGTTTGGCCAAGCATTATCTGCTTGAGGCCTACAAGCACCTCAAGCCCATGGGAATGGCCAGCGAGGGCAAGGCAATGCTCAATGCCTTGGGCTTGAACGAGGATGCAGGCTTGCTGCTGGGGGATGATCAGCAGGCGGTAGATGCCTTCGTGAATGCGCTGGAGCAACATCGGGTGTGGGCGCGGGAGGCGGTGGCCGAGGCAATTCCGGCGTAGGCCAGGCTGTGTTTAGCCAGTTCCCGCGCTGTGCGGAAGCTGGCCATGCCTGCGATTGGGGCGCAGCGCGCCCCGCAATGCTCAGGGCTGACGTGGGACCAGCACTACCTGCGCAGGCAGCGAGCGCTGGATTTCATGGCGCTGGTTCAGCTCGAAACCGCTATCGAGCTTGCGCACGCGCTTGTCGAGCAAGGTCTTGAGCCAGGGTGCATCGTCGGTGCGCGGCACCTGAAACACCACATCGCACTGGTAGTTCACCACATCGGCGGCGATGTCATCGAGCTGGCGGCGCATGGCGCGGATGTCGGTGGTCTTGAGCGCCACCACGGTGCTCGGCGCACTGGGGTCGATGACGCGGGCCTTGGGCTTGGCCTCGGCGGCCTTGAGCGCGGCCTCGGCCTTTTCAAGTTCGGCCTTGCGCGCCTGGGCCACGGCGTCGCCCCCCGTGACTGCCGGGGCCTGGGGCATCAGCGCGCGGGCACGGGCCAGCGCGGTCGCGGCAGCATTGACGTCGCCCTTCTGCAGCACGATCTGGCTGCGCTGCAGGTAGGCTTCGGCCAGTTGGCGTTGGTACTGCTCAAGGCGTGCGTCGTCTGGCGATTGTGCCTGCAACGCGGCCAACTGGTCTTCAGCGGTGGCCAGCTCATTGCTGGCAATGCTTTGTTGCAGCGCTTGCCAGGCATCGGTCTGGGCAGGCGCGTTCGACTGTTCAGACGGAGTGCTGGAGCAGGCCGCCAAGAACAGGGAAAAAACGGCAACAAGCAGAAAACGGGAGGCGAACGGCTTCATTCCTGCGACTCTCTATTTGCGCAAAAAGCGAGCAAGTCTACACCCTGGTGCGCACGCTCGAAAATAAGTCTTACAGACCCTTTACCTGACAAAAGGTTGCAGGATGCACCTGCGCGCATCCTTAAATTTTCAGCGCTTGGGCAACGCCAGGCTCAGCAAGAATAGCACCGCGGCGCACACCACGATCGACGGGCCGGCCGGGGTGTCCTTGAACCATGACATCGCCAGCCCGCCACAGACGGCGACCACGCCTAACAGGCTGGCGCCCAGGGCCATCTGCTCCGGTGAGCGGGCGTGACGCTGTGCCGCAGCGGCGGGAATGATCAGCAGCGAGGTGATCAGCAGTACACCGACGATCTTCATGGCCACGGCGATGACCACGGCAATCAACAGCATCAAGGCCAGGCGCAGGCTCGCCACCGGCAAGCCTTCGACCATCGCCAGTTCCTCATGTACGGTCACGGCCAGCAGCGGACGCCACAAGGCCGCGAGCAACAGCAGGACCACGACGCTGCCGCCCAGGATCCAGGCCAAGTCGGTGGGGCTGATGGCCAACAGATCGCCAAACAGGTAGGCCATCAGGTCGATGCGCACGTCGTGCATGAAACTCAGTGCCACCAGCCCCAGGGACAACGTACTCGGTGCCAGGATGCCGAGCAGGGTGTCGGAGGCCAGCGGCTGGCGTTGTTGCAGGGTGACCAGCAGGATCGCCAGCAATAGGCAGCCGACGGTCACCGCCAGGGCAGGGCTGACATCCAGCGCCAGGCCCAGGGCGACTCCAAGCAATGCCGCGTGGGACAGGGTATCGCCGAAATAAGCCATGCGCCGCCAGACGACGAACGATCCCAAGGGGCCGGCCACCAGGGCCAGGGACAAGCCTGCGAGCAGGGCGTAGAGAAGAAAATCAGCCATGCTTGCAGTGCTCTCCATGAACGTGGGCGCCAGGGGCGATCACCGAGCCGTGCAGGTCGTGGCGGTGATCGTGATGGTGATGGTAGATGGCCAGGCTCGGGGCGTTCTGGCCGAACAGTTCGACGAACGCCGGATCGCCGCTGACCTGCTCCGGATGCCCGGAACAACACACGTGGCGGTTCAGGCACACCACCTGGTCGGTGGTGCTCATGACCAGGTGCAGGTCGTGGGAGACCATCAGCACGCCGCAACCGTGGCGGTCGCGCAGGCGGGTTATCAAGCTGTACAGCTCGGCCTGGCCGGCCACATCCACGCCTTGCACGGGTTCATCGAGCACCAGCAACTCCGGTTCGCGTAGCAGCGCACGAGCCAGCAGCACACGCTGCATCTCGCCGCCGGAGATGGTCTGGATCGGGCTGTCGATCACCTGTTCGGCACCGACTTCCTGCAAGGCCGCTAGCGCCGCGGCGCGGTCCACTCCCGGTACCAGGCGCAGGAAGCGCAGCACCGACAGTGGCAGGGTGGGGTCGACCTGGATCTTTTGCGGCATGTAGCCGATACGCAGCCGAGGCTTGCGCCAGACCTTGCCACGGTGCGGTTTGAGCAGGCCGAGCACGGCGCGCACCAGCGTGGTCTTGCCGGCGCCGTTGGGGCCGATGAGGGTGACAATCTGGCGAGGCGCCACCGACAGGTCGATGCTGTCGAGCACCGATTCGCCGGCAAAGGTGACGCCGACCTGTTCGAGGCGGATCAACGCGTCGCTCATGCCTGCCCCCGGCAGCTGCCGCACAGGCCGACCACTTCGACGGTCTGCGTTTCGACGGTGAAGCCTACGCCCTTGGCGCTGGTGATGATGGCCTCGCTGATGCTTTGCTGTTCGAGCTCGATGGCCACATGGCAGGCGCGGCAGATCAGGAACTGGCCCTGATGCACGTGCTCGGGGTGGCTGCAGCCGATGAAGGCATTGAGCGAGGCGATGCGGTGGACCAGGCCGTTTTCCAAAAGAAAATCCAAGGCGCGGTACACGGTCGGCGGTGCAGCGCGGCGGCCGTCCTGTTCGCTCAGCACGGCCAGGATGTCGTAGGCACCCAGCGGCTTGTGGCTCTGCCAGACCAGTTCCAGCACCCGGCGGCGCAAGGCGGTCAGGCGCAGGCCCTGGCGTGTGCACAGGGCGTCGGCCTCGGCCAGTGCACTGTGCACGCAGTGGGAATGATCATGAGGACGGTTGGCCAGCGGCGTGATGGACATGGGTGGCGACGGTTCTGGACAGAGACGTTATTATGTTACCTCTTTCTGGCCCGCCGAGTACTCACCGTGTCCCGATTGCTTGCCCTTTTTGTCGCTTTCCTCGCCTTCTCGGCCCACGCCGAGGTGCGCGTGTTGACCAGTATCAAACCATTGCAGCAGATCGCCGCGGCGGTCCAGGACGGCGTTGGCAGCCCGGATGTGTTGCTGCCGCCGGGCGCTTCGCCGCATAACTATGCCTTGCGCCCTTCCGATGTGCGGCGCGTGGCCAATGCTGACCTTTTGTATTGGATCGGCCCGGACATGGAAAGCTTCCTGCCCCGGGTGATCAACGGCCGTACCAAGCCTAGCGTTGCGGTGCAGTCGCTCCAAGGCATGCACCTGCGCCATTTTGGCGAGGACAGCCATGCCCATGAGGATGACGGCGATGACCATGATCATGACCACCGCCCGGGCAGCCTGGATGCGCACTTGTGGCTGTCGTCGGCCAACGCGCGGGTGATCGCGGCGAAGATGGCCAGCGACCTGGCCGCCACCGATCCGACGAATGCCGCTCGTTACCAGGCCAACCTCAAGGCCTTCATCGACCGTCTGGATGCCTTGGACCTGCGCATCAAGGCCCGGGTAGCAGGTGTCGAAGGCAAGCCGTACTTCGTGTTCCATGAGGCTTTCGATTACTTCGAGGCGGCATATGGCCTCAAGCACACCGGTGTGTTCAATGTGGCCGCCGAGGTACAGCCGGGCGCGCAGCATGTCGCTGCCATGCGCAAACGCCTGCAGGAAGTGGGCAAGACCTGTGTGTTCAGTGAGCCGCCACTGCGCCCGCGCTTGGCCGAAACACTGACGGCTGGTCTGCCGGTGCGTCTGGCCGAGCTCGATGCCTTGGGAGGGAACGATCCTGTGGATGCCAAAGGCTATGAGCGGTTGCTGGAGAAGCTGGGCAATGAGCTGACGGGGTGCCTGGAGCAGCTGTGAATCGATGGAGGCGTTTTCGCGGGAAAACCCGCTCCTACAGGGATAGCGCCACCTTTCAAGGCTGGCGCTGATGCTGTTGGGAGCGGGCTAACCCGCGAAGAAGCAGACGAGGTCAGAGGGCGAACGGCAGTCCCAGTGCCACTTGCTGACGGTGCGCCAGGCGCACCTCGAACTCGCTCGGGTCGTGGATCATCACGTCCATTCCGGCAAACGCCTGGGCCGCGATCAGGCGCGACAGCCAGAACCGCACGCATGCCACGCGCAACATGACCGGCCACAACTCGGCTTCGGCAGCGGTGAACGGACGCAGTGCAGCATAGGCGGCCAGCAGCGCTTGGGCGCGTGGCACATCGATGCCTCCGGCTTCATCCAGGCACCAGTCGTTCACGGTGATGGCGATGTCATACAGCATCGGCCCCGAACAGGCGTTGTAGAAGTCGATCACGCCGGTCAGGTGCGTGCCTTCGAACATCACGTTGTCGCGGAACAGGTCGGCGTGCAGGTTGGCCCGTGGCAAGGCCAGGATCTGCGCTTTGTGCGCGTCGATCTCGTTCAGCGCAGCCTGCAGCATCTGGCCCTGCCCGGTATCCAGGCCTGGCATCAGCTCGGCCCCGGCCTCGAGCATCCAGATCAGGCCGCGGTCGGTGCGACGCTCGATGATGTGCTCGCGGGTGGCCAGGTGGATATGCGCCAGCAACTCGCCGACCTGGGCGCAGTGCTGGTTGTTCGGCGCCTTGATGTGCTTGCCCGACAGCCGTGGCTGCAGCAGCGCGGGCTTGCCGCACAGTTCGCGCAGGGCATTGCCGTCGCGGTCGCGCAGGGCGTAGGGCACTGGCATGTCGGCATCGTGCAGCACATCGAGCAATTCGATGAAGAACGGCATGTCCTCGGCTGGCCCGCGCTCGATCAGCGTCAGGACGAATTCCCCCTGCTCCAGGCTGACGAAGAAATTGCTGTTCTCGGTGCCGGCGGCGATGCCCTGGAAGTCGAGCAAGCGGCCCAGCTCATACGGCGCCAGAAAGGTTTCCAGCTCAGGCCGGGTCACAGGGGTGAAGACTGACATGATGAAAAGAAGCCCATGCGGGCACTTCCACCCGGAAGTGCCTGGTTGATGTGAACGATACGCCTCAGATTACCACTCGAAGATCTTCCAGGACGGAATCAGCATGTCCGGCTGGTCGGATCGAATGAAGTTACCTTCGGAGCCATCGGCGCGTACCAGGAAATAAGGCTTGCCGTGCTTGGGCGTCACCTTGATCGCATACAGGAAACCGTTCTGCCGGTACTCCTGGATGGTTTTGTCGCCTTCCGTGCGAATGGTTACATCGGGATCTGCCGATGGGGCGTCTTCCGCCGCCAGGGTGACGACTGGCATGGTGGCCAACAGACCGAGCAGTAACAGGCGATTGAGTGTACGCATGATAACCTTGTCCCTTTGTCGTCAATTGTTCCCGCTATTCTAGCGCCGGACCTGCCGAAAAGGTTGATTCTCCTCATGAGCCAAGCGCCCCTCGTCCTGGTGGACGGTTCCTCCTACCTCTACCGCGCCTTTCATGCGCTGCCGCCGCTGACCACCTCAAAGGGCATGCCCACGGGTGCGGTCAAGGGTGTGCTGAACATGCTCAAGAGCCTGCGCAAGCAGTATCCGGACAGCCTCTTCGCGGTGGTCTTCGACGCCAAGGGAGGCACGTTCCGCGATGCCATGTTCGCCGAATACAAGGCCAATCGCCCGAGCATGCCTGATGATCTGCGGGTGCAGATCGAGCCGCTGCATGCCAGCGTCAGGGCCTTGGGCTATCCCCTGCTGTGTGTCGAAGGTGTCGAAGCCGACGATGTCATCGGCACCCTGGCGCGCAGCAGCGCGGCCTTGAATCGGCCAGTGATCATCTCGACCGGCGACAAGGACATGGCGCAATTGGTGGACGGGCACATTACGCTGGTCAATACCATGACCGGTAGCGTGCTGGACGTCGCTGGCGTGCACGAGAAATTCGGTGTCGGTCCCGAGCACATCATCGACTTCCTCGCGCTGATGGGCGACAAGGTCGATAACATCCCCGGTGTGCCGGGGGTTGGCGAAAAGACCGCGGTCGGCTTGCTGACGGGTATCGGTGGCGGCCTGAGCGACTTGTACGCCAATCTCGACAAGGTACCGGGGCTGCCGATTCGTGGCGCCAAGGGCCTGCCGGCCAAGCTCGAGGAGCACCGCGAGGCGGCGTTCCTGTCCTACGAGTTGGCGACCATCAAGGTCGATGTGCCGCTGGACATCGAAGTCGAGGCGCTGGTGTGCGGCGAGCCGGACCGTGACGCATTGCTGGCGCTCTATACCGAGATGGAGTTCAAGAGCTGGATCGCCGAGGTTCAGCGCGATGCGGCCCAGGTCGGTGACGTGGTCGCACCGCCCCCTGCGTCGCAGGCCAAGATCGAGCCCAAGTACGAAACCATTCTCGACCAGGCGCGCTTCGACGTCTGGCTCGACAAGCTGCGCCAGGCGCCGTTGTTCGCCTTCGACACCGAGACCACCAGCCTGGACGCACAGCAGGCGAAGCTGGTCGGCCTGTCGTTCGCGGTCGAGCCGCATGAGGCTGCCTATGTGCCGCTGGCCCATGACTACGAGGGCGCTCCGACGCAACTGGACCGCGACAGCGTATTGTTGGCGCTCAAGCCGCTGCTGGAAGACCCGGCCAAGGGCAAGATCGGTCAGAACGCCAAGTACGACATCAATATCCTGGCCAACTGTGCCCTGGGCGGCGACCCGGCGCAGGGCATCCAGATGCGCGGCGTGACCTACGACACCATGCTCGAATCCTACGTGCTGGATTCGACCGCCACCCGCCACGACATGGACAGCCTGGCGCTCAAGTACCTGGATCACAGCACCATCGCGTTCGAGGACATTGCCGGTAAAGGCGCAAAGCAGCTGACCTTCAACCAGATCCCGCTGGAAAAGGCCGGCCCTTACGCGGCCGAGGACGCCGATATCACCCTGCGCCTGCACCACGCCCTGCAGGAGCGTCTGGCCAAGACCCCCAGCGTGCAGCCGGTTTTGATGGACATCGAGATGCCTCTGGTGCCGGTGCTGGCCAAGATCGAACGCCAAGGGGCATTGGTCGATGCCGAGCTGCTCAAGGTGCAGAGCGGTGAGCTGGGCGTGAAGATGGCCGAGCTCGAGCGTGAAGCCTTCGCGCTTGCAGGCGAGGAATTCAACCTGGGCTCGCCCAAGCAGTTGGGTGTGATTCTCTACGACAAGCTGGGCATGCCGGTGCTGAGCAAGACCGCCAAGGGCCAGCCCTCCACGGCCGAAGCGGTGCTGGCTGAACTGGCCGAGCAGGATTACCCACTGCCTACGGTACTGATGGAATACCGTTCCCTGAGCAAGCTCAAGAGCACCTATACCGACAAGCTGCCAGAGCAGATCAACCCGCGCACCGGCCGGATCCACACCTCCTACCAGCAGGCTGTGGCCGCCACCGGGCGCCTGTCGTCCAGCGACCCGAACCTGCAGAACATTCCGGTGCGCACTGCCGAAGGCCGGCGGATTCGTCAGGCGTTCGTCGCCAGCCCCGGCTACAAGCTGCTGGCGGCCGACTATTCACAGATCGAACTGCGCATCATGGCCCATCTGGCCAAGGACGAAGGGCTGCTGCATGCCTTCCGCAACGACCTGGACGTGCACCGGGCTACCGCCGCGGAGGTTTTCGGCGTGCCGCTGGAGCAAGTCACCAACGACCAGCGTCGAAGTGCCAAGGCCATCAACTTTGGCCTGATCTACGGCATGAGCGCTTTTGGCCTGGCCAAGCAGATCGGTGTCGATCGCAAGCAGTCCCAGGACTATATCGACCGCTATTTCGCCCGCTACCCTGGCGTATTGGCCTACATGGAGCGCACTCGCGCCCAGGCCGCCGAGCAGGGCTTCGTCGAAACCTTGTTCGGTCGCCGCCTGTATTTGCCGGACATCAACGCGAAGAACCCGGCGCTGCGCAAGGGTGCCGAGCGCACCGCGATCAACGCGCCGATGCAGGGCACCGCGGCGGACATCATCAAGCGCGCCATGGTGGCTGTGGATAACTGGCTGACCGATAGCGGCCTGGATGCACGTGTGATCCTGCAGGTCCACGATGAACTGGTGCTGGAGGTGCGTGAGGACTTGGTCGAACAGGTACGGGAGCAGATCCGTCCCTACATGAGCAATGCCGCGCAGCTGGATGTGCCGCTGCTGGTGGAAGTGGGCATTGGCTCGAATTGGGACGAAGCTCACTGAATCGAGCAGGGCAAGCAGGATAGGATGTGTGGCGAGAGTCGTGGATCCATTGTCGGTTCAGCGCTGGCGGTTCTGAGGTTTCATGAAACTATCGCAAATAGTTTTCAGGGCCTTGGAACTAAACCGGTGAAGCGGGACTCAAAGTAACTGAATGGCTGGTGAAGCCTTTCGATGCTCCTATGTTGTGTTAAGTGTTGGCAGATACCCGGACCCCGCCCTAGCGGTCCGGACTTGAACCCCGAACTTCCCCCTCCCCATACGAAGTCCGGGGTTTTTTTTGCCTGGAATTTGGCGACCAACTTGCGCCTGGCGCTGTGGGAGCGGCTTTACCCGCCATCGGGTATCAAGCGTACGCTCCCACCGGACACGGCCTTGTCCTCAGGCGGGCTTGTTTTCCAGCTCCATCCACTCGGCCAACACGCCGTAGGCTTCCTCGAGCCCGAGGCGCTTGGGGGCCGAGAACAACTGGATGGTCACCCCATCGCCCCAGCCCTTGCGGATTTCCGACTGCACCTTGAGCAGCGTGTTCTTGGCCGCGCCAAAGGTGAGCTTGTCGGCCTTGGTGAGCAGGATGTGCATTGGCATGGCGCTGGCCTTGGACCAGTCGAGCATCATCTTGTCGAAATCAGTCATCGGGTGACGCACATCCATCAGCAGGATCACTCCGCGCAGGCACTCACGGCTGCCCAGGTAGGCTTCCAAGTGATGCTGCCAGTGCTGCTTGAGTGGGATCGGGACTTTTGCATATCCGTAGCCTGGCAGGTCGACCAAACGCCGTTCATCGTCCAGACTGAAGAAATTCAACAGTTGGGTGCGCCCGGGGGTCTTGGAGGTACGCGCCAGGCTGGCATGGGTCAGGGTATTGAGGGCGCTGGATTTGCCGGCGTTGGAACGACCGGCGAAAGCCACCTCGTAACCCTGGTCTTGAGGGCATTGTTCGACCTTGGCGGCGCTAAGGGCGAATTTGGCTTTCTGGCAGAGGCCGAGGATGGGGTTTTTGACTTGCATGGGATATCCGATATGGGTGTTGCCAAGGCCAGCCATTCAGGCGCCGGGCGCGGCAAGCTGTGTCGTTTCCGTTTGGATGGCGGAAGTATATAATGCCCCAGTTTTTGTGTGCGCATTATCCCGGCGTAGGATGATGTGCATGGGGTGTCGAACAATAGCTCGCGCATTAGAACGCAGCGCGGCCCCCAACCCTGAAAGGTCGTTGCGCATGGCGAAATGGCTGCTTGCTGTCGGTATGTTCCTGCCGTTTTTAAGCGCTCAGGCTACACAGGATCCCGAGGCGTTGTACAACCGCACGTGTGCGGCCTGTCATGCCGGGCAATTGCCACAGGCCCCCCAGCGGGGTGATCGGGCAGCGTGGAATCCGAGGCTTGCGCAAGGTATGGACGTATTGGTGGCGCATGTTACCCAGGGTTTCAAGGCTATGCCGCCGCGTGGATTGTGCATGGACTGCAGTACCGAGGACTACCGGTCTGTCATCCTCTGGATGAGCGACAGTCCCGATACATAACATTTCACCCCTAGCCGTGTTGGATTAGCTGATGAACAAACTATTCGTGAGTCTGCTGTTGACCATGGGTGTCGCAGGTGCGGCCAATGCTGCGGAACCCATCAAAGGCGATGCTGCTGCCGGTCAGGCCAAGACAGCCGTCTGTGGAGCCTGCCACAACCCTGACGGCAACAGCCTGGCGCCGAACTTCCCCAAACTTGCCGGCCAAGGCCAGCGCTATCTCGAAAAACAGCTGCACGATATCAAGTCCGGCAAGCGTACCGTGCTGGAGATGACCGGCATGCTGACCAACTTCAACGATCAGGACCTGGCCGATATCGCCGCCTACTTCTCAAGCCAGAAGGGCAGTGTCGGTGCGGCTGATCCCAAGCTGGTCGAGCGTGGCCGCGCGCTGTTCAACGGTGGCGACCTGGAGAAAGGCATGCCGGCCTGCACCGGTTGCCATTCGCCCAATGGCGCAGGCATCGCCCTGGCGGGCTTCCCGCACTTGGGGGGCCAGCACGCCCAGTACGTGGCCAAGCAGCTCACCGACTTCCGCGAAGGCAACCGCACCAATGACGGTGATGCCATGACCATGCGTTCGATCGCAGGCAAGCTGAGCAACAAGGACATCGAGGCCTTGGCCAGTTACATCCAGGGCTTGCACTGAACCCTGTAGGCCCTCGCAGGCCCTGCGCATTAACGTTCGGTTAATGCTGCCTGGCAAAGATGAAAGGGCGGCCTGGACCGCCCTTTTTTCTGTCCATAGCCGTTACACTACAGAACCCGAGCCCTTCCCGACCGGTCTTAGCTACCGGTCGCGTCGAGGCGACCAATGACTGCTCAGGAGTAAAGCATGCGTAAACTGATTCTCAGCGCTGCGCTGGTCGCCGCCAGCGTATTCGGAGTGACCGCCGTACAGGCCGCGGAGCCTGTCGAAGGTCAGCAGTATTTCGAGCTGAGCAACCCCGTTCCTGTTTCCGTCCCGGGCAAGATCGAAGTCGTCGAATTGTTCTGGTACGGCTGCCCGCACTGCTACCACTTCGAACCGACCATCAATCCATGGGCTGAGAAACTGCCGGCCGACGTCAACTTCAAGCGCGTGCCCGCCATGTTCGGCGGCCCCTGGGATGCCCACGGTCAGATGTTCCTGACCCTCGAGGCCATGGGCGTCGAGCACAACGTCCATGCCGCGGTCTTCGATGCCATCCAGAACAAGCGCATGCGCCTGACCAAGCCTGAAGAAATGGCCGACTTCCTCGCCACCCAGGGCGTGGATAAAGACAAGTTCCTCGCCACCTTCAACTCGTTCGCCATCAAGGGCCAGGTGCAGCAGGCCAAGGACCTGGCGAAGAAGTACGAAATCACTGGCGTGCCGAGCATGGTCGTCAACGGCAAGTACCGCTTCGACCTGGGTACCGCCGGCGGGCCGGAAGGCGTGCTGGATGTCGCCGACCAGCTGATCGCCAAGGAGCGCGCCGCTAAATAAGCGGCGTTGCCCATGAGCCGCTTTCGCTCCACACGCCTGGTTGGCCTGCGGCAACCGCAGGTCAACGAGCATCACCTGCAGGCATCAGGCTTGCCGGCGGATGGGCGACTGCGCCTGCTCAGCTTCAATATCCAGGTCGGTATCAGCACCGAGCGCTATCGGCACTACCTGACCCGCAGCTGGCAGCACCTGTTGCCGCACAATGGGCGGGCCGGCAACCTGCAGCGGATCGGCGAACTGCTCGGTGACTTCGATCTGGTGGCCTTGCAGGAAGCCGATGGCGGCAGCCTGCGCTCGGGTTACATCAATCAGGTCGAACATCTGGCCCAGCTCGGGGCATTTCCGTACTGGTACCAGCAGCTCAACCGCAACCTCGGGCGTTTCGCCCAGCACAGCAACGGCGTGCTCAGCCGCCTCAAGCCACAGCATCTCGAAGATCACCCCCTGCCTGGCCCAGCCGGTCGAGGTGCGATCCTGGTACGTTTTGGCGAAGGCGAAGACGCCCTGATCGTGGTGATGATGCACCTGGCGCTCGGCGCCAAGACACGGGCCCGGCAATTGGCGTATGTCCGCGAGTTGATCGGCGGCTACCGCCATCAGGTGCTCATGGGCGACATGAACACCCATGCCAATGACCTGCTCGAGCATTCGCCCCTTCGCGATCTGGGCCTCATCGCGCCGCAGGTCGAGGCCACCTTTCCCAGCTGGCGCCCCCAGCGCTGTCTGGATCACATCCTGCTCAGCCCGAGCCTGACCCTGGAACGGGTCGAGGTGCTGGCCCAGCCAATTTCCGACCACCTTCCGGTTGCCGTCGAGATTCGTTTGCCTGATGCACTGACTGTGGATACGCTGCCGGCTTTGGGCTGATTGCTATCACCGGTTTGCGGATCCAGGCATGACAGACGAAGGCGAGCGCTGGAAAGAGAAGTACCTCAAAAGCATCGAACAGCAAGAGAAGCTGGAGCGCCGTTGGGAAGCTCGTCTCGATCTGCTGCGTCGCGGCCTGGTGCGCAGCACCTTGGCGGCCGAGGGCAGCGACAAGACAGTCGACCAGTGCATGAAGGAAATGCGCGAGGTCATTCGCAGCGACAACATGGACGCGGGGCTTGCGGGCCTGTTGCCACGCTTGGAAAAAGCCGTGCTGGACTCCGAGCAGCGCCGCGAGACTCGCATGACGCAGGTCAGCGAAGCCCTGACCTCGCTGGTCGAGCAACTGCAGCGCTTGCCCTTGCCCGGTGATATCGCCCGGCCCCTGAAGAAACTTTCAAAGAAACTCGATGGTGGGGTTAGCCAGTCCCGAGAGCTGCCGCCGCTGCTGGGCGAGCTGAGCGGCCTGCAGGGTCGCGCCCTGAGCTTGCTGCAAAGGCCCGATGAAGAACCGCGACCAGGATTCCTCCAGCGGCTGTTCGGCGGCCGCGAGGCGGACCTGGAGCCGGCCACCCAGCTTGCTGAAGCCAGGCCTGCCGAGGTCCTCGAAAAAACGCTGGCCGAACCAGCGGCGCTGGCCGATGTGGATGAACTGCATCCCTTGGCGCAACCGCAGATAGACCCTGGGCAGGCTGCTGAGCGCGATGACGATGCGCTGCCCCCTGAAACGGACGTCGAAGTAGCTGAGCTGAGCGGTACCGACGCGCCTCGCCCGCACGAAGGAGCGCTGGAAACCCTGCCGCTGCCTGAAAGCCCTGAGGCGGTTTCGTCGTCACCCATTGAAATCGAGCCTGCCGACGCGTCTGCCGTCGTCGCGGAGCAAGAGCTTGCTCATGTGCAAAGCACATTGGAAGCAGAAGGCCCGTATGCCCTCCCTGACGCTGTGGAACCCCCCTACAGCACCGTCGCGGCGCATATCGAGCAGACGCTGATCGGCCTGCTCGACGACCTGAGCCTACCGGAGCGCCATAAGGCACAGGCGTTGGCCATGCGCGAGCGGGTATCGCGTGGGTTGAACTGGTACGAGCTGATTCCGGTGCTCGATGACTTGGCCGTGCTTATGCTGGCCATCACCGACAGCGGCCAGCATGAATTCGAAGCCTACCTGCAACAGCTCAACGGGCGCCTGGAAACCTTCCAGAGCCACCTGCAAGAGGCCAGTGCCGGGCATGCCGACAACAGCTGCGCCGCGCGTGAACTGGACAACCAGTTGCGTGAGCAGGTCGATGGCCTGCAAAGCAGTGTGCAGGGCGCCGCGGACGTGGACAGCCTCAAGCTCATCCTGGAGAACCGCCTCGAAGGCTTGCTGAACACCATGGATGAGCACCAGCATGAGCGCGATCGTCGTGAGCAGGAGCTGGCGGACCGCTTGAAGGGCCTGGCCGATCGAGTGGCGAACATGGAGCAGGAAGCCCTCGGTTATCGCGAACACCTGGAGGAACAGCGCCAGAAAGCCCTGCTCGACCCCCTCACGGGGCTGCCCAATCGTGCGGCCTGGTCGGAGCGCGTCGAGCGGGAGGTCCAGCACTGGCAGGCCCACGGCGGGCATCTGCTGATGGCTATTCTCGACCTGGACCACTTCAAGCGGATCAACGACAACTATGGTCACCTGGCTGGCGACAAGGTCCTCAAGATCGTCGCCGACCAGTTGCGCAAGCGTCTGCGAGGGCAGGATTTCATCGCCCGGTTTGGCGGCGAAGAGTTTGTCGTGCTGCTGCCGCAGACCTCGCCTGCTGTCGGCCTCAAGCTGGCCGAGACCTTGCGAGCGGCCGTCGAGGCCTGCCCGTTCCACTTCAAGGGCGAGCGGGTGGTGATCACCACCTCTATCGGCCTGAGCGCTTTCCGCTCTGGCGAGCGAGGCGACCAGGTGCTCAAGCGCGCGGACGACGCGCTGTACCGAGCCAAGGATCAGGGCCGCAATCGCGTGGAGCAGGCATAATTATTTACCGCATTCACTGCGACCCGGGTGCTGACAATGGTCGACCGGAAACCTGATGGACAGGTTTCGGCCCCTTGATCGAACAGGAAATAGCAGATGAAAGCACTCAACGGATTGGCCGTGTTTGCCATGGTGCTGGCCGTGCAGACGACCGCAATGGCCAAAGAACATGTGTTTACCGCTCATGTGGCGGCGGATGGCACGTTGTTGCGGCAGTCCCCGAAATGGATCTCCGACATCACCCATCAGCCCCAGCCCAACTACTTCAGCTTGTACAAGCTGAAGTTGAACAAGCAGGTTGTGCGGCAGGACCCGGGCTTTTGCACAGTCTCTGCCATCGATGCCAGCAGTTACGATCGCCAGCTGCATGGACAAGCCAAGGTAACGGGCAAGCCTTCGGCAGAAAAGGTCGACGTGATGACTCAGCTGGTCGACAAGAAAGGACCCAGTGGCGACAACGACCTGGAGTTTCTTTTGATGTGCACGCGGTGATTGCGTTTCTCGAGCTGTAGTGAGAAGTGCACGTTATACTGTAGCGCTGTTGCCGATTACTTTACTGACGTGCCCTCTCCCATGAAAACGCTTTTTGCCGGGCTGATGTTGTTGATGGTGGCTGGCTGCTCCACCGGCCTGCGGATCGACCGTAACCATCCTTCCGTCAACCACGACAGCCGTATCCAGTTCATCGTCCTGCATTACACCAACGCATCCCTGGAGCGCTCCTTGGCCTTGCTGACCCATGGCGAGGTCAGCAGCCATTACCTGGTCGGCGATGGGCCAGCCACCGTTTATCAACTGGTTGATGAAAACCGCCGGGCCTGGCATGCCGGCGACAGCCAATGGCAAGGGCGTACTTGGCTCAACTCCAGCTCTATCGGCATCGAGATCGTCAACCCAGGCTACACCGACACACCCAACGGGCGCGTCTGGCACCCCTACAGCGAGGCTCAGATCCAGGCCTTGATCGCGTTGCTCAAGGATATCGTCAAGCGCAATCACATCGAGCCACGGCACATCATCGGCCACAGTGATATCGCGCCGCTGCGCAAGCTTGATCCAGGCCCGCTGTTCCCGTGGAAACGTCTCGCCGATGCCGGCCTTGGCGTTTGGCCAGACGCAAATGCCGTTGCACGACAACAGGCATATTTCAGCGTCAATCCTCCGACCATCAGCTGGTATCAGCAGCAACTGGCGCGATTCGGTTATGCGATCGAGCAGACCGGCGAGCTGGATGTTGCCACTCGCCATGTGATCGCGGCCTTCCAGATGCGCTTCCGTCCTCAGCGCTTCGACGGCATGCCGGATGCACAGACCGCCGCGATGCTGCAAGTCTTGAATCGCTCGCGCTGAGTAACGGTAACGAAACCTTTCTGATGGTGTCATACGCCAAACGGGCAGGCTGACTTCTCGCAGAGTTGCTATACCTCTTGGTAATCAACTGGATGCCTGTGATGTCAGCCTTCCTTGCGACACTGCGTCAAATTTTCCACCGTCCCTGGATGCTGGCTGGGCTGGCCGCATTTTCCAGCGCAATCGTGCTGCTCGCAGGAAGCTTTGGTGTCGCGCTGCAGCAGATGAAACAAAACGAAAGCGCACAGATGAACGCCCGGGGCGAGCGTTTCCTGGAGCGCCTTGAACAGATCTTCGGCCAGTTGCGCGAAGGCGTGGACCAATTGCAGGCGCAACCTCTGCGCGGTTGTGATGCGGCGATGGTCGCGGCCTTGCAGCAGATCGGCTTGAGTTCGCGATTCATCTATGAGGCCGCCTATGTGGACGGCGCGGTAGTCTGCTCCAGCCGTGGCGCCGAGAGCACCCTCGAACCCCTTCGTGCTCCGGACATCCAGGGGCCCACCTACAGCTATTGGCTCAACACCAGCACCGAGCCGAACGAGAACCTGGCCGCCTTGATGCTGGGGCGCGGCAAGTTCCTGGTATCTACCTCGCGGGGTCATCTTTCCGATGTGGTCGACTTGCCGCCGGGTGGCAGCGTGCTGGTCGTGCTCGACCATGGTACCCGGGCGATCCCCGTGCTCGGCCCGCCCCAGCGCTGGCCTCCGCCGACAGTGGAATGGCCGCCGCCACCGAACCAGTCGTTGCTGGAGAAGAACGACTGGTTGCTCTATCACATGCCGACCAACTCGCCCGACTACCAGTTGGTGTTGATCGCGCCTCGGGCGGGCCTGCCTCTGAAGATGAACGGGATGCTCTGGCTGCTGTTTCCGGGCAGCCTGGTATTGGCCTGTTGCGTCGGCTGGCTGGTGCTGCAATTGATTCTGCAACGGCGCTCGATGAGTTCGGAGCTGCAGAACGCCTTGCGTCGGGGCGAGCTGCAGGTGCTTTATCAGCCGATTTTCGAGCTCGACAGTCGCCGTTGCGTCGGTGCTGAGGCCTTGGTGCGCTGGCTCAGACCGGATGGCTCGCTGACCAGTCCCGATCTGTTCATCCCGTTGGCTGAAAACACTGGGCAGATCCGTCAGATCACGGACTTCGTGTTGCAACGGGTGCTGGAGCAGTTGGGCCAATTGTTGCGGGCCAATCCTTCGCTGTACATCTCAGTGAATCTGGCGGCCTGTGACGTGATGGTGCCCCGCATCGGAAGGGTGGCGGCCCGATTGCTGGCGCATCACCGGGTGGCGGCCAGCCAGATCGCCTTCGAGGTGACCGAGCGGGGCCTGATCGATGTGGTGGTGGCGCGTGACAATTTACAGGCCTTGCGCGCGGTGGGGCATCAGGTCCTGATCGACGACTTTGGCACAGGCTATTGCAGCCTGGCTTACCTACAGACGCTCCCGGTCGACTGCCTGAAAATCGACAAGGCTTTCATCGATGCGCTTGGGCATGACGCTGCGAGCAGCGGCGTGGCGCCGCACATCATTCGCATGGCCCACTCCCTGCACCTGCGAGTGATTGCCGAAGGGATCGAATGCGAGGACCAGGCGGAGTTACTCAATAGCGAAGGTGTCAATTATGGGCAAGGCTGGCTGTTTGCCCATCCGCTCAGTGCCCGGCAGTTCACCGAACTGGTGACCCGTCAGCGGCGCAAAGGCAAATAGCCGGCGGCGAACGTTGTGGGTGAACCCACTCTTACAAGTTCAATGGTGCTGTCGAGAACGGCCTGGATCCTCTGGGCGCAGGTTACTCGCGAAGCACACAGCCCACGGTGGAGGTTCTACACGGGCAAGGTCATGTAGAACTGCGTCCCCTGCCCTGGACGGGAATACACACCCATCCGCCCGCCATGCAGCTGGACGATCTCCTTGCACAACGCCAGGCCCAAACCGGCTCCGCCTTTCTTGCGCCCGACCTGGACGAAGGGCTCGAAGATCCGGGCTTGCTGGCCATAGGCGATGCCTTCGCCGTTGTCCTCCACCCCGATGATCACTCGTTCGGCATGCCGCCGCGCATGCAGCCGGATGCGCCCATCGTTGGCGGTATGACGGAGCGCGTTGTGCAACAGATTGTCCAGCACCCGGTCCAGCTGCGCGGCGTCTGCCGGGATGCGTGGTAGAGGGGGCTCGACGTCTATGAACAGCTCGATGTTCTTCTGCGCGGCCTGCTCGGCAAAGCGTGAATGGGCACGCTCGAGTAGCTCTTCGATGCTGCAGGGCGAAAGCTCCAGCTTTTGCAGGCCGCTCTGGTAGCGGGAAAAGTTGAGCAGGTCGTTGATCAGTTGGGTCAGGCGCTGCATCTCCTCGCCGATGGTGTCCAACAGGTCGTTCTCCCGCGCTTGGGGTGGAAACGTCACCCGTTCTCGCAACAGGCCAAACGCCATGTGCATGCCGGTCACCGGCGTACGCAGCTCGTGGGAGGCCCGCAGGACGAATTCACTGCGCACCCGCTCGAACGCTCGCTGCTCGGTGACGTCGTGCAGCACCATTACGGCTCCAAGGATCGGCCCTTGTGGGTGGCTGACCGGCGTCAAGCTGTAGGTGAGCAGACGGGTTTCGTCGTCCACCTCGATGCTCAGGTCGTCCGGCGGTCGGTCCAGGCTACCGCCGCGCAAGACCTGATGCAGTTGTGGCTCGAGCTCCGGGCGCTGTAATGCTTCGGCAAGGCCCGTTCCAACTCGACTGGTGTCCCAACCCAACTGGCGTTGCGCCACAGGGTTCAAATGTTCAAGGCGGCCTTGGCGGTCGATGATCAGCAGACCATCGTCGATGCTGTCGAGCACGGCCTGCAGGCGCTGCTGGCCGGCCAGCAATTCATCGATGTTGGTGGCCTGGTGTTTGCGCAGGGCATCGGCCATCAACCCGAAGCGCCGGGTGAGCTGGTTGAGCTCGGTAGCCTGGGTGACTGGCAAGGTGACGTCGAAATTGCCTTGGCCGACCTGATCGGCGGCCTTGGCCAGGGCCTCGATGGGTTGGCCGAAACGGCGAGCGATGTTGTGCGCTGTGACGAACCCGAGCACCACTACCAACAGTCCCATCAAGCCGAGCACGCCGCTGATCAGCAGGGCGCGGTCGCGCGCTTGTTCTTCGCTGCGTGTGATGCGCTCCAGGGCCTGCTTGTGGGAATCGATCAGGTCGGTACGGACCTGATTGAAGGCGGCGCCCAAAGGTTGCTCGGTGTCCATGCTGCGCGCGGGCGCCGCGCTTTCGCGGTAGGCCTGGAGAAAGGCTTGGTAATTGCTGCTGGCCTTGCTGAAGGCGGTGCGCTCGCCGCCTTCGGCAAGGCCTTGGTTGAGCAGGGATTGGAAGTCTTCCTGCAGGGTCACCAGATTGCGTGGGTCGGTGTCCGCATCGAGGATGAGCTTCAACTGCTCTCCAAGGTTCTGTCGTAGCTTGAGGGCGATCTCCAGCGTATGGGTGGTGTCCCCCACCAATCGCTGTTGCACTGTAGCCATCTGCATCACGCTGACCAGCCCGAGCAGCAGGCCGAGCAAGGCGACCGTGACCAGGGCCGAGATGCTCAGGAAAAGCCGCGTGCGCAGCTTCATGGGCCACTTCATAGGTTGTACTGCTTGCGTTTGCGGTACAGAGTCGAGGCGTCGATCCCCAGCGTCTTGGCCGCCTGGTCCAGGGTATCGCTGGCCGCCAGCACCGCGCCGATGTGGGCGCGCTCTAGCTCGTCCAGGCTCAGGGCGGCGCCGATGCGTGGTGCGTTGCTGGTGGGAGGCTCGGCCATGCCCAGATGGCTGACTTCCACGCGCTCCTGCGGACAGATGATGCTCGCCCTCTCCACTACGTTGCGCAGTTCGCGGATGTTGCCCGGCCAGCGGTAGTTGAGCAGTGCCGTGCGGGCCTCGTCGCTGAACACTCGCGCGGGCCGGGCATATTCCTTGACGAAGCGGGCCAGGAAGCGCTCGGCGAGCATGAGGATGTCTTCGCTGCGTTCACGCAGGGGGGGCAGGTGCAGGGTGATGACGTTGAGGCGGTACAGCAAGTCCTCGCGGAAGCGACTTTCACGAACCATTTCTTCGAGGTTGAGGTTGGTCGCCGCGAGGATACGTACATCGGCGCGGCGGGTGACAGGATCGCCAACCCGCTCGTACTCCTTGTCCTGGATGAACCGCAGCAGCTTGGGCTGCAGGGTCAGAGGGAAGTCGCCGATTTCATCGAGAAACAACGTCCCGCCGTCCGCCTGGCTGACGCGGCCGAGGGTGCTCTCGCTGGCCCCGGTGAAGGCGCCGCGGGTGTGGCCGAACAACTCGCTTTCCATCAATTCGGCATTGAGCGAGGGGCAATTGATGGTCACGCAGGCCTTGCGCATTCGCTTGCTCCAGCCATGGATGGCGCGGGCCAGTTCACCTTTACCGGTACCGGACTCACCCAGGATCAGAATGTTGGCATCGGTGCTTGCCACCTGCCGGGCAGTTTCCAGCACCGCCATCATGGCCGGGCTGTGGGAGTCCAGGCCGTCCTTGGGTTTGCGCACCTCGCCTTCGAGCGCTTCCAGGCGGGCGGACAACTGACGTACCTCCAGCTGCTTGGCGGTGGCCAGGCGCAGTTGGTCGGGGCTGCAGGGTTTGACCAGATAATCGGCAGCGCCGGCCTGGATTGCGTCCACCGCCGTGTCGACCGCTGAATGGGCAGTGACGATGACCACGCGCATCCACGGTGCCTGAATGCGCATCTGCGCCAGGACATCGAGGCCGTTGTCTTCGCCTAGGCGTAGATCGAGAAAGCACAAGTCGAACACCTGGCGTTGCAACAACGCTTCAGCCTGGGCGGCGCTGCTGGCCGTGGCGACGCTGTAGCCTTCATCTTCCAGGCAATAACGGAAGGTTCGCAGGATCGCGGATTCGTCATCCACCAGCAGAATGCGGCCTTGGTTGTCCTGGGCTGATTCCATTTTCCTGCGCTCCTTCGGGATTGATCTCAATTAGTGTCGGAAAAATCGGGCAAGTTGCATGGTCAATTCTGAAGGAATCCGCCCTTTGCATGCTAGCCAATAGCCTTTCCTGCCTCCTGGCCCTGCCAGGGCAGGCGCTCAGAAAGAAGACAGCGGACTGGCATGGGGGTTGCGACGGTTCTCTCTTTATATGTCACCGATGGAGGAGCTGACATGTCTTTTTCCCTGAGAATCCTGGTGCTGACGACGTGCATGCTGACCGCCGTGCCGCCGGTTTTCGCCGATCCCGTCCAGGACGCGCGCCTGCAAGGCGCCCTGCAGACAGCTCTGTCGCTGAACCGGGTGCTCAACCCCTTTCGCATCGAAGTGACAGTCAATGGCGCGAACGCCAGGTTGACCGGCGAGGTGGAAAACGATGTCGAGCGTCAGCTGGCCGAGCATGTCGCGCTTGCCACCCACGGCATCGAGCAAGTCGACAACCAACTGCAGATAAACCCGGCGCTGGTCGAGCGGCCGCTTGAACTGCGTGCCTATGCCCAGCGTCTGGAGGACGCCACCTTGGCAGCGGTGATCCGAGCCCGGCTGCTCTGGAGCCGTATTACCGAAAAGGCAGCTATCGAAGTGGAAAGCCGCGAGGGCGTGGTCACCCTGCGTGGCAAGGTCGACAGCGCCGAGGCCAAGGAGCTGGCAGGCGTGTTGGCGCGGACCACCGATGGGGTGCACCTGGTCAACAACCTGGTCAGCCTGGACAGCGCCGCCATGGCCAAGGCGCGGGAGAAGCCCGTGGATGCACCGGTCGGCCCGCAGCCCAGCGACAACTGGATCGTCGACAAGATCCAGAGCAGTTACCGCTACAGCCGCAACCTCGACGGCCTGAACCTAAAGGTGGCGAGCGAACAAGGCATGGTCCGGCTTTCCGGTGAGGTCGTCAGCAGCGAGCAGAAGACCATTGCCGTGGAGGTGGCACGGCAGATCATCGGCGTGCGAGGCGTGGATGCCGACCTGTTGAAAGTCGCGAGCAAGGTTGAGGGTTGATCGTGCAAAACGCACGACCCCAGATAGGCCATCGTGCAGGATACGTGCTTGATGGCCTTTGGTGTTCCATATAAGTGTCTGATTTAAAAGGATTTTAAAAGAAGGCGAAGGCTGGCATGCAGGCTGCAACTTCCTGTCTAGGTTCGAATAAAAACACAGCAGGAGGAGCCGGCATGAATCGCCCATTCGTCAACCGCCCGCAGATCGCCGATTCGCCCTGGCGTCAGTGCTTGTTTCTGGGCCTTGCGCTACTGCTGACATTGGCCGCTGGCCAGTTTTACTACAGCTGGCAGACGGCGCGGTTGGCCGAGCAGGTGGCGGCGCAAACCGCGCTGTTGACGCAGATCCAGGCGAGCCGTGCCAACACCTTGGTCAAAGCCACCGCGCCGTTGCCGGCTGCCAAGGCTTCGCCAGCCCATCTGGACACTGTCGTCCATGAAGAACGCTGGGTGTTCTGAATGCCGTACCGGATCGATTTCAAAAAGAAAGGAGAACCATCATGCTGAGTTGGGCTATCACTTTCCTGATCATCGCCATCGTTGCTGCCGTGCTGGGCTTCGGTGGTATCGCCGGCGCCGCCACGGGTATTGCGAAGATTCTGTTCATCGTCTTCCTGGTGCTGTTCGTGGCTTCTTTCTTCTTCGGACGCGGCAGAGGTTGAGCATGAGCCGGATGCTATGCAAAGCCCTGGCTACTGCCCTGTTACTGGGCGGTAGCGCAGCGGCGATGGCGGCCAATGACGGCCAGGTTCGGGTCGATCAGCTGCTCGGTTCGGACCCCGATTACCGCGAAACGTGGCAGGACACGATCAAGGGCGAGGAGCGCCTGCCCGATTGGGTCATCAATTTATCCGGCAGCTCGCAACACCAGATGTCGGCGGTTACCGAGGATGGTGACCGGTACTTGGTGGGCCCTTTATGCGAATCCCCGTCCAACTGCACGTACAAGCGCCTCGTGGTGGCGTTCAGTTGGGACAAGGATCATGCCTACGGAATGCTCGTCGAAGTCCCCGAAGGCCTGCCCGCGGACAAGTCACCCACCCGACATGCGCAGTATCGCTGGCTGGGTGATCCGGACGACGGGATGAAAGCCATGCTGCAGGAGCAGCTCAAGCGGGATCCGAAGTGGTACTGACCAAGGGTCACGCATGTGTAACGTCCTAGAAGCTGAACCTTTTTATCTTTCAGGCTTCTATGGTGCGCCACTCCGAGGAGGGGTGACGCATGACCAAGGGGCTGGGCTGTTCTGATTGTTGCAGGATCGGAGTGGCCTAGGGGTACAGGGAGTACCTCCGCAATGGGCCGGGTCAGGTAGGGCGGTATCGGAAGTTTTGACCGGCGGTGTCAGATTAGGCGCAAAGCCAGGTCAGACTTCCGAGACGCCTATATAAGAAAGACGTCTGGTTGCTTTCAGTATTTTTCCCTCAAGACACATTTTGTCTCGACCGTATATCGAAATTTTTTCGATGGGCGCATCGCGTACCTTTAGTACCTTTGACACCATTCGGATTGTCGAACAAAGGTAGAAAACCCTCGTATGGATGCCGATAAATCGGCCGAAAAATGGCGCTTTGGTCTTGTTCGGGAATCCGAACACCGGAAAACCAACCCCTTCTGATGCGCGAAATTCCTCTCAAGCCTCATGCCGATTCGGCATAGGGTAGTCATTTACGGCATTAGACTGACCCCCGTCCCGTCGCAATAGTTGCCGCCTTTTTTCGCAGGCCGGAGCGTCCGACGCTCGCTTGCGGTGACCTTCGATGGCGTCGCCGCACGGAAGTCCAACGCTACCCAATACGCTGGCAAAGGCTCTGGGATGCGTTTTTCCGCCTGGCACCCATGACCACTAGAAGAAAGGGTAAAGACATGAAGAAGGCAAAACTGAGCCTCGCCTGGCAGATCCTCATCGGACTTGTCCTGGGCGTTGCGATCGGCGCGCTGCTGAACCATTTCAGTGCAGAAAAGGCATGGTGGATCAGTAATGTCCTGCAGCCTGCCGGTGACATCTTCATTCGCCTGATCAAGATGATCGTCGTCCCGATCGTGATTTCGTCGCTGATCGTGGGCATCGCCGGAGTTGGCGACGCGAAGAAACTGGGCAGCATTGGCCTGAAGACCATCATCTACTTCGAGGTAGTGACCACCATCGCCATCGTCGTGGGCCTGGTGCTGGCCAACCTGTTCCACCCAGGTGCCGGTATCGACATGAGCACCCTGGGCACCGTCGACATCTCCAAGTACCAGGCCACTGCGGCCGAGGTGCAGCATGAGCATGCCTTCATCGAAACCCTGCTCAACCTGATCCCGTCGAACATCTTCGCGGCTGTCGCCCGCGGCGAGATGCTGCCGATCATCTTCTTCTCGGTGATGTTCGGCCTGGGCCTGTCGAGCCTGCCGGGTGATCTGCGCGACCCGCTGGTGCGCACTTTCCAGGCTGTGTCGGAGACCATGTTCAAGGTCACCCACATGATCATGAACTACGCGCCGATCGGTGTGTTCGCCCTGATCGCGGTCACTGTCGCCAACTTTGGCTTCGCCTCGTTGCTGCCTTTGGCAAAGCTGGTCCTGCTGGTGTACTTCGCCATCGCCTTCTTCGCCTTCATGGTGCTGGGCCTGGTTGCCCGCCTGTTCGGCTTCTCGGTCATCAAGATCATGCGCATCATGAAAGACGAGCTGATCCTGGCTTACTCCACTTCCAGCTCCGAGACCGTCCTGCCGCGCGTGATCGAGAAGATGGAAGCCTATGGCGCGCCGAAATCGATCTGCAGTTTCGTGGTGCCGACCGGTTACTCCTTCAACCTCGACGGCTCGACCCTGTACCAGAGCATTGCGGCGATCTTCATTGCCCAGCTGTACGGCATCGACCTGTCCTGGAGTCAGCAACTGCTGCTGGTGCTGACCCTGATGGTCACCTCCAAGGGCATCGCCGGTGTGCCGGGTGTATCCTTCGTGGTCTTGCTGGCGACCTTGGGCAGTGTGGGCATTCCGCTGGAAGGTCTGGCATTCATCGCCGGTGTCGACCGCATCATGGACATGGCCCGCACCGCCCTGAACGTGATCGGCAATGCCTTGGCCGCCCTGGTCATCGCCCGTTGGGAAGGCATGTACGACGCCGCCAAGGGCGAGCGCTACTACAGCTCGCTGCTGGCCGGCCACAAGCATGACGCCGTGGTTGCGACTGCAAGCGAGCCTGCCAAGGCCGTGCAGCAGAACCACTAAGCACACATGCTGAAAAAAAGCCCCGACTCGATCGGGGCTTTTTGTTGCCTGGCAATCTGTCAGGGCTTTGCCGGAGCGGATTGACCCGTGGACCAGGGCAAAGCCCTGGCCCTGGCTCCAGCCCACTGGCGCGATACGCTATCATTCGGGCATTTTTCAGGGGGAACACACGGATGCTCAACGGCCTTTGGCTCGGCTTTTTCCTGGTGGCGGCGGTCAGCGCCCTGGCCCAATGGCTGGTGGGCGGCAATGCCGGCATCTTCGCGGCGATGGTCGAGAGCATCTTCGCCATGGCCAAGCTGTCGGTGGAGGTCATGGTTCTGCTGTTCGGTACCCTCACCCTCTGGCTGGGCTTCCTGAAAATCGCCGAACAGGCCGGTATCGTGGAGTGGCTGGCCAAGGTCCTGGGGCCCTTGTTCGCTCGCCTGATGCCGGAAGTGCCGCCTGGGCACCCTGCCCTAGGCCTGATCACCATGAACTTCGCCGCCAACGGCCTGGGCCTGGACAACGCGGCAACACCCATCGGCCTGAAGGCCATGCGCGCCCTGCAGGAGCTCAACCCCAGCAGCACCACCGCGAGCAATGCGCAGATCCTGTTCCTGGTGCTCAATGCCTCGTCCCTGACCTTGTTGCCGGTGACGATCTTCATGTACCGCGCCCAGCAAGGGGCCATGGACCCGACCTTGGTGTTCCTGCCGATCCTGCTGGCCACCAGTGCTTCGACCCTGGTCGGCCTGCTCTCGGTGGCAGTCATGCAGCGCCTGCGCCTGTGGGACCCGGTGGTGCTCGCCTACCTGGTGCCCGGCGCCTTGTTGCTGGGGGCGTTCATGGCTTTTCTCGGCACCCTCTCGGCAACGGCGCTGGCCAGTCTTTCGTCGATCCTGGGCAACCTGACATTGTTCGGCGTGATCATTCTGTTCCTGGTCATTGGTGCGCTGAGGCGGGTCAAGGTCTACGAGGCCTTCGTCGAGGGCGCCAAGGAAGGTTTCGATGTGGCCAAGGGCTTGCTGCCCTACTTGGTCGCCATGCTGTGCGCGGTCGGTGTGCTGCGTGCGTCCGGCGCCCTCGAGCTGGCGCTGGATGGCATTCGCCACACAGTAGAGTGGATCGGCCTGGACACCCGTTTCGTCGAGGGTCTGCCCACGGCGCTGGTCAAGCCGTTCTCTGGCAGCGCGGCACGCGCCATGCTGATCGAAACCATGCAGACCCACGGCGTCGACAGCTTCCCTGCCCTAGTGGCGGCGACGGTGCAGGGCAGCACCGAGACGACCTTCTATGTGCTGGCGGTGTACTTCGGCGCTGTGGGCATCCAGCGGGTGCGGCACGCCGTGGGGTGCGCCCTGCTCGCCGAGCTGTCCGGGGTGATCGCGGCGATTTTGGTCTGCTACTGGTTCTTCGCCTGAGCCTGGCCGGCCTGGGTGACGGTCCAGTTCACCACTTGCCCTACCAGCTGGTCGCTGGCATTGCCGAACCCCGCCACTACCGCTGACACCTGTTTGTCGGCCAGCGGCTGGCGCACTTCGAAGCGATGGCTGGCAAGGATGCGCTGGCTGCGTCCGTCCACCAGGCGCGCGTCATAGCGCACCACCACCTCCACCGTGTCCTGTGCACGGTACTCGCTCTGGAATGCCTGCAACTCGCCGGCCAGCTCGTAATCGGCCTGCAGGTTGCTGTCATCGGCGCTCAGGCGCTGCACCCGTCCGTCGCGCTGGAAACCGTCGAGCAAGCGGTTGCGTATCAGCAAAGGCGCTGGATCGCTCCAACGTGCGCCCTTGTAGCTGCTGATCACATCGCCCTGGGGGATCACTGCGATACGGGGTGTGGCCAAGACCTCACTGGCCAGGGGCTTGTTCAGACGCAACGACCAGTCCAGCGCGCTGGCGGTTCGGCTGGGTTGGTTCACGGGCAGGCGATAGGTGTCCACCGGCTCGGTCTTGGGCAGGATCGAACAGGCGGTGGCCAGGCTCAAGGTGGCGGCCCAAGCCAGAAGGCGCAGCGTCGGTCTCATGGCTGGAACTCCTTGTTGTTGTCTCGGCCCAGCAGATAGCCGCTCGGGTCGGCCTCCAGACGCCGGGATATGCCCTTGAGCGCGTTGAGGGTTTCGCGCAGTTCTCGGATGGCCGGCGCCAGTTGATTCAGGCCCTGGGCGCCACCGTCGATGGCCTCGCGGTTGTCATTGAGCATCTGGTTGATGGTCTGGGTACTCTCGGCCAGCGACTGCATGGCCTGTTCAGCGCTGTCGATGGCCTGCTTGCCTTCGCTGCCGACCAGGCTGTTGGCGTTGCGCATCAAGGCCTGGGTCTCGGCCAAGGTGGCATTGGCCTGTTTGCCGAGCTGGGCCAATTGATCGATGGCTTGGCTGATACCGCCCTTGTGGCTGGCGAAGGTGCCGGTGGTCTGCTCCAGGTTGGCCAGGGTGTTGCTCAGGCGCTCGATATTGTCTTCGGAGAACATCTGGTTGGCGTTGTGCAGCAGCAGGTTGATGTTGGTCACCAGGTCACTGCTGTCGTTGAGCAGGCGCGAAATGGGCGATGGTGAGGCGACGATCACCGGCAGTTTGCCGTCCTTGCCCTTGAGCTCAGGGCTTTTCGGCGTACCACCGCTGAGCTGGATGAACGAGTTGCCGGTTACGCCAGCCAGCGTCAGCTTGGCCTGGGTGTCTTCCTTGACCGGCGTGTCGGCGCTCAGGCGGATGCGGGCCAGAACCCGGCGCGGGTCTTTGGGGTCCAGGCGCAGGGTGCTGACGTCGCCGACCTTGATGCCGTTGTACTGCACCGGGCTGCCCCGGGACAGGCCGGACACCGCTTCGTTGAACACCACTTCGTAGTCTTTGAAGGTGTCATCGACGCTCGACTTGGTCAGCCATAGGCCGAACAGCATGGCGCCGGCCACCACCAGGACGGTGACTAGGCCGATCAAAACATGATGAGCTCGGGTTTCCATTGTTCAGCGCTCCTGCCCGGCGCCAGCGGCGGCCTGTTCCGCCGCCCGCCCGCGCGGGCCGTGAAAGTATTCGTGGATCCAGGGATCGTCGGTCTGCTCGACCTGGGCCAGGGGGCCGGCCACCAGGACCTTTTTCTGTGACAGCACCGCGACCCGGTCGGTGATGGTATAGAGCGTGTCCAGATCGTGAGTGATCAGGAACACCGAAAGGCCCAGGGCATCGCGCAGGGTCAGGATCAATTGATCGAATGCGGCGGCACCGATCGGGTCGAGGCCGGCGGTGGGCTCGTCGAGGAACAGGATGTCCGGATCGAGCGCCAGGGCACGGGCCAGGGCGGCGCGCTTGATCATGCCGCCGGACAGCGAGGACGGATACTTGTCGGCGGCGGAGATCGGCAGGCCGGCCAGGGCCAGCTTGACCCCCGCCAGGTGCTCTGCGTCGGCGCGAGAGAGGCCGGCGTGCTCGATCAAGGGCAAGGCCACGTTCTCGGTGACCGTGAGCGAGGAAAACAGCGCGCCCTTCTGGAACAGCACGCCGAAGCGTCGTTCCACCAGGGAGCGCTGCTCGCTGTTCAGGGTGGCCAGGTCCTGGCCGAATACGTTGACCTGCCCTTCGTTGGGCCGGCGCAGCCCGATGATGCTGCGCAGCAACACCGACTTGCCGCTGCCCGAGCCACCGACCACGGCGAGGATTTCGCCGCGGTACAGGTCCAGGTCGAGATTCTCGTGCACGCTCTGGGTGCCGAATCGGTTGCATAGCCCCCGGGCTTCGATCACTGCGTCTGGTACGCCACTCACCAGCCCATCTCCATGAAGAACAGTGCGGCCACCGCATCGAGCACGATCACCACGAAAATCGACTGGACCACGCTGGAGGTGGTGTGCGCCCCCACCGATTCGGCGCTGCCGCTGACCTTGAAGCCTTCCAGGCAGCCAATGGCGGCGATCAGGAAGGCGAAGAACGGTGCTTTGACCAGGCCGACGATGAAATGCTGCACGCCGATGTCGCTCTGCAGCAGCGAAAGGAACATCGCTGGCGAAATATCCAAGGACAGGGCACAGACCACGGCGCCGCCGACGATGCCGCAGATCATCGCGACGAAGGTCAACAGCGGCAGGGAGATCAGCAAGGCGAGCACCCGCGGCACCACCAGCAGTTCGATGGGATTGAGCCCCAGGGTGCGGATGGCATCGATTTCTTCATTGGCTTTCATCGAGCCGATCTGTGCGGTAAAGGCGCTGGCGGTGCGTCCGGCCATGAGAATGGCGGTCAGCAGCACGGCGAACTCCCGCAGGAAGGAAAACGCTACCAGGTCCACGGTGAACACCGTAGCGCCGAAATCCGCCAGTACCGTGGCGCCGAGAAACGCCACCACCGCGCCCACCAGGAAGGTCAGCAGTGCCACGATCGGTGCGGCGTCCAGGCCGGTCTGCTCGATGTGCGCGACCACCGGCGTGACCCGCCAGCGGTGAGGCTGCCAGGCCCTGCGAGCGAGCGTCTCGAGGATCAGGCCGATAAAGCCGAGCAATTGCCGGGTGTCCTCCCAGAGGGTGGCGACGGCGCAGCCGATGCGCTCTAGCAACAGCAGCAAGACGGGGCGCTCGGCTTCCTTGACCGGGATGCAGTAGTCCTGCACCGAGCAGTAGACGTTCTTTAGCAAGGCGCGGCTGGCTTCGGGGAGGTCATGGGTGCAATGCGACAGGCGCTCGGAGCCGAGCAACTCGGCCAGCAGCGAGGCGCCGGCGGTGTCGAGTCGACCCAGCTGGCTCAGGTCGGCGATCGTGTCGTCGCCATACTGTGAGCGCAACCGTTCGCTCTCGCGCTTGAGGCTGGCGTAGTGGGCCAAGGTCCAATCACCGGCGATGCGCAGGCAGGCCGGTTGGCTGCTGGTGTCCAGGGTAGCGCTGGGGGTGGTCATAGGCTCCATGCATCTGACAGGGCGCGAGGCGTCGACTCAGATCATAGCGCACCAGAGCGGCTGGGGCTGCTGGGCTGTCGCTTGCCACCGGCACTGGGGCGCGGGTTCACCCGCGAACATATCGGTGAAAGCAACACGAGACAGTCGCGCCCAAGCATCACTGGGCTGGCGCGTCGTCGAGCACCTTGAAGCGCAGCACGCCAATCACCTGGCCATCCTCGGTCAGTACCCTCACCTGCCACTTGCCCACCGGGTTGGGTGGGAAGTTCTGCTTGTGGGTCCAGGCTCGATAGCCTTCCTTACGCCCGCCGTGGATGTCCAGGGCGATGCGGTCGACTTCTTTGCCGTTCAACTGCCACACATGATAGATGCGCTCGTTCAGGCCGCGCGGGGCGTTGATGGCGGTGTAGGCGTACAGGCCACCGCTACGGATGCGACTGACGGGGACTTCCTCGAGAGAGTCGCCGGGCTGGCGGTTCTGCACTTCAGTACTGACGGCCACTTCAGTCATCCACAGGGTCGCCGGAGGTACCCAGGAGCGCAACAGCCAACCGCCGCCGCCGACCGTCAGCGTCACCAGCACCAACGCCACCGCACGGCGCCAGTTGTTGATCGGGAAACTGCTGGCCAGGCTCGGGAACGACAGCGCCATTGCGGCAATCAATGCCAGCTTGAAGCTTTGCGCGGTCGTCAGGTGCAGGATGATCGGCAACGCGGTCAGCAAGGCGGCGAACAGCGTCAGGGTGTGCAACGCCAGGAACAGCCAGCGTCGGGGCGCCAGCCACTTGTAGTACAGCGGGTCGATGATCGAGATGAGGCCGGCCGCGCCGAGCAAGCCCGTGAACACCAGCTGGCCGCTGTTCCAGGTGGTGGTGATGAAGAAGAACGGCAGGACGAAGAACAGGCTCTCCTGGTGGATCATCTGTGTCGCGTAACGCAGCAACGGCTGTGGGATCTCGCGCTTGAACACCTTAGCGAACAAGCCCGTCAGGGTATTCTCCAGCATCAGCCAGACCCAGCTGACCAGCATGAGCACGGCAACCCAGCTGGCCAGGCTGGCCTGGCGATCGACAAGGATGAAACTGCCGATGCCGGACAAGAAACCGCCCAGCGCGATGACGCCGGGGTAGCGCTTGAGCAGCTCGATCACGCGGATGACGAAATGGGGTATCGGGGGCATGGACGCAACAGACAAGAACGTGAGTGAGGCCAGGCAGGCCCTATCGCGGTAAAAGCTCGCGACAGGATGGAACTGGCAAGATGATGCCGCAGGATACTGCCAAATCAGGGCTTGCGTGTAGCGTCGTCGGGCTCAGCTGCCCGATGGCGTCGCAGACGCAGCAGACCAACGGCCAGGATTACTCCCAGCAGCAAAGCGAGTAGCCCATAGAGTTCGTCGAAGCCCAGCAGCGGCTTTTCGATGCGCAAATAGCCGGGCTCCTTGAGTAAGGCGCGCAAGGCGGCATCGGCCTGCTTGAGGCTCACCTGGCGCAGCTTGCGCGCCGGGTCACGGAAGCGCCCGTCGTTGTAGTCGTTGAGCGCACCCCAGTAATAGTCCGCCAAGGCGCTGTTGCCCTGGGTGCTCCAGCTTTCCCGGGCGATGGCTGCGTCCTTGATGCGAGCGAAGGTGTCCGGGTCCAGGCCGTTCTTGCGCAGATGATCGAACAACTGCTCCATTACCTTGATCGCCTGGTCGACATCCTGTCGCTCGAGGTCTGCGTTCAAGGCCAGCATGCCGGTATCGCCGAAGCTTTCGCGCCGCACCGATGGTCCGTAGGACAAGCCATGGCGCAGGCGCAACTGGTCGTACAGGGCCCAGTCCAGATAGCGCGAGAGCAGATCGAGGGTGGCGTTCTGGTCGTTGTCGGCCGCAGGTTCGATGAACAGCCAGTGCAGTTTGACGCTGTCCCCCAGCCAGCCGCGGGTCAGGTCGCGGCGTTGTTCGGCCTGTTGAGTGATGGTGTCGAGGTTTCGACGTTCGCCCGGCTCGGTGGCCGGCAGTTCGCCGTAGGTGCGTTCCAGGTAGGCCGGCAGCAGGCGGTCCAGGCCGCCAACCACGATCAGGGTCATGTTGTTGGCGGCATACCAGCGTTCGCGCAAGGTTTTCACCTGCTCGAGGGTCATGTCCTCGAGGTTGGAGCGCTCGGCGCACTTCAGGCCCAGCTCCACGGCCAATTGGTCGCTGCCTGGGTGGCCGATGTCCTGGCGGTCGAGCCAGCGTTGCAGGTGGCCGTAATGGCCGCCGTCCTCGCGTTCGATGATCTTTTTCGCCGTCTCCAAGGACGTGGAGTCGATGCGGGTATCGCGGATCACTGACAGCAGCAGGTCCAGGACCTTGCGTTGGTTGCGCGCGGGCGCTTCGATCACGAAGGTGGTGTCGGCACTGCTGGTGTAGGCATTCCACTCGCCGCCCAGCGATTGCAGGCGCTCTTCCAGGCCCCCTTCGCCGGTGTCGTCGATGCCGCTGAACAGCAGGTGTTCAAGCAGATGCGGCAGTTCCTTCTGGTCGCAGTCGAAGTCATCCAGGCCGACGCCGACCACCAGGCGAATGGCCACGTGATCGCGCTCATAGCCGGACTTGAGGATCACCTGCAGGCCATTGGGCAACAGATAACCCTCTACCCGCGAACGATCGAGGGCAAACGAGGGCAGGCTGCAGATCAGCAGGCAAACGAACATCAGGCAACGCATCGGCGAGCTCGGGTCTCCAGGTGTGTGCGAATTTCAGGACAGGCGGGCCTCGTCCGGCACGCTGTCGAGCAGAAGTCCGCCCGTATCCGCGCCGCCCAGTACGACATAGGCACTGCTGCAGAACAAAGAGTTCAATCGCTTCATGTCGGCGATCAGCTCCAAGTGTAGCGAACTGGTCTCGATACTTTGCACCACTTTACGTTGCAGACGGCTGACATGGGCGTGGGCCAGGCGCCGCTCTTGTGCGCGGAAACGGCGCTTCTCGCGCAGCAGCAAACGCGCACTCTCAGGGTCTGCGCTGAGGAACACCGACAAGCCCAGACGCAGGTTGGCCAACAATTGCTCCTGAAGGCCAGTGAGTTCTTCCAGCCCGACTTGGGAAAACTCTCGGCGCTGCGAGGTCTTTTGCTGTTGGACCTTGCGCAACATGCGCTCGATCAGGTCGCTGGCGAGCTTTAGGTTGATGGCCAGTTCGATGATCTCTGCCCAGCGGCGGTTGTCTTGTTCGCTCAGGTCTTCCCGGGACATTTGTGCCAAGTACAGCTTGATGGCGCTGTACAAGGCTTCGGCATCCTCGCCCAGGGCACGCACTTGCTGAGGCAGTGCGGTCTGGGTGCCGCGCAGCGCGCCGAGCATGGCTTCGAGCAGGTTATCGACGATATCTCCCAGGCGCAGCGTCTCGCGAGCAGCGTTGGCCAGGGCCAGGCTCGGAGTGCCCAAGGCGGTGGCGTCCAAGTGGCGTGCCTTGATCGGTCCATTGCCGTTCTCGCGTTCTGGCAGCAGCCAACTGCATAACCGGCCCATGGGTTTGACTGTGGGAAGCATGACCAGGCAGCGCAACGTGTTGTAGAGCAGGTGGAAGCCGATCACCAGTTCCTGGGGGCTGAAGCTCAGCGAGTCCATCCAGTCCACCAGCGGATGCAGCACGGGAATGATCAGCACCAGGCCGATCAGCTTGTACAGCAGGCTGCCCAGGGCGACCCGGCGGCCGGCGGAGTTCTGCATGCTGGTGGTCAAGAAGGCCAGCAGGCCGCTGCCGATGTTGGCGCCCACCACCAGGCCGATCGCCACCGGCAGGCTGATGACTTCGGCGCCCGCGAGGGTGGCGGTGAGCAGTACGGCGGCCAGGCTGGAATAGGACACCAGGGCGAACAGCGCGCCCACCAGGGCATCGAGCATGATGTCGCCGGTCAGCGAGGCGAACAGCACTCGCACACCCTGGGCATGGGTGATTGGCGCGGCGGCCTGCACGATCAATTGCAGGGCCAGGATGATCAGTCCCAGGCCGATACCCACGCGCCCGAGCTGGCCGGCGCGGGTCTGTTTGCGCGAGAGGAAGAAGATCACCCCGAGGAAGATCAGCAGCGGCGACAGCCACGACAGGTCGAAGGTCAGCACCCGCGCCATCAGCGCGGTGCCCACGTCGGCGCCCAGCATGATCGCCAGTGCCGGCGTCATGGCCATCAAGCCCTGCCCCACGAACGAGGTCACCAGCATCGCGGTGGCATTGCTGCTCTGCACCATGGCGGTGACCACGATGCCGGCGATGAAGGCCAGTGGGCGCTTGCTCATGTTCTGGCTGAGCACACGACGCAGGTTTGAGCCGTACACGCGCAGGATGCCGGTACGCACGATATGCGTGCCCCACACCAGCAAGGCCACGGCGGACAGCAGGTTGAGCAGGGTCAGCATGTTCTGGGCCCCCTTGTTGCCTTGTGCCCCAGGCTGGGGCCAATAGGTGAAGCTGTGAGCCGGGCCCGGGGGTGGGCTGTTTTTGGGGCTCACTGAAGCTTTAGTTGTTTTGCGGACCTGCCGCCAGCTTCGCATGCTCGCCAGGCATTTGAAACATTTGAGTCATGAAAGGGCTGTCATCAACCCGAGGGAACTTCGCGCCAGAAACGAGAAAGGACCCCGAAGGGCCCTTTCTTTCTTGCGCTTCCTGATCTTATTGACCCGGAATGTCCTTGCGCAGTTTCACCGGCTCATGCTCCTTGCCCTGCTTTCGTGCCAAGGCGGTGCGCATGCGGATGTTGATCGCCTCGACCGCCAGGGAGAACGCCATGGCGAAGTAGACGTAGCCTTTTGGCACATGCACGTCGAAGGATTCGGCAATCAGCACGGTACCGACCACGATCAGGAACGACAGGGCCAGCATCTTCAGCGACGGGTGTTTGTCGATGAACTCGCTGATGGTGCCTGCACAGAGCATCATCACCAGCACGGCAACGATGATCGCGGCGATCATCACCGGTACGTGGGAGACCATGCCCACGGCAGTGATCACCGAGTCCAGCGAGAACACGATATCGATGATGGCGATCTGGATAATGGTGTAGAAGAACTTGCCGCCTGCGCCCTTGGGCTCTTCTGCGTTTTCGTCCTCGCCTTCGAGGCCGTGGTAGATCTCCTGGGAGCTCTTCCAGAGCAGGAACAGGCCACCGAAGAACAGAATCAGGTCACGCCCCGAGATGCCCTGCTCGAAGATGACGAACAGGTCGTCGGTCAGGCGCATCACCCAGGTGATCGACAGCAGCAGCATGATGCGGGTGACCATGGCCAGGGCCAGGCCGAAGATCCGTGTGCGCGGCTGCATGTGCTTGGGCATGCGGCTGACCAGGATCGAGATCATGATGATGTTGTCGATACCGAGAACGATCTCAAGCGCCGTAAGAGTAAAAAAGGCAACCCAGATTTCCGGGCTGGTCAGCCATTCCATGTGTTTTCCTTTGAACGATAAGGGCGACGCACCCAAGCGGGTGCATCGCGGTTGAATAGTGCGCGTTTCTTACAGACTGCTGAACAGCGGGAAAATCCCCATGAGCAGCGCGGCGAGCATTATGCACAGGCACACGAGCACTGCCCACTTGAGCGTGAAGCGCTGATGATCGCCGAATTCGATACCCGCCAGGGCCACCAGCAGGTAGGTAGAGGGTACCAAGGGGCTCAGCAGGTGTACCGGCTGTCCGACGATCGACGCGCGGGCCATTTCCACCGGAGTGATGCCATAGTGGCTGGCCGCTTCGGAGAGTACCGGGAGAACCCCGTAATAGAAGGCGTCGTTGGACATGAAGAAGGTGAACGGCATGCTGACGATCGCCGTGATCACCGCCAGGTACGGCCCGAGTGCGTCGGGAATCACCGCCAGCAGACTCTTGGACATGGCCTCGACCATGCCGGTGCCGGAGAGGATGCCGGTGAAGATACCGGCGGCGAAAATCAGCCCGGTCACGGCCAGCACGCTGCCGGCGTGGGCAGCGATGCGGTCTTTTTGCTGTTGCAGGCATGGGTAGTTGACGATCATCGCGATGCTGAAGGCGATCATGAACAGCACCGGCAGCGGCAAGGCGCCGGCGATCAGGGCGACCATCAGCGCAGCGGTCAGGGCGCCGTTGAACCAGATCAGCTTCGGTCGACGGGCTTCCGGAAACTGCGAAACGGTGATTTCGCTGTGGTCGATGTCGTCGGTGGGCAGGTGCAGTTCGCCCAGGCGAGCCCGTTCGCGCTTGCCGTAGAGGTAAGCGATGGCGAGGATCGCCACCACGCCGAACGCCATGGCCGGGATCATCGGCACGAAGATGTCGGACGGGTCGACATGCAGGGCGCTGGCGGCACGCGCGGTGGGGCCGCCCCACGGGGTCATGTTCATCACGCCGCCAGCGAGGATGATCAGGCCGGCCATGATCCGCGGGCTCATCCCCAGGCGGCTGTAGAGCGGCAGCATGGCGGCGCAGCAGATCATGTAGGTGGTGGCGCCGTCGCCGTCGAGCGAGACCACCAGAGCCAGCGCCGCGGTGCCGACCGACACTTTGAGCGGGTCACCTTTGACCAGTTTGAGGATCTTGCGCACGGCCGGGTCGAACAGGCCGGAGTCGATCATCAGAGCGAAGTAGAGAATGGCGAACATCAGCATGACGCCGGTGGGCGCGAGCTTGCTGATGCCTTCGAGCATCATGGGGCCGATGTGGCTGTAGAAGCCGCCGAACAGGGCGAACAGGATCGGTACCAGGATCAGGGCGATCAAGGCCGACAGGCGCTTGGTCATGATCAGGTACATGAACGAAATGACCATGGCGAAGCCGAGGAAGGTCAGCATGGCGGTACTCCAGGCGGTGCGCTGCGAAAGGAAAGTCGATTCGGGCGGGTCAGCGCGTCAGGCGCTGCGCGGGGAGTAGCCGGAGAGGTATAGCGAACAGGCGGGCACAGGAAAACATCGGGTATCACCATTGTTGTTGTTGATTGGGCCGGGCGCGGAAACTTCCGGGTGCCCTGGCTGACCGGTCTGCTGCCGGTGGTGGGGCTATCCTATTGGCGGAAGCTTTCAGCCAGCTTTCGGCTGAAACCAGGCGACAGGAGGTAGTGCCGATGACCGATGTAATGGAAGGTGGCTGCCATTGCGGCGCCCTGCGCTATCGGTTGCAAGGCGATCTTACAGATGTCGCCCATTGCCACTGCTCGATCTGCCGGCGGGTCAGCGGAGGTCTGGTGGTGACCTGGCTGACCTTGCCTCGTGACGATTTCAGATGGTTGACGGGCACGCCGGGCTGTTATGTCGCTCCGGCCAGTTGCAGCCGTTACTTTTGCACCAACTGCGGGGCTCATGTGGCGTTGCTGACGCTACACAGCCCCGCAAGCATCGACGTGACGGTGGCGACCCTGGACCACCCGGAGCGCGTACGTGCCAATCGGCACATCTGGACCAGCAGCCGGTTGCCTTGGTTGCATCTGGATGAGGATTTGCCTGGAGAGGCGCAGGAGAGCCTTTGAAGGCCGGAAACAGCCCCACCAACCTGAGCGGTATCAGGGAAGCTGCAAACCGCCGGCGGCTTTGTGCAATTCCCGCAGATGCACGCCGATCTGCTTCACATTGGCCTCTACCGCCGCGATCTCCTGGGCCCGTGAAGGCTCGAGCAATGCCCTAACTTCTTTGTCCAGGTCGGTGCTCAGGCGCAACAATTGGGCCTGGCGCTCGCTGCTGATCTTCTCGAGCTGCTTGCGTTCTTCTGGCTGGGGCAAGCCGTAGCCCTTGTTTTCCAGCAACTCCGCCGGGCGGCTGAGGAAGCCGCTGTTGGCGAGCATTTTCTGCAAGGTGTCGTTGGCCTTGGAGATACTGCCGTCCTTGAGGGCGGTGGCGTTCAGGTAGCGCTGTTTGACCTCGTCCTGGGCCAGCAGCAGCTGGCGGCGAAGGCTGGCCTGTTCGAGCAGCAGCAACGCGGCGCTGGTGCGCAGGTCTGCCTGCTGGAACCAGGTACTGCGGTCCTTGGCATCCAGGGCCAGCCAGTCTTCGACTTTGTTCTGCTTGATCGGCAGCTGCTTCTTCAGCACATCGAACATGGCCTGGTAGCGCTCGCGGTAGGAGTCGAAGCGATAGCCCAGGCGCAGGGCCTCACGTGGGTCATCCAGGACCCTGGTATCGGCCAGCCCTCGCCCTTTGAGTACTTCCAGAAGGCCGTTGGGCATGATGCTGTCCAGATCGTTCAGCCGTGGATTGCCAGTGCCGCTGCGCAGCAGTTTCAGGGACTCGACCGCACAATTGTTGGACAGGAAGTAATAGTTGCCGTCATAGCTCCAGTGAATCTCCGCAGCCTGGCGCACCAGGCTTTCAACCTCTTGACGGCTGAGCTTGAGCGGGATCGACGCCAGGCTGCGCAGTTCGGTCTTGGTGTACTCGTCGATCACCTGGCTCAGTGGCAGCACGAACAATCGCGAAGGGTAGGCACCGGTCAGGCCGTCCCAGCTGGACAACTGCACGTCATTGACGAATGCCCGGTACGACAGCACCAAGTGTTGGTCCAGATCCAGCCGGCAGTCTGGGCCACGAGGCCTGCCTGGGGCGCAGATCACCAGGCGCAACATGCTGTGGCCCCAACGGCTCACCCAGTTCTGGTTGGCTTCGGCCAGTAGGTAATCGACTTCATAGACTCGCTGCGGGTCGATTTCGCCCAGAGGCTGGCGGGCGAAATCGGTCCCGGCATTGAGAAATGGCAGACCGCTGACGCAAGTGTTCTGCTGTGGGGCCCAGCCGAAGTGGTCGCGCAGGTACTGATTCAGGGCGGGGCGGCGGCAGGCGTAGCTCGGGTCGAGGAGGAAGTACTCCATGTTGACCGCAACGAACTCCTTGGGGCTGCTCAATTCATAGCTGTCAGGGCTGCGGGCCAGCTGGCCATTGTGTTGCTCGCGATCGCCGCGACGGCCGACATATTGCGGCCATCCGGCCAAATCGAGCAGGCGCGGGTCGTCGCTCAGGGTAAAGCGCCTTTCAGCCTGGCCTCGGCACTGCTCAGGCAGGCCGATCTTGCCCAAGGTGTCCTGCTGGCGCTTGCAGCGGGTGATCAGCTGGCGTTCGGCTTCAGGCCACAGGCGGGCGCGGTCGTAAATGTGTGTCAGCTCGTGAAGCACGGTCGCCAGCAGCTCCTGCCGGACCGTGCCGTGAGGACGGTCGGTCTGCTTTTTGGCCGCGCTGCCATCGGTGAGGCTGGGCAGCAGGCGACGGTTGAGCTCAAGCGTCGCGACCGGCGACGCCTGTCCATAGGCGTCGGTAGGCATACGCTCGCTCCAGCTGACCTGGATGCGTCGATCCAGCTGTTGCTTGAAGCGGGGGGGAAGCTTGCCCATGGCCTCGTCGAGCAGGGCTTGGGAGGCCTGCTGCTGCTGTGGGTCGAGGCCACTGACCTGCAGCTCGAGCTGCAGGCCAGCCAGGGCGGGCGTGCCGAGCAGCGTCAGGACGCAGCCCAGCAGCCAGGCACGCACGTGGTTCACAGAGCGAGGATGGCTTCGGCCAGAACCTGGTCGCTGGCATCGCGTGCTTCTGGGACGCGCTGGCGAAGGGTGTCGAAGGCGGCCTCCAGTTGAGCGCCGCGGATCTCGCCATTGCTGGCGACGAAACTGGCGGCGTCATCGTGGGCTTGTTGCACCACTTTGGAGTCGCGGATGGACGTCGTGGTGTCAGAGGTGAAATCGATCGAACGGCCAAAGGCACGGACGATGATATTGCTGGTGGCCACCAGGGTTTGTGCCTGGGCCAGGTCGGCCAGCAGCAGCATGCCGAGGGCAGCGGCGATCAGCGGTTTACGCATGGAGCATCTCCGGAAGATACAAGGAGTCAGACATGTTTATTGGACGAGAATTGCCTCGGCCAGTTCACGGTCACCGACACAATGGTACGCATGGGCATGACGCAGCGAATCGAGTGCCGCCTGCAGGCGTGCTCCGCGGATCTGGCCGTCGGTGGCCACGAAGGCTGCGGCGTCGTCGCGGGCCTGGATGACCAGCTTGCGGTCGAACGGCGCGGAGGTCACCTTGCTGGTGACGTAACTGCTGGCGACCAGGCTCTGGGTGGTGACATCCATGGCATGGGCGCTTCCCACGCCGATAAGGGCGAACAGTAACGGCAACGAATAACGCATGGAGTTCTGAAGGCGACGGAGGTGAACGGCGAAGGCTACCCCGGATACGTCGGCCAAGGCCAGTGTGTCCGGTTTGAATGGGGCCGATGTGCAGCCCTCTCGCGGGTAAAGCCCCTTCCACTGGCACTTGGCAGCTTCTTGGGGCTTACCCGCGCTCGGTAAGCAGTGTCAGAGCGCGAGGATGGCCTGGGCCAGTTGCGCGTCGCTTGCCTGCAGGCTTGGCAGCTGCTGGCGGATATGGATGAACGCGCTTTCAAGCTTGGCGCCGCGGATTGCGCCTTCGCTGCCGACGAAGGTCGCGGCATCGTCGCGGGCAGCCTGGACGATCTTGCTGTCACGGAACGACGAAGAGAGATCGGAGGTAGCGTCGGTGGAGGCGGCTACGCCGCGCACGACCGTGTCGGTGGTGACGACGAAGCTGGTGGCGTTGGCGGTGCCGGCCAGGGCCAGCAACAGGGCGGCGCCGATGAGGTGTTTACGGGACATGGTCGTGGACTCCTGCGTAAGGGTCTGGGTGATTCTGGTTATCTGCCGCACGTTTGATCGCTCGCGATGCTTTCAACCAAGCGGCTGAACGAAGCGTATCACGCGGCGGCGGTGCAGAGGTTAACTGGACGGGCTTCGTGCGCAACTGTATTGGTCAATTATCTGCTAATCAAAACTGTGCTGGTTTGCGCTGTGGTACGCGCACTAGAGCCCTGCAAACAAAAAGCCCGTCGCGGTTTCCCACGACGGGCTTTTGAAATTCTAGGGCGCCGGCCGAGGCCAGCGAGCCCGGGCTTAGCGCCAGAACGGCTTGCTCAGCTCTTCGTAACGCTGGGACTCGGTGATACCGGCGTCAGCCAGCAGACGACCGTCCAGGCGAGCCAGCTGACGACGGCTGCTGATACGACGCTGCCACAGCAGCAAGGTCGACAGGGCGCGCAGAGGCAGCGAAGCGTTGGAGGCTTGAGCGTTGTTTTCGAAAACCAGATCGGAACTGAGGGTACGTTCCATGATGTGTCATCCTTCCGCTTATGGCGGCATTAGGTAGTGATTTAACTGATGCCAATGATCCTCCTCCGTCGTCCAGAACAGTAGATACAGTTCACCAGTATTGCGATCACTCAGTTAACTGTCTAAGCCGACTGTTGCACCTGAAATTGGCGAAACTGTACCGGTGCGCACTTGTTTGGTGCAAAAACAGCGCGCTCCGATTTCGTGCCGACACAAAATCGACGTTTTTACCAGTACAGTAGTACAGTTTTTCTGAGTAAAAGGCGGACAAGCCAACAGACTGTGTAGGTCCGAATGCAATCGCGGGAGCAGCCCACCCCCCCACAGAGGTGAGGATGGGGCTGCTCCCGCGACAGGTCCAGGCAGGCTGTGCTGGATCAGCTGGCGAGCATGCGACCGCTTTCTTCCAGGTTTTCGTGCCAGCTCAACGCCTCGCGCAGAATGTGCGGGGTGTGGCCGCCACGCTGGCAGGCGCGGTCGAAGTAGTCGTTCAGCGCGGCGCGGTAGTCCGGGTGCACGCAGTTATCGATGATCGCCCGTGCGCGCTCGCGCGGGGCCAGGCCGCGCAGGTCAGCCAGGCCTTGCTCGGTGACGAGAATGTCCACGTCATGCTCGGTGTGGTCCACATGGCTGACCATCGGCACTACGCTGGAGATCGCGCCGCCTTTGGCGATCGACTTGGTGACGAATACGGCCAGATGGGCGTTGCGGGCGAAATCGCCGGAGCCGCCAATGCCATTCATCATCTTGGTGCCGCAGACGTGGGTGGAGTTGACGTTGCCATAGATGTCGAATTCCAACGCGGTGTTGATACCGATGATGCCCAGGCGACGCACCACTTCGGGGTGGTTGGAAATTTCCTGTGGACGCAGGACGAGCTTGTCCTTGTAGCGCTCCAGGTTGCCGAACACATCGGCGTTGCGGCGGGTCGACAGGGTGATCGAGCTGCCCGAGGCAAAGCGCAGCTTGCCGGCGTCGATCAGATCGAAGGTCGAGTCCTGCAGCACTTCGGAGTACATGGTCAGGTCTTCGAACGGCGACTCGATCAGACCGCACATGACCGCGTTGGCGATGCTGCCGATGCCGGCCTGCAGTGGGCCGAGCTTGTTGGTCATGCGGCCGGCATCCACTTCACGCTTGAAGAAGTCGATCAGGTGGTCGGCGATGGCCTGGGTTTCGTCGTCCGGCGGCAGCACGGTGGACGGCGAGTCGGGTTGGTCGCTGATCACGATGCCGACGATTTTGGCCGGGTCGATCGGGATTGCGGTGCTGCCGATGCGGTCATCGACTTTAACCAGCGGAATAGGGGTGCGAGTCGGGCGGTAGGTCGGGATATAGATGTCGTGCAAGCCTTCGAGGTTGGCGTTGTGCGACAGGTTGATCTCGACGATCACCTGCTTGGCGAAGATCGCGAAGCTGGCCGAGTTACCTACGGACGTGGTTGGAACGATGTGGCCTTGCTCGGTGATCGCCACGGCCTCGATGACCGCGATGTCCGGCAGCTTGAGCTGCTGGTTGCGCAGCTGCTCGACGGTTTCCGACAGGTGCTGGTCGATGAACATCACCTGGCCGTCGTTGATGGCCTTGCGCAGGGTGCTGTCCACTTGGAACGGCATGCGGCGGGCGAGCACGCCGGCCTCGGTCAGCTGCTTGTCCAGGTCGTTGCCCAGGCTGGCGCCAGTCATCAGGCTGATCTTCAGGGGCGACTGCTTGGCACGTTCGGCCAGGGCATGCGGCACGGCCTTGGCTTCGCCGGCGCGGGTGAAGCCGCTCATGCCGACGGTCATGCCGTCCTGGATCAGGCCAGCGGCATCAGCCGCACTCATTACCTTGCTGTGCAGGGAGGACAAGCGGATACGATCACGGTACATGGATTGTTATCTCGGGCTACTGAAGCTACTGGAGCGCAGTCTAGAGATTTCGCCCGTTGCCGTCCCGCGACCATGGTCGTAGGCGAAGGCTGGATTTAGAGCCGTTGATCTGGATCATGCAAACGAAAAACCCCCGAGCAGGACACCCGGGGGTTTTAGGGGATTGCCTGCGCTTCTATATATAAGTGCAGGTGAGTCTGGCGATCATTCCACGGCCTTGACCATGTCCTCGATCACCTTCTTGGCATCCCCGAACACCATCATGGTCTTGTCCAGGTAGAACAGCTCGTTGTCCAGGCCTGCGTAGCCGCTGGCCATGGAGCGCTTGTTGACGATGATGGTCTTGGCCTTGAACGCCTCGAGGATCGGCATGCCGGCGATCGGCGACTTGGGGTCGTTCTTCGCTGCTGGGTTGACCACGTCGTTGGCGCCCAGCACCAGCACCACATCGGCCTGGCCGAACTCGGCGTTGATGTCTTCCATCTCGAAGACCTGGTCGTACGGCACCTCGGCTTCGGCCAGCAGCACGTTCATGTGCCCAGGCATGCGCCCCGCCACTGGGTGGATCGCGTACTTAACGGTCACGCCGTTATGGGTCAGCTTCTCGGTCAGTTCCTTGAGCGCGTGTTGGGCGCGGGCCACTGCCAGGCCGTAACCAGGCACGATGATCACGCTGTCGGCGTTGCTCAGCAGGAAGGTCGCGTCGTCGGCCGATCCGGACTTCACCGGACGCTGCTCCTGGGAGCCTGCGCTGGCGCCGGCATCGGCATCGGCGCCGAAGCCGCCGAGGATGACGTTGAAGAACGAACGGTTCATCGCCTTGCACATGATGTACGAGAGGATCGCACCGCTGGAGCCGACCAGGGAGCCGGCAATGATCAGCATCGAGTTGTTCAGCGAGAAGCCGATACCGGCCGCTGCCCAGCCCGAATAGCTGTTGAGCATGGACACCACCACCGGCATGTCGGCACCACCGATCGGAATAATGATCAGCACGCCCATGATGAACGCCAAGGCGAGCATCAGGGTGAAGGCACTGTAATGGCCAGTGAAGGTGAACAGCAGGCCCAAGGCAATGGTGGCCAGGCCCAGGATCAAGTTCAGCTTGTGCTGCCCGGTGAACTGTACCGGTGCGCCTTGGAACAGGCGGAATTTGTACTTGCCTGACAGCTTGCCGAAGGCGATGACTGAGCCGGAGAAGGTGATCGCACCGATGGCCGCACCGAGGAACAGCTCCAGGCGGTTACCGGTGGGGATCGGGTCGCTGATGCTGGCGACGATGCCCAGCGACTGCGGCTCGAGCACCGCGGCTATGGCGATGAACACCGCTGCCAGACCGATCATGCTGTGCATGAAGGCCACCAGCTCCGGCATCTTGGTCATCTCGACGCGCTTGGCCATGATCGAACCGGCGCTGCCGCCGATCAACAGGCCGACGATCACGTAGCCGATGCCAGCAGTCGCCAGCTCTGCACCCAGCTTGTAGATAAGGCCGACCGTGGTGAGGATCGCGATCCCCATGCCGATCATGCCGAACAGGTTACCCCGGCGCGAAGTGGTCGGGTGCGACAGGCCCTTGAGCGCCTGGATGAAGCAGACGGAGGCGACCAGGTAGAGAAGCGTTACCAGATTCATGCTCATGCTTACTTCTGCCCCTCGTTCTTGGTTTTCTTCTTGAACATCTCCAGCATGCGACGGGTGACCAGGAAGCCACCGAACACATTGACCGCCGCCAGGGCCACGGCCAGGGTACCCATGACCTTGCCTGCCGGGGTCACGGTCAGCGCGGCGGCCAGCATGGCGCCCACGATGACGATCGCGGAGATGGCGTTGGTGACGGCCATCAGCGGGGTGTGCAGCGCCGGGGTGACGTTCCAGACCACGTGGTATCCCACATAGATGGCCAGCACGAAGATGATCAGGTTGTAGATGCCATGGGAAATCAGCATGTCTTCCATTGTCGTGCTCCTTAACCGTTCTTGCGCACGACCTGGCCGTCGCGGCACATCAGGCACGCGGCGACGATGTCGTCTTCGAGGTTGATCACCAGCGCGCCGTCCTTGTCGAACAGCAGCTTCATGAAGTCCAGCAGATTGCGTGCGTACAGCGCCGAGGCATCGGCAGCGACCTGGGCTGGCAGGTTGGTCGGGCCGACGATGGTAACGCCCTCTGCCATTACCACCTGATCCGCTACGGTCAGCGGGCAGTTACCGCCTTGGGCGGCGGCCAGGTCGATGACCACGGCACCGGGCTTCATCTGCGCGACGGTTTCGGCGCTGAGCAGTGTCGGTGCCTTGCGCCCGGGAATCAGCGCGGTGGTGATGACGATATCGGCCTGCTTGGCGCGTTCGTGCACGGCCTGGGCCTGGCGTTGCATCCAGCTGGCTGGCATGGGACGGGCGTAGCCACCGACACCTTCGGCGCATTCGCGCTCCTCATCGGTCTCGTAGGGCACATCGATGAACTTGGCGCCCAAGGACTCAATCTGCTCCTTCACGGCCGGGCGTACGTCCGACGCCTCGATCACCGCACCGAGACGCTTGGCTGTGGCAATGGCCTGAAGGCCCGCGACGCCGGCGCCAAGAATCAGCACTCGAGCCGCCTTTACCGTACCGGCAGCAGTCATCAGCATCGGCATGAAGCGCGGATAGTAATGGGCCGCCAGCAACACGGCCTTGTACCCGGCAATGTTGGCCTGGGATGACAACACGTCGAGGCTCTGGGCACGGGAAGTGCGTGGCGCAGCCTCGAGGGCGAAGGCGGTGATACCGCGTTCGGCCATCTTGGCGATCATGTCGTTGTTGAACGGGTTGAGCATGCCCACCAGCAGCGTGCCGCTGTTGATCTGCGCAAGCTCCTGATCACTGGGTGCGACGACCTTGAGCACCAATTGCGCGCCGAAGGCATCGGCGGCATTGCCCAAGGAAGCGCCTGCGGCCTCATAGGCACTGTCCGGAATGCTGGCATTGAGCCCTGCCCCCCGTTGGACGGTGACCTGATGACCCTGGCCAACCAGCTTCTTGATGGTTTCCGGGGTGGCGGCGACCCGCGTTTCGCCCGTCTGCGTCTCGAGAGGAACACCAATGTGCACGACTTATTCTCCTGCGGTGACCTTTTGTCTTTGTTGAAGCCAGCGCACTTCGGGTGGTGCGTCTGGTGCGGCCGTTCAGCATGAACCCGCCGGTTCCGGGGCGGGTCGAGCATTTTGCAGACGAACCGAAAGGGCTTCAACCGGTTCTGAAGCGATACGAAGCCAAAACTACAAGTCACCCTGTGACCGTATGTCGCAACAAGCCGAAAGCGGCCCGTCAAACACAGGGTATTCGGAGATTAAGGTAAAAACTGCAATTTTTTGTAGGCGTTTCGCGGATGCGTTCGTGGATGTCGCAAATAAGCTCTGAAAGCCGCGTGGTTGCACGGTTTGAAGGCATTTTTAATGCAACCTGAACAGTTTTCTAATTGGCGACAAATCCTTATATCTGTAGGTGTTTAAAATAATTAACTACAGGGTCAGGTTTTCGTGGCGTCACGATGGGTCGCGGTGTAGTGGTCGGCCTGTTGCACCAGCCAATCGCGGAAAGCGCGCAGCGATGCCGATTCCACCTTGCGGTCTGGAATCATCAGGTAATAGGCCTTGGCACTGGCCAGAGCGTGGCGGTTCGCGATGACCAGCCTGCCCTCCTCCAGCTCACGCTGGATCAGGAACGGCGGAATCAGGGCGATGCCCATCTCGTGCATGGCGGCTTGGGCGAGCATTGAGAATAGCTCATAGCGCGGGCCTGTCATGTCGCGCTCAACATTCATGTCCAGATGCCCAAACCATTGCCGCCAGGCGTAGGGTCGGGTGGTCTGTTGCAGCAGTGGTAACTCGGCGATGCGTCGCGGCTCCAGGCTGCCCTGCCCCTCCAGTAGCGCCGGGCTGCACACCGGCACGGGGTTTTCGCCCATCAATCGATGGGATTGGGTGCCGGACCAGTCCCCGTCGCCGAAATAAATGGCGGCATCGAAGGCGGTATCGGCGAACAGGAACGGTCGCGTGCGATTGGTGAGGTTCACCGTGACGTCCGGGTGACGCTCCTGAAAGTCCTTCAGGCGCGGCAGCAGCCATTGCGTGCCGAAAGTCGGCACCACGGCCAGCTCGATCACGTTCGCACCCTGCTGACGCATTACCGACAAGGTATCGCGCTCGACCGCATCGAGCTGCGCCGCGACCTGGCGACTATAAGACAAGCCCGCCTCGGTCAACTTCACCCCGCGGCGAGAGCGGCGGAACAGTTCCACATTCAGAAAAGCCTCCAAGCCACCGATTTGCCGACAAACGGCACCCTGGGTGAGGGCCAATTCCTGAGCGGCCTTGGTGAAGCTCTCGTGGCGTGCCGCCGCCTCGAAGCAGACCAATGCCGTGGTGCTGGGAATCTTGCGGCGCATGTACGTCAACCTCACTTGTCAGCCGTTGAATCTAGGATTTTTCAGTTTTTCGAAGTGAGAAAATATCACTAAACGGTGCGCAATCCTCGTTTGTCCAGACGGCCGATCGGGCCTAGGATCAAGGCACAAGAAACTCAGCTTCTCTATTTCGAGGTATTCGCTCATGGCCGGTAAAGCAAGCTTCAACTGGATCGACCCGCTGCTGCTGGACCAGCAGCTCACTGAAGAAGAGCGCATGGTCCGTGACAGCGCGTATCAGTTCGCCCAGGACAAGCTGGCGCCCCGTGTGCTGGAGGCCTTCCGCCACGAGCAGACCGATCCTGCGATCTTCCGCGAGATGGGCGAAGTCGGCCTGCTCGGCGCCACTATCCCGGTCGAATACGGCGGCAGCGGCTTGAACTACGTGTGCTATGGCCTGATTGCCCGTGAGGTGGAGCGCATCGACTCTGGCTATCGCTCGATGATGAGTGTTCAGTCGTCGCTGGTGATGGTGCCGATCAACGAGTTCGGCAGTGAGGCACAGAAACAAAAGTACCTGCCCAAGCTCGCCGCCGGTGAGTGGATCGGCTGCTTCGGCCTGACCGAGCCGAACCACGGCTCCGATCCGGGTTCGATGATCACCCGCGCGCGCAAGGTCGATGGCGGCTACCGTCTCACCGGCAGCAAGATGTGGATCACCAACAGCCCGATCGCCGATGTCTTCGTGGTATGGGCCAAGGACGATGCCGGCGACATCCGCGGCTTCATTCTTGAAAAGGGCTGGGAAGGCCTGAGCGCGCCGGCAATTCACGGCAAAGTCGGCCTGCGGGCCTCGATCACCGGCGAGATCGTCATGGACAACGTGTTCGTGCCGGAAGAGAACATGTTCCCTGAAGTGCGCGGTCTGAAAGGCCCGTTCACCTGTCTGAATTCCGCCCGCTATGGCATCTCCTGGGGCGCCCTGGGGGCAGCCGAGGCCTGCTGGCACACCGCTCGCCAATACACGTTGGACCGCAAGCAGTTTGGCCGTCCGTTGGCTGCCAACCAGCTGATCCAGAAGAAGCTGGCCGACATGCAGACCGAGATCACCCTGGCGTTGCAGGGCTGCCTGCGCTTGGGGCGGATGAAGGACGAGGGTACCGCAGCGGTGGAGATCACCTCCATCATGAAGCGCAACTCGTGCGGCAAGGCCTTGGACATCGCCCGTATGGCGCGTGACATGCTCGGTGGCAACGGTATTTCCGACGAGTTCGGTGTGGCCCGCCATCTGGTCAACCTCGAGGTGGTCAACACCTATGAAGGTACCCACGATGTGCACGCGCTGATCCTGGGTCGTGCCCAGACTGGAATCCAGGCGTTCTATTGATAAAGGAGCTGGCCATGGGTGCGCTATCACATCTGCGGGTGCTGGATCTTTCGCGCGTGCTGGCGGGCCCTTGGTCCGGTCAGATCCTTGCCGACCTTGGGGCTGATGTGATCAAGGTCGAGCGCCCAGGCACAGGGGACGATACCCGTTCCTGGGGGCCGCCCTTCCTAAAGGACGCCCAGGGTGAGAACACCAGCGAAGCGGCCTATTACCTGTCGGCCAACCGAAACAAGCGGTCGGTTACCATTGACTTCACCCAGCCTGAAGGCCAACGCCTGGTGCGTGAGCTGGCGGCGAAGTCCGACATCGTCATCGAGAACTTCAAGGTGGGCGGCTTGGCGGCCTATGGGCTGGACTATGCGAGCCTGAAGGCGGTCAATCCCAAGCTCATCTATTGCTCGATCACCGGTTTCGGTCAGACTGGTCCTTATGCCAAGCGCGCCGGATATGACTTCATGATCCAAGGGTTGGGCGGGCTGATGAGCCTGACCGGCCGCCCGGAAGGTGAAGAAGGCGCGGGACCGATCAAGGTGGGGGTCGCCTTGACCGACATCCTGACGGGGTTGTATTCGACAGTGGCGATCCTGGCTGCCCTCGCCTATCGCGATCAGACCGGCGTCGGTCAGCACGTGGACATGGCGTTGCTGGATGTTCAAGTGGCCTGCCTGGCCAACCAGGCGATGAACTACCTGACTACGGGCACCCCGCCACGGCGGTTGGGCAATGCACACCCTAATATCGTGCCTTACCAGGATTTCCCGACGGCGGATGGCAACTTCATTCTCACCGTGGGCAACGATGGGCAGTTCCGTAAGTTTGCCGAAGTGGCTGGTCAGCCACAGTGGGCAGACGACCCGAGGTTTGCCACCAACAAACAGCGTGTGGCCCATCGTGCCGAGCTGATTCCGTTGATTCGCCAGGCCACGGTGTTCAAGACCACGGCTGAATGGGTCAGTGAGTTGGAAAAGGCAGGCGTGCCTTGCGGACCGATCAACGACCTGGCGCAGATGTTCCAGGATCCCCAGGTGCTGGCGCGTGGTTTGGCGCTCGATATTGCTCACCCGCTAGCGGGTAGCGTACCGCAGGTGGCCAGTCCCATTCGGTTGTCCGAGACGCCGGTCGAGTATCGTCAGGCGCCGCCATTGCTCGGTGAGCATACTAACGCTGTGTTGGAGGAGGTGTTGGGTATGGATATCGAAGCGGTGCTGCGTTTGAGAAGCGCCGGAGTGCTATGAAGTTCTCCCTACCCTCTCTATATATAGAGAAGCGGGGAGGCCGTCAGGCCTCCCCGCTTTGCTTTTCAGCCGGATTAAGGTTTTTTGAAAATAAGTGTTGACGGGGTTTCGAATCCCCTTATAATGCGCCCCACTTCCGACGCAGTCGAAA
>NZ_VSJH01000026.1:0-106219 GCF_008124495.1 Pseudomonas sp. CK-NBRI-02 | reverse complement strand
TTTCGACTGCGTCGGAAGTGGGGCGCATTATAAGGGGATTCGAAACCCCGTCAACAGTTATTTTCAAAAAACCTTAATCCGGCCCAAAAGCAAAACGGGGAGGCCTGGCGGCCTCCCCGTTTTGCTTTTGGGCTTGTCTATCTCTTACAGGCTTGGGAACGCGAACTGCGAAGCCTCATGGCTGGCACGCTGTGGCCAACGCTGGGTGATAGCCTTGCGACGGGTATAGAAGCGCACACCATCCGGGCCATAAGCATGCAGATCGCCGAACAGCGAACGCTTCCAGCCACCGAAGCTATGGTAGGCAACCGGTACCGGCAGCGGCACGTTCACCCCTACCATGCCGACTTCGATCTCGTCGCAGAACAGGCGCGCCGCTTCACCGTCACGGGTGAAGATGCAGGTGCCGTTGCCATATTCATGCTCGTTGATCAGTTGCATGGCCTCTTCGAGGCTCTTCACACGTACCACGCACAGCACAGGGCCGAAGATCTCTTCTTTATAGATGCGCATTTCTGGCGTGACGTGGTCGAACAGGGTGCCGCCCACGAAATAGCCATCCTCATGGCCGGTCACGCGCAGACCACGCCCATCGACGACCAACTTGGCACCAGCCGCCACACCGTCATCGATGTAGCCAACCACTTTGTCACGGGCAGCCGCGGTCACCAGCGGGCCCATGTCCAGGCCACAGGAGGTACCGGCGCCGATCTTCAGCGCCTTGATCTGCGGCTCCAGCTTGGCGATCAGCGCATCTGCGACCTGGTCGCCCACGCACACGGCAACCGAGATGGCCATGCAGCGCTCGCCGCAAGAACCATAAGCCGCCCCCATCAGCGCACTGACGGCGTTGTCCAGGTCGGCGTCGGGCATCAGTACCGCGTGGTTCTTGGCGCCGCCCAGAGCCTGGACACGCTTGCCGCGCTTGGTGCCTTCGGCATAGATGTATTCGGCGATCGGCGTCGAACCGACGAAGCTCAAGGCCTTGACCTCTGGCGCTTCAATCAATGCGTCGACCGCTTCCTTGTCGCCATGGACGACATTCAGGATGCCTTTGGGCAGGCCGGCCTCATGCAGCAATTGGGCGATGAACAGGGTCGAGCTCGGGTCACGCTCGGACGGTTTGAGGATGAAGGCGTTGCCACAGACGATGGCCAGCGGGTACATCCACAGCGGCACCATGGCCGGGAAGTTGAACGGGGTGATACCGGCAACGATGCCCAGCGGCTGGAAGTCGGACCATGCGTCGATGTTCGGACCTACGTTGCGGCTGTATTCGCCCTTGAGCAGCTCGGGTGCGGCGCAGGCGAACTCGACGTTCTCGATACCGCGCTTGAGCTCACCCGCAGCGTCTTCCAGGGTCTTGCCGTGCTCTTCGCTGATCAGTTGCGAGATACGTGCTTCGTTCTGCTCCAGCAGTTGCTTGAAGCGAAACATCACTTGGGCACGCTTGGCCGGCGGCATATTGCGCCAGGCCGGGAAGGCTGCCTTGGCTGCGTCGATGGCTTCTTGAATGGTTGCGCGGCTGGCCAGTTCGACCTTGCGGGAACTCTCGCCGGTGGACGGGTTGAAGACATCGGCGGTGCGCTCACCCTTGGAAACCAGCTCGCCGTTGATCAGGTGCTGAACGATGCTCATGCAAAACTCCAGATAAAGAAGGTTGATGCAGGCGCATGAACATGCGCCTGCCGTCAGAGTCGGAAGAAATCAGTCGATCTGGTTCAGGGCTTCGCCCACCGCGTCGAACAGGCGATCCAGTTCCTGCGGCTGGGTGTTGAAGGTTGGGCCGAACTGCAGCGTGTCGCCGCCGAAGCGGACATAGAAGCCTGCTTTCCACAGTTTCATTGCAGCCTCGTACGGACGCACGATGGCATCGCCGTCACGGGCGGCGATCTGGATGGCGCCGGCCAGTCCATAGTTGCGGATGTCGACGACGTTCTTGGTGCCCTTGATACCGTGCAGCACTTTCTCGAAGTGCGGCGCCAGCTCGGCTGCGGATTGCACCAGGTTTTCCTTCTGCAGCAAGTCCAGCGCAGCGATACCGGCAGCGCAGGCCACAGGATGGGCCGAGTAGGTGTAGCCGTGAGGGAATTCCACGGCGTATTCCGGCGTCGGCTGGTTCATGAAGGTCTGGTAGATCTCGCTGCTGGCGATCACCGCGCCCATCGGGATGGCGCCGTTGGTGACCTGCTTGGCGATGCACATCAGGTCCGGGGTCACGCCGAACGCTTCGGAGCCGGTCATGGCGCCCATGCGACCGAAGCCGGTGATCACTTCATCGAAAATCAAAAGAATGTTGTGCTGAGTGCAGATCTCGCGCAGACGCTTGAGATAGCCCTTCGGTGGCGGCAGAACGCCAGCCGAGCCAGCCAACGGTTCGACGATCACGGCGGCAATGTTCGAGGCATCGTGCAGCTCGATCAGCTTGAGCATCTCGTCCGCCAGGGCGATACCGCCCTCTTCCGGCATGCCTTTGGTGAAGGCGTTGCCCGGCAGCACGGTATGAGGCAGGTGGTCGACATCCAGCAATTGGCCGAACAGCTTGCGGTTGCCGTTCACGCCACCGAGGCTGGTACCGGCAATGTTCACGCCGTGATAGCCACGGGCACGGCCGATGATCTTGGTCTTGGTCGCCTGGCCTTTCAGGCGCCAGTAGGCACGCACCATCTTCAGCGCGGTGTCGCAGCACTCGGAACCGGAGTTGGTGAAGAAGACGTGGTCCAGATCGCCCGGGGTCAGCTCAGTGATTTTCTCCGCCAGCTGGAATGCCAGCGGGTGGCCGAACTGGAAGGCTGGCGAATAGTCCAGCACGCCCATCTGGCGCGAAACGGCCTCGGTGATTTCCTTGCGGGTGTGCCCAGCGCCACAGGTCCACAGGCCAGACAGTGCATCGAACACCTTGCGGCCCTTGTCATCGACCAAGTGGTTGCCTTCGGCCGCCACGATCAGGCGTGGATCGCGCTGGAAGTTGCGGTTGGCGGTGTAGGGCATCCAGTGGGCGTCCAGCTTGAGCTGGCTTGCGATACCGGTGGTGGCGGTTGCGGGCATGTTCATCGGCGGTTCCTCGGAAGACGATTAGGCAACGATGGATGTTGTTGCAGCTAAGTTGTCACGGGACTAACGTAAGAAAAATGCCGCTTTTCTAATCTTTAGATTCATGCAGGCTAAACTTAAGCTCGACAAGATCAACACATACCAATAACCCGCTACTGATCAATCACTTGGTCGATACGCCGGTATCCGTCCGTCAGGGGCCTGGGCAGGCAGATATGCAATGAACGGTTGCAGCTCGCCGACTGATTTATGCACAGGGTTTGGTTAAGGTTGCGCCCCTGACTCACTCCATTGAAGGCTTCCCGTGAAACGCCCACAGCCCCTTGCCCAAGTCAGCGACTTCGATATCCGCCTGCTGAAGATCTACCGCAGCGTCGTGGAATGCGGAGGTTTTTCCGCCGCCGAGAACGTTCTTGGCATCGGCCGCTCGGCGATCAGCCAGCAGATGAACGACCTGGAGCAGCGCCTGGGCCTGCGTCTGTGCCAACGGGGCCGCGCCGGTTTCTCACTGACCGAGGAAGGCCGGGAGGTTTATCACTCGGCCCTGCAACTGCTCAGCGCCCTGGAAACCTTTCGCACCGAGGTCAACGGCCTGCACCAGCATCTGCGCGGCGAGCTGAACATCGGCCTGACCGACAACCTGGTGACTCTGCCGCACATGCGCATTACCCATGCCCTGGCAGAACTCAAGGACCGTGGCCCCGATGTACGCATCCAGATCCGCATGATCGCCCCCAGCCAGGTCGAGCAAGGCGTACTGGATGGCAGCCTGCATGTCGGCGTGGTGCCACAGACCAGCCCGCTTTCGGGTCTGGAGTACCAGCCCTTGTACAGCGAACGCTCGCTGCTCTACTGTGCCGTCGGGCACCCGCTGTTCTACGCAGATGATCAGCAGATCGACGACGAACGCCTCAACAGCCAGGACGCCATCGCGCCGACCTTTCGCCTGCCAGCCGATATCCAGGCGCATTACCAGGCGCTGCACTGCACGGCGAGTGCATCGGACCGCGAAGGCATGGCGTTTCTTATCCTCACCGGGCGTTACATCGGCTATCTGCCTGACCACTACGCGATGTTCTGGGTTCAGCAGGGGCGCCTGCGTGCACTCAAGCCCCTCGAGCGCTTCTATGACCTGAGCCTTAGCTGGGTCACACGCAAGGGGCGGCGTCCAAACCTTGTGCTCGAAAGCTTCCTGGAAAGCCTGGCTGCGACACGTTGATGCCTGACTCTGCCGCTAATGCTTGTCAGGTGCTCAGAGGAAGGTAATCTGTCCGGCAGCCGTTGCCACAGACTCGTACGGAATCGTCCATGACCCTTGAAGTTCCCGCGCATCGTCCGCCCCTCTCGGGCAAACCCGCAGGCCGCATTCGCCAGAAGAACGAGCAGGCCATCATCCAGGCCGCCGAAGACGAGTTCGCCCGCCATGGTTTCAAGGGCACCAGCATGAACACCATCGCCCAGAAGGCCGGCCTGCCCAAAGCGAACCTGCATTACTACTTCACCAACAAGCTTGGCCTGTACATCGCCGTGCTGAGCAATATCATCGAGCTGTGGGACAGCACCTTCAACGCCTTGAGCGTCGAGGACGACCCTGCCCAAGCGCTGAGCCACTACATCCGCACGAAGATGGAGTTTTCCCGACGCAACCCGCAGGCCTCGCGGATCTTCGCCATGGAAGTCATCAGTGGCGGAAACTGCCTGAGCGAGTATTTCAGCGCCGATTACCGCGAATGGTTCCGCGGCCGTGCCGCGGTGTTCCAGGCCTGGATGGATGCTGGCAAGATGGACCGCGTCGACCCGGTCCACCTGATCTTTCTGCTCTGGGGCAGCACCCAGCACTACGCCGACTTCGCGACCCAGATCTGCCAGGTCACCGGGCGCAGTCGCCTGACCAAACAGGACATGGAAGACGCCAGCAACAACCTTATCCACATCATTCTCAAAGGCTGCGGCATCACCCCCACAGCCTGACCCGGACTTATGCCTTCTACCCTGCTTGACCTCTGCGAGTTCCGCGAGGAAATCCGCAAGAGCCGCTTCATCACCCTTGCCGGCCCGATCACCAGTGCCGCCGAGGCGATGAGCTTCATCGAACGCCATAGCGACCTGGCAGCGACCCATAACTGCTGGGCCTGGAAGCTCGGAGCCCAGTACCGCAGCAGCGACGACGGTGAACCCGGTGGCACTGCAGGTCGGCCGATCCTGGCCGCCATCGAGGCGCAGGACTGCGACCAGGTCGTGGTGCTGGTGATCCGCTGGTATGGCGGCATCCAGCTGGGCACCGGCGGCTTGGCCCGGGCCTACGGGGGTGGGGCCAATAAATGCCTGCAACAGGCGCCCAAGCGGTTGCTTGTCCAACGCAGCGAGTACCACTGCAGTTGTACCTTCAGTGAACTGGCGCTACTCAAGCTGCGTCTGGCGGAAGTCGACGGTCTGGTATTGGACGAACAGTTCACTGCCAACGGCGTGGACCTACAGGTTGCGGTTGGCGAGGCGCATCTACAGACACTGCAACAACAGTTGGCGGATCTGAGCCGCGGACGCATTCGCCTGGCGCCCTGTGAGTAACCCAAGCACTGCGGTTGCTCACAACTACTGTGGGTCCGCCTGTGGATAAGCTTGGGGCATTTGAGTACAGCCCTTTCACCACAAGGCCTGCAGGGTATTGATCATATTTTGATCACATTTTCATGACAGCGTCGCAAGCACCTGAATAACAGCAAGTTATCCCCAATTCAGCGATCCCTTTCCCTGATTGGAGCGCCTGCAATCACGTGCTGCCTTGCTCACAGATAATGTGGAGGGGATTGTGGATAACCCGTGCATCCCTGGAGCAAACGCCCGGATTCACGGGCCTTCTATCGAATGGTCATTTTTTGTTCAAGTCACGACCGGGCAGCATTCGGTTCGCTGAATTATCCTCAATACCCCGACTTTCAAAGATCAAGGAGCCCCTCATGTCCACTACCAGAACCGCCCTGATCATCGGCGCCTCCCGCGGGCTGGGCCTGGGCCTGGTGCAACGTCTGCACGAGGACGGCTGGAACATCATCGCCACCGTACGCGACCCGCAAAAGGCCGAGGCCCTGCGCGCCGTGCCTGGCGTGCGCATCGAGACCCTGGAAATGAACGACACCGCCCAGCTCGATGCTCTGCGTCAACGCCTGCAGGGTGAAGTACTGGATCTGCTGTTCATCAACGCCGGGGTCATGGGCCCACTGCCGCAAGACCTGGAAACAGTAGGCACTGCCGCGCTGGGCGAGCTGTTCATGACCAATGCCGTGGCACCGATTCGCGTCGCCCGTCGCCTGGCCGGCCAGGTACGGGAGGGCACTGGCGTGCTGGCCTTCATGAGCTCAATCCTGGGCAGCGTGACCATTCCCGATGGTGGCGAGATCTGCCTGTACAAGGCCAGCAAGGCTGCACTCAATTCGATGATCAACAGCTTCGTGGTCGAGTTGCAGCGTCCGGACCTGTGCGTTCTGGCCATGCACCCGGGCTGGGTGAAGACCGAAATGGGCGGCGAAAATGCCGAAATCGATGTGCTCACCAGTACCCGTGGCATGCTCGATCAGGTCAAGGCGCAAAGCGGCAATGCAGGGCTGCGCTTTATCAATTACAAAGGTGAAGCGCTCGTCTGGTGAATTGAAAGCCGTGTGGCGAGGCAGTAGACTGCGAGCCTCGCCCACGGCGAACCTGGATCAGCAGACAGGGCAACACTGAGCTGGCTAACCTGAACCCACTTTCAGAGGAGCCGGCACCATGCCTGCGACCCGTACCTGGTTGAAATCCCCCCTTGCCATCTTCACTGCCAACGGCACCGACGCCCGTGGCGGCCTGGTCATCGAAGATGGCCGCATCACCGAACTGCTTGCCCTTGGCGAAACACCCAGCAAGCCCTGCGACCAGACCTTCGACGCCCGTGAGCACGTAGTGCTGCCAGGCCTGATCAACACCCATCATCACTTCTACCAGACCCTCACCCGCGCCTGGGGGCCGGTGGTCAACCAGCCGCTGTTTCCCTGGCTGAAAACCCTCTACCCGGTCTGGGCACGCCTCACCCCAGCCAAGCTGGAGCTGGCCAGCCAGGTCGCCCTGGCGGAGCTGCTGCTGTCCGGCTGCACCACCGCCGCCGACCATCACTACCTGTTCCCACAGGGCCTGGACAACGCCATCGACGTTCAAGTCGAAGCCGTGCGCAAGCTGGGCATGCGCGCCATGCTGACCCGCGGCTCCATGAGCCTGGGAGAGGCCGACGGTGGCCTGCCGCCACAGCAGACCGTGCAACAGGGCGAAGTGATCCTGGCCGACAGCCAACGACTTATCCACAGCTACCACGAGCGCGGCGATGGCGCACGCATCCAGATCGCGCTGGCACCCTGTTCGCCCTTCTCGGTGACCCCCGAGATCATGCGCGCCAGCGCTGCCCTGGCCGACGAGCTGGACGTGCGCCTGCACACCCACCTGGCCGAAACCCTCGATGAAGAGGACTTCTGCCTGCAGCGCTTCGGCCTGCGTACCGTCGATTACCTGGACAGCGTTGGCTGGCTCGGCCCGCGTACTTGGCTCGCCCATGGCATTCACTTCAACAACGAGGAAATTGCCCGCCTGGGCGAGGCCGGCACCGGCATCTGCCATTGCCCGAGCTCGAACATGCGCCTGGCTTCCGGCATCTGCCCGACCGTGGAACTGGAAGCCGCCGGCGCACCGGTTGGCCTCGGCGTCGACGGTTCGGCCTCCAACGATGCTTCGAACATGATCCTCGAAGCCCGTCAGGCCCTGTACCTGCAGCGCCTGCGCTATGGCGCCGAGCAGATCACCCCCGAGCGAGCCCTGGGCTGGGCGACCCGAGGCTCGGCACGTCTGCTGGGACGTAGCGACATTGGCGAGCTGGCCGTCGGCAAGCAGGCAGATCTGGCGCTGTTCAAGCTCGACGAGCTGCGCTTCTCCGGTAGCCACGATCCACTCTCGGCGCTGCTGCTGTGTGGTGCCGACCGCGCCGACCGGGTCATGGTCGCAGGCCAATGGCGCGTCATCGACGGGCAGATCGAGGGTCTGGATGTACAAGGCCTGATTGCTGACCACCGCCAAGCTGCCGCCCAGCTGATCGCCGGCTGATCCTGCTCGGAGGCAGAAGCCCTCAGCCTCGTCATGACACAAGGCAGCCCCACGGGCCCACACGGGATCCTTGGGGCGGCCTTGTGTCATGAGCGGGCTGCGCAGTTGCCGCGCACGCCCTGTAGAATGGCGCGAACCGTACCTGATCGAGACTACACCTATGTATGACTGGCTCAACGCCTTGCCCAAGGCCGAACTGCACATGCACCTGGAGGGCTCGCTGGAGCCGGAACTGCTGTTCGCCCTGGCCGAACGCAACAGGATCGCCCTGCCCTGGGCCGATGTGGAAACCCTGCGCAGCGCCTATGCCTTCAACAACCTGCAGGAATTTCTCGACCTTTATTACCAAGGTGCCGATGTACTGCGAACCGAGCAGGACTTCTACGACCTGACCTGGGCCTACCTGCAACGTTGCAAAGCCCAGAACGTGGTGCATACCGAACCCTTTTTCGACCCGCAGACCCACACCGATCGGGGCATCCCCTTCGAAGTGGTGCTCAATGGCATCAGCCAGGCCCTCAAGGATGGCCGCGAACAGCTGGGCATCGGCAGCGGCCTGATCCTGAGCTTCCTGCGCCACCTCAGCGAAGAGCAAGCACAACAGACCCTCGACCAGGCGCTGCCTTGGCGTGATGCTTTCATCGCCGTGGGCCTGGACAGTTCGGAAAAAGGCCATCCGCCGAGCAAGTTCCAGCGCGTCTTCGACCGCGCCCGCAGCGAAGGCTTCCTGACCGTCGCCCATGCCGGTGAGGAAGGCCCGCCCGAGTACATCTGGGAAGCCCTCGACCTGCTGAAGGTCCAACGCATCGATCATGGTATACGCGCCATCGAAGACGAACGGCTGATGCAGCGCATCATCGACGAGCAGATCCCGCTGACAGTGTGCCCGCTGTCGAATACCAAGTTATGTGTGTTCGAGCACATGGGTCAGCACAACATTCTCGACATGCTCGAGCGTGGCGTGAAAGTGACGGTGAACTCCGATGATCCGGCCTACTTTGGTGGCTATATCACCGAGAACTTCCATGCCTTGCACACCCACCTGGGCATGACCCAGGACCAAGCCCGACGCCTGGCGCAAAACAGCCTGGACGCCCGCCTGGTTCGATAGCTTGCCCCTCTGGCTGGCCCGCCCGGGCTAGCCCCTAGCCAACCTGCAAGGCTGGCATGCGGGCGATACGGTTGATCTGCTGGACGCCCAGTGGAGAGATCTGCAACGCCCGCGAGCCTTCCTGTTCGCACAGCCAACCCGATTGCAGGAACAGCCTGAACAAAGCGTGGCCCAGGCTGCCTCCCAGGTGCGGCCCCTGATCGCTCCATTCATTGCAGTGACAAATCATGCAGCCGTTCTTCTGACCGGATGCCAACGCCTCGGTGTAGACCCCGACAGCGGCCAATTGGGCCCGGCCTTCGAGGCTGACCCTCGGCTGCTGCTGGGTGCCTTCCAGCCACCCGGCTACGATCAGCCGATGCAGCAGATCGGCCGCCAGCTCTCCCCCGAGATGGTCGCCACAGCGGCGCGCCCGACGCATGGACATGGGCACCTGCAAAGGTGTGGCTTGTGTGTTTCCTTGCCCGCGGCTTTCGAGATGCACGCTGGCCAAGGCTTCCACCGCCGCTCCCACCTGCGGCGTGGCGAGACGGAAATACCGCTTGCGGCCACGTGACTCCAGCCTGAGCAGGCCCGCCGACGACAACAGCGACAGGTGCGCACAGGCGGACGACGAGGTCAGGCCGGTCATCAGGGCCAACTCATCGGCAGGGCGAGGGACCCCGTCGATCAATGCCCATAACATGGCGCTGCGCTTGGGGTCGGCCATCAGGCCGGCGATCTGGGCGATACTGCTGACTGCTTTCATTTCCAACTCCCTGCATGATCACGTCGGTTCCTATCGGCCAACCGCCAGCGTGGCACCTCTGCCGGAACTGGCAAGAACGGATACGCCGGAGCCCGCAAACGACGCAAGGCGCTCCGGTCGCGCTCGAATCGACGCAGTCTCTTGCCGTTCCCTGGCAGGGAAATCTCTCTCGCTGGTACTGGCCGGGCTAGCCAGTATAAGTCGCTACAGGCCTTGCGCCTGCGCCGGCAGCCGGCGTCCACAGAGCAGAACAGCATTGGGGGGTATCACCCTCGGCCAGGCTCGCGGCGTTGCGCCAGGCTTCGGCCATAGCGCCATGTAACCGGTGGCCCCATGACAGCGAGCACGCGGTCCCACAGAGGCCGACAGTCTCAGCTCAATGCAGGAAACAATACCGACGCAAACCTTCCTCATGTACGGCAGGCCAAAGCGAAGCTTCCACATGCTACTGAACATTGCCCGAACCGACCGGGCGTCCCCCCGACCAGAGGCACGACCGTCAGTCCGAAGGCCTGTACCAAGCCATGGCACCCGCAAGTGGCAGCGCTAAACTGCATCGGCTCCCGCCCATTGGAGGTATGCCGCGATGAAGATTGTCGTCAGTGCTTCGAACCGCAACCCCAACTGCCCGTGGCAAGTCCGGCTCGATCAGCATGTGGTGAGTTTCCGCAGCGAAGCCGAAGCTCGCTCGTTCGTTGCCACGCTGGAAAGTCGCCTGCAGGCGCCTCACCCCCTCATGCGGGACGCCTGGCCTGCAAGCGCCGAGTCAACATCGCGACACTGACGACCAGCACGCCACACAAGCTGATCACCAAGGCCATGGGCACCGCACTGCCATCGTGCAGCACGCCCACCAGCGCTGCCGCGCCGGCAGCGACGCTGAACTGCGCGCAGCCCATCAAGGCCGAGGCACTACCGGCCCTGGCGCCTTGACCGCTCATGGCGCACGCCGATGCGTTGGGGATGATGCAGCCCAGGCTTGCGATGCACAGGAACAACGGCACCAGCAGTGGCCACAACGACTCCGGCCGCAACGCCGCGACGCACAGCAGCGCCAAGCCCGCCAGTAGGTACAACCACACCGCCCGCGCCAACAGGAATGCCGGGCCGCGCTTGGCCAGCAGACGCGCATTGACCTGGGCCATGAGGATGAAGCCTGCGGCATTGGTGCCGAACAGCCAGCCATAGTGCTCGGCGGGAACGCCATACAGCTTGATGAACACGAAGGGGGAGCCGGCGATGTAGGCGAACATACCGGCAATGGCGATTCCACCGGTCAGAGCGTGTCCCAGGAACACCCGATCACCGAGCAAACGCAGGTACTGGCGCAAGGCACCGGACAGCGGTTGGCGAGGCATGTCCGGCGGCAAGCTTTCCGGCAGCCCCAGGCTCACCGCGAGCAGACAAGCCGCACTGAACAGGCTCAAGGCCAGGAAAATCGACTGCCAGCCCGACACATTGACCAGCACCCCACCTAGCATCGGTGCCAGGATCGGCGCCAGCCCCATCACCAGCATCAACTGCGAGAACACCTTGGCCGAGGCCACCGGGTCGCACTTGTCGCTGACAATGGCCCGCGACAGTACCATCCCCGCGCAACCGCCCAGGGCCTGGACGAAACGCGCCAGCACCAGCGTCTGGAGGTTCGGTGCATAGGCACAAGCCAGGGAAGCCAGGGTGAACAGAGTGATGCCGAACAGCAGCGGCGTACGTCGGCCGAAGCGATCGGCCACCGGGCCATAGGCCAACTGGCCGAGCGACAGGCCGAGGAAGTAGGCCGCCAGTGTGGTCTGGACGTGCTTCTCGTCGGTGCCGAAGGCTTGCGCCATGGCGGGGAAAGCGGGCAGGTAGAAGTCGATCGCCAGGGGCCCGAACGCACTGAGGGCGCCCAGGATCAACACTATTCGCAGGTTCATCGGGAATCCATAGCTGGCTAAGCAAGTGCGTCAGTCTACCTGCACTGGGCCCGATCAGCTTGAAAACCTTTGTAATAAATGGGGGCGCCATGCGCCCCCGGACGATCAGGCTTGCTCAGCCTGGTAACCTTGCTCACGAATCGCCGCCAGGATCTGCTCGGCAGCCAGCTGGCTCTGTACGCGCACTTGCTGGCTCGGCAGATCGACCTGCACCTGGGCAGCCGCATCCTGTGCCTGCACCGCTCGGGTTACCGCCTTCACGCAATGGCCGCAGGTCATGCCTTGAACATTGAACACTTGCATCGGGAGTCTCCTTCAGGGGTTTTTCGCAGTCTCGTCCTTACCATCATGGCAAGGTCAAGTATTGCGTTGACCGGCCGGGCTGGAAATCCGCGCGCGGCTCGGCCAAGCTGCGCCTTTGACGATTTGGCAAGCAGGAGATTCTTCATGTTCAGGGCAGCATTGGGCCTGGTTGGATTGCTGGGCACACTGGCCGCGGTGCCGCCAGCCAGCGCCGAAGGCAACTCGGACTACAGCGTGCTGATCATTTCCCGGGAACGCCTGGAAGTGGCCACCAGTTGCGAGATCGGCATCTACCTCAACGACCAGCTCTCCGGGCGCCTGTTCCAGGAGCAGTCCACCTCCTTCAATTTGCCACCCGGCCCGGTGGACGTCCGCCTGCGCCTGTTGCCAGGACAGGTGCCCGGCTGCGCGCCCGGTATCGAAGACCAACGCAGCACACGCCTGAGCCTACAGGCCGGACAGATCAGCAAATACCGCATCGCCATGGGTGCCAATGGGCTGCAGTTGAAGAGGGCCGGCTTGGGGTATTGACCTTCCCCGTGTGGCAAGGTTGATGCTGAAGGCCTGTCCAAGGAGGAGAGCCATGTCCGCATCCACCACGTTCGACCTGCCGATCTCCGGCATGACCTGCGCCAGCTGTGCTGGCCGGGTAGAGCGCGCACTGCGCAAGGTCACCGGCGCTGAACAGGTCAGCGTCAATCTCGCCACCGAACAGGCCAGGGTCCAGGCCCCGGCCGACAGCCTTCCCGCCCTCGTCGACGCAGTTCGAGAGGCCGGTTATGGCGTTCCCACCCGCACTCTCGAACTGCAGATCGTCGGCATGACCTGCGCCAGTTGCGTGGGCCGGGTCGAACGCGCCCTCGCCAAAGTGCCGGGGGTCGAGCAGGTCAACGTCAACCTAGCCAGCGAACGCGCCCACCTCGAAGTCCTCCAGGGGCTCGACGACACCCTACTGATCGATGCCGTGCAAAAGGCAGGCTACAGCGCCAGCCTGCCCCAGGCCGCACGTGACGACCAGGCCGACGCCCAGCGTCGCCTACGCAACGAGCGCCTGGCCGTCGGTGCCGCACTGTTGCTGGCGCTGCCCTTGGTACTGCCCATGATTGTGCAACCCTTCGGTCTGCACTGGATGCTCCCGGCCTGGGTGCAGTTCCTGCTGGCCACGCCTGTCCAGTTCATCCTCGGCGCGCGCTTCTATGTGGCTGCCTGGAAAGCCGTGCGCGCTGGTGCCGGCAACATGGACCTGCTGGTGGCCCTGGGTACCAGCGCGGGCTATGGCCTGAGCCTGTACCAGTGGGCCCAGGCCTTGTCAGGCATGCAGCCGCACCTGTATTTCGAGGCCTCGGCGGTGGTGATCGCCCTGGTGTTGCTGGGTAAGTACCTGGAAAGCCGCGCCAAACGCCAGACTGCCAGCGCCATCCGAGCCCTGGAAGCCCTGCGCCCGGACCGGGCCGTGCGGGTGGTCGACGGCCGAGAGGAAGACGTGCCCATCAACCAGTTGCGCCTGGGTGATCTGGTGCTGGTCAAACCTGGCGAGCGATTCCCGGTCGACGGCGAGGTGCTCGAAGGTAGCAGCCATGCCGATGAAGCCCTGATCAGCGGCGAGAGCCTGCCGGTGCCCAAGCAGCCGGGCGACGCCGTCACCGGCGGCGCAATCAACGGCGAAGGCCGCCTGTTGATCCGTACCCAGGCGCTGGGCACCGAAACCGTGCTGGCCCGGATCATCCGTCTGGTCGAAGATGCCCAGGCGGCCAAAGCGCCGATCCAGAAGCTGGTGGATCGGGTCAGCCAGGTATTCGTTCCGGCGGTGCTGGTGATCGCCTTGATCACCTTGATTGGCTGGTGGCTGGCCGGTGCGCCGCTGGAAACCGCGCTGATCAATGCCGTCGCCGTGCTGGTCATCGCTTGCCCCTGTGCCCTGGGCCTGGCCACGCCTGCGGCGATCATGGCAGGCACCGGTGTCGCCGCCCGCCATGGCATCCTCATCAAGGATGCCGAGGCACTGGAGCGCGCCCACGCGGTCAATCGCGTGGTGTTCGACAAGACCGGCACTCTGACCTCAGGAAGCCCTCGCGTGGTCCATAGCCAAGCCCTCCACGGCGACACCGGCGAACTGTTCCAGCTGGCCGGTGCCTTGCAACGCGGCAGCGAACATCCCTTGGCCAAGGCCGTGCTCGATGCCTGTGCCGAACAGGGCCTGGACGTGCCGCAAGTGGCCGACAGCCAATCGCTCACCGGCCGTGGCATCGCCGGGCGTGTCGGCGAGCGCGAACTGGCCCTGGGCAACCGCCGCCTGCTCGATGAAAGCACCCTGTCGCCTGGCGAACTCGCCACCCAGGCCCAAGCCTGGGAGGCCGAGGGCCGCACGCTATCGTGGCTGATCGAACGCCAACCGCAACAGCGGGTGCTGGGCCTGTTCGCCTTCGGTGACAGCCTCAAGCCCGGTGCCGGACACGCCATCGAAGCCTTGCATGCGCAACACATCAGCAGCCACCTGCTGACCGGCGACAATCGGGGCAGCGCCAAGGTCGTGGCCGATGCTCTTGGGATCGATGATGTCCATGCCGAAGTGCTGCCCGCAGACAAAGCCGCCACCGTGGCCGCGCTCAAGCGCGACGGGGTGGTGGCGATGGTCGGCGATGGCATCAACGACGCTCCGGCCCTGGCGGCTGCCGACATCGGTATCGCCATGGGTGGCGGCACCGACGTGGCCATGCAAGCCGCCGGCATCACCCTCATGCGCGGCGATCCGCGCCTGGTGCCTGCGGCGCTGGAGATCAGCCGCAAGACCTACGCCAAGATCCGCCAGAACCTGTTCTGGGCCTTCATCTACAACCTGATCGGCATTCCACTGGCCGCGTTCGGCCTGCTCAACCCCGTGCTGGCCGGCGCCGCCATGGCCTTGTCGAGTGTCAGCGTGGTGAGCAACGCTCTGTGGCTCAAGACCTGGAAGCCCACCGACAACGCGCAGGAGCATCCATGAACATCGGCCAGGCCGCCCGCAGCAGCGGGCTCAGCACCAAGATGATCCGTTACTACGAGTCCATCGGCCTGCTCAAGCCGGCCGTGCGCAGCGACAGTGGCTATCGCCTGTACCAACAGGACGATCTGCACACCCTGGCGTTCATCAAGCGCTCGCGTGACCTGGGGTTTTCCCTGGAGGAGGTGGCCAAGCTGCTGACCCTCTGGCAGGACCGCCAGCGCGCCAGCGCAGACGTCAAAGCCCTGGCGATGCAACACATCGAGGCGCTGAACAAGCGGATCGAGGAACTGGTCAGTCTGCGTGACACGCTCAGCGACCTGGCTGCCCACTGTCAGGGCAATGACCGTCCGGACTGCCCGATCCTCAAGGACCTGGCCAACGGCAAGAGCTGCTGCGCCTGATCCTGCTCTGCAGGAGCGGCCCTAGGTCGCTGCTGCAGGCTGGGCGCAAATCATGACCGATCGGTCACAAAACACGATTTTGGCTAATAAATCTGGGCACTCCCCTACAAAAAAGCCGAATGCTGCCGATGTCTAAGACACCTGCCTCAGGTATCGATAAAAACAATCGGGGATCGTGGATGAACATCAAGCAAAAACTGACCTGGGCCTTCGCCATTATCGCGGGCCTGCCCATCGTCCTCGTGGCCACCTTGGTGGTGCTCAACCTGCGCAGTGAAGCCCGTGAAGACTTCCTCGGCAACAGCAGCCGGGAAATCCGCCAAGTCGGCAATGCGATGAACCTGTTCTTCCAGGGCATCGAGCAGAACGTGAACTACATTGCGGCGCAACCGGTGGTCGCAGCGACCGGCAACAACCTGAACAAGTACCTGACCGCCAACCCGACCCGGGAGCTGGGCGAGCAGGACAAACAAGTCTTCGAGTTCATGACCCGCCTGGCCGAGGCCCATCCCAGCTACGCCTACATCTCCTACGGCGTGAGCGACGGCGGCTACGTCGGCTGGCCGAACGACGACACCTTCGCCAACTACGACCCCCGCCAGCGCCCCTGGTACCAGCTGGCCCTGGCCAACCCCGGCAAGACCTTGCGCACTGCACCTTACTACTGGGCATCCGGCGACGTGGTGCAGATCAGTGTGGTACGCGCGGTGGGCAACGCACTGGGCAGCCTGGGCGGCGTCGTGAGTATCGATGTGTCGCTCAATGGACTGACTGATCTGCTCAAGCAGATCAAGCTGGGCGAAACCGGCTACCTGATGTTGGTCGAGAAAAACGGCAACGTGATCGTCGACCCGCGCGACCCCAACCACAACTTCAAGCAACTGGACAGCTTCGGCGACGGCTATGCCACCCTGGCCAAGGCCGACAAGGGCCTGGTCGAAGTAGAGCTGGGCGGCGAACGCTACATGGCCAACATCTATCCCGACGCCCAGACGGGCTGGACCTTCATCGGCCTGATCCGCCACGACGAAGTCATGCAGACCACCACCCGCCTGACCTGGGTGATCGGCACCATCGCCCTGGTCCTGGCCTTGCTGTTCGCAGGGGTCGGCGCGGCCTTCGCCAAACTCATCGTGCGGCCGATCAATAGCGTCAGCAGCGGCCTGGAAGACATCGCCCAGGGCGAAGGCGACCTGACCCGCAGCCTGGAGATCCACGGCCGCGACGAAACCGCGCAACTGGCCAACTGGTTCAACCAGTTCCTCGGCGCCATCCGCAGTTTGATCCAGCACATCGGCGCCGCCGCCGGGCAGATCCTGCATACCTCCAGCAGCTCGACCCGCGTCTCCAGCGACATGAGCGAAGCGGCCAGCCGCCAACGCGAGTCGGTGGACATGGTTTCCACCGCCTTCCACGAAATGGTCGCCACCGCCAACGAAGTGGCCCGCTCCTGCAGCCAGGCCGCGCAGTCGGCCGACAGCGGCCAGCAGCAGGCCCGCGAAGGCCAGCAGCAGATCGACGCGGCGGTGCAAAGCGTGGACCGCCTGAGCCAGGAGATCGAGCAGTCGGCCCAGTCGATCCAGCAACTGGAACGCGACAGCAATGCCATCCAGTCGATTCTCGGCACCATCCGTTCGATCGCCGAACAGACCAACCTGCTGGCCCTGAACGCCGCCATCGAAGCCGCCCGCGCCGGTGAGCAAGGCCGTGGCTTTGCCGTGGTCGCCGACGAAGTCCGCGCCTTGGCTAAGCGCACCGCCGATTCCACTGCCGAGATCGACGGCCTGCTGGGCAACCTCGCCTCGCGCACCGCCGAGGTCGCAGAGCAGATGCACGCAAGCCTCGAGGTCTCGCAGCAGTCGGTCAGCCGCATTGGCCTGGCGCGTGACAGTTTCGGGCAGATCCGCGAGTCGGTGGACATCATTCGCGACATGAACACCCAGATCGCCACTGCCGCCGAAGAGCAACATCAGGTGGCCGAGGACATCAACCGCCACATCAGCCAGATCCACGGCGATGCACAGTTGGTGGCCGAGCTGGCCCAGGCCGCACGTCAGGACTCCGAGAGCCTGGCGGGGCTGTCCAATGAGCTGGATGCACTGGTGCGCAGGTTCCGTACCTGAGTCATGCCCTTAGCGGGTCAATCGGAGCAGCGGTTTCACCTCCGATTGCCCGCGAACGGGCCACGACCTGCGGGCGCTAGAACTGCAACGCCCAGGCGTGGAGCCCAACGGAGCCTAACAGCCAGGGTTCATCGGCTACTGCGCCAGTGGGAGCTGGCGACAGCCTGCGATGGGCTGCACGGCAGCCCCAGCCGCCCCTCACCGCTCGACGATCATCGTCACCCCCTGCCCTCCCGCCGCGCAAATGGAGATCAGTCCTCGGCCCTTACCGGCCGTGGCCAGCAACTTGGCCATGTTCGCCAGGATGCGCCCGCCGGTAGCCGCGAACGGATGCCCTGTCGCCAGGGAGCTGCCTTTGACATTGAGCTTGCTGCGATCGATGGCGCCCAACGGCTGCGCAAGGCCCAGGCGCGTGCGGCAGTACTCCTCATCCTCCCAGGCCTTGAGCGTGCACAGCACCTGGGCGGCGAAGGCCTCGTGAATCTCGTAGTAGTCGAAATCCTGCAGGGTCAGCCCATTACGCGCCAACAACCGAGGTACCGCGTAGACAGGCGCCATCAACAGCCCTTCGTGACCGGTGACGAAATCCACTGCAGCGGTCTCGCCATCCACCACATACGCCAGCACAGGCAAGTCGTGCTCCCTGGCCCATTCTTCGGTGCCCAGCAATACCAGTGAGGCGCCATCGGTCAGCGGTGTGGAGTTGCCGGCCGTCAGGGTGCCCTGCCCGCTGCGGTCGAACGCGGGCTTGAGCTTGGCCAACTGCTCCAAGGTCAGGTCCGCACGCAGGTTGTTGTCCCGGGCCAGGCCCAGGTAAGGCGTGAGCAAGTCCTCATGCCAGCCCTCATCGAACGAGGCCAGCAGACGTTGATGACTGAGCAGGGCCAGCTCGTCCTGCTCGGCACGACCAATCTGCCAGGTCTGCGCCATGCGCTCGCAATGCTCGCCCATCGACAGCCCCGTGCGCGCCTCTTCGATACGCGGCAGTTCAGGTAGAAAGTGCCTGGGACGCAGCTTGAGGAACGGCTTGAGCCGCTCGGGCCAGGTTCTGGCGCTGTTGGCCTGCAACAAGATGCGCCGCAGGCCCGGGCTGACGGCGATCGGGGCGTCCGAGGCGGTGTCCACGCCGCCGGCGATGGCACAGTCGATCTGCCCGAGGGCAATCTTGTTGGCCGACAGCAGCGCCACCTCCAGGCCGGTGCCACAGGCCAGCTGAAGGTCATAGGCCGGTGTCTGTGCCGAAAGCCGTGAGCCCAGCACGCTCTCGCGGGTCAGGCTCATGTCGCGGGCATGTTTGACCACCGCGCCCGCGGCCACCTCGCCCAGGCGCAAGCCATGCAGATGGCAGCGCTCAATGAGGCCCTCGAGCGCGGCGGTGAGCATCGCCTGGTTGCTAGCCTTGGCATAGACGCCGTTGGAGCGGGCAAACGGTATTCGGTTGGCGCCCAGGATCGCGACGCGGCGGGGTGAAACCATGGCGCATGTTCCTTCTGAAACAATTTGATCCGTACAGACTAGGTGTTTTTACCGCAGTCGAACGACCTCGACACAAACTTGGTCCACACTTGCAAGCTTGTCCCCTGGGAGACCCGCACATGAGCGACCGCTATCTCGGCTTTGCCAACTCCAACCTTGGCCGACGCCTCGTCGATGCCTTGGGCCTGCCCCGTCCGGCGCCGCTGGAGCGATGGCAGGCAGGGCGCCTGCGTCCCGTGGAGGGGGCCCTGGTGCTCGGAGGTGGGCCCCTGGCAGTCCAGGTGGAGGCCATCGCCCCACGCCTAACCGACACCCTCTACAGCTTCAACGGCGAAGGGCTGCAGGCGCAGACCTGGGTCGCCGGCCTGGGGCCGAAGCTCAAGGCCGTGGTGTTCGATGCCAGCCATCTGGCCGACAGCGACGATTTGCGCCAATTGCGTGAGTTCTTCCAGCCGCTGCTGCGCAGCTTGGCCCGCTGCGCCCATGTGGTGATCCTCGGGCGCGCGCCCGAAAGCCTCGACGACCCGCAGGCCAGTGTGGCCCAGCGCGCCCTGGAAGGCTTCAGCCGTTCACTGGGCAAGGAACTGCGCGACGGTGCCACCGTGCAGTTGCTGTATGTCGACAAGGCCGCCGAAGACCAACTCGAAGGCGCCTTGCGCTTCTTCCTGTCGCCCCGCAGTGCCTTCATCAGCGGCCAAGTTCTGCGCCTGGGCCCTTGCGCCAACCACGTCGAGGACTGGACCCGCCCGCTGGCCGGCCGCCGCGCCCTGGTGACCGGTGCCGCCCGAGGGATTGGCGCAGCCATCGCCGAGACCCTGGCCCGCGATGGCGCGGACGTCATCCTGCTGGATGTTCCACAGGCACAAAAAGACCTCGACGCCCTTGCCGCCCGCCTGGGTGGCGAGGCCCTGGCCCTGGACATCTGCGCCAGCGATGCCCCAGCCAAGCTGGTCGAAGCCCTGCCCGACGGCCTCGACATCCTGGTGCACAACGCCGGCATCACCCGCGACAAGACCCTGGCCAACATGACGCCCGAATATTGGGACGCGGTGCTGGCCGTGAACCTCAAGGCCCCGCAAGTCCTGACCCAAGCGTTGTTCGACGCCGGCAAGCTTCACGACGGGGCGCGCATCACCCTGCTCGCCTCGGTCAGCGGCATCGGCGGCAATCGCGGGCAGTCCAATTACGCAGCGAGCAAGGCCGGCCTGATCGGCTTCGCCCAAGCCTGGGCACCCAAGCTGGCCAAGCAGGGCGCCAGCATCAATGCCGTGGCCCCAGGCTTTATCGAAACCCACATGACCGCCGCCATGCCCATGGGCCTGCGCGAAGCCGGACGACGCCTGAGTTCGCTGGGCCAGGGCGGCGTGCCACAGGACGTCGCCGAGGCCATCGCCTGGCTCAGCCAGCCCGGCACGGGCGCGGTCAATGGCCAAGTCCTGCGGGTCTGCGGCCAGGCACTGATGGGGGCATGACAATGACCCGTTCATGGCACGACCTGCACAACCCCGACGCACGCGCCAGCCTTTACCTGCGGGCGTTGCGCAAACGCGGTATCAGCGGCGACCGATTGCCCGAGGCCGGCCTGCGCTGTTTCCTGAGGGTTCAGCCCGACAACCTGGCGGCCTATCGCCGACTGTGCCATTTCGCCGACCACGGCCGCCTGCCGCCGACCTATCCCCACATCATGGCCTTCACCCTGCAGCTCCAGTTGCTCACGGCCCATCGCTTCCCTTTCCCGCTGCTCGGTTTGGTCCACCTGCACAACGAAATCCAGGTCCATCGTCCGCTGGGCGGTATCGATGGCCTGCGCTTTGCGGTCTACGCCGACAACCTGCAGCCCCACGCCAAAGGCGGCACCTTCGATCTGGTCACCGAGGCCGAGGATGGGCTGGGTCTGCTCTGGCGGGAAACCAGCCGGATGCTGGTGCGCGGCCTGCGTTTGGAAGGCCAGGGGGACGAGGTGCAGACCGTCGAACCCGGCAACCTGCCGGAGGTCACCCGGTGGTACGCCGACAGTGATATTGGCCGGCGCTACGCCAAGGTGTGCGGCGACTACAATCCGATCCACCTGAGCGCCTCCAGCGCCCGCCTGTTCGGCTTCCCCACCGCCATCGCCCATGGCATGTGGACCAAGGCCATGGCGATGGCCGCCTTGCGCGGCCATCTGCCGGCCAGCGGCTATGCCTTCGCGGTGGATTTCCACAAACCCGTGCGCTTGCCTTCGGAGGTGGTGCTCAGTGCCAGCGAAGCCGGGCCGGAAGGTGTGCTGCGCCTGGAGGGGCATGGGGCGCTGGTGCACATGCTCGGGCGCTGGTCCCCGCTCTAGCCCTGGGGCTGCCATGCAGCCCGAGGCGCTTGCTTTGCAGCCAGGCTCATCCGAAGCTATGCGCCATTAGGAGAGCCCAATGAACCTGCAAGAACTGACTGAACGCCTGCACCGGATCCGCGACACCAACGACTGGCGCGGCTTCCACAGCCCCAAGAACCTGGCCATGGCGGCCAGTGTCGAAATGGCTGAACTGGTGGAGATCTTCCAATGGCTGACCGAGGATCAATCGCGCCAGCTTCCCCCTGAAAAACTCGCCCACGCCGGCCAGGAAGTGGGCGATATCGTCCTCTACCTGTTGCTGCTGTGCAGCGAACTGGGGCTGGACATGAACGAAGTGGTGCGTGCCAAGCTGGCTGACAGCGAGAGGCGCTTCGCCAAATGAACGACCGTCATTTCGATGAATTGGCCACCCGTTTCGCCGAGAAGATCTATGGCGGCGCCAAAGGCGCGATCCGCCTCGCGGTCCTTCAGGCCGACCTCGCCGAAGCCCTACCCGACCGTCCCTTGCGCGTGCTGGACATCGGCGCAGGCTTGGGCCACATGGCCCTGTGGCTGGCCGAACGCGGCCACCACCTGACCCTCGCCGAACCCGCCGCGCCCATGCTCGACGGTGCCCGCGCCCGCTTTGCCGAGGCCGGCCAGGCAGCCACCTTCATCCAGGCGCCCTGGCAGGACCTGCTCGGCCAGCTGACCGAGCCGTTCGACCTTGTGCTGTGCCACGCCGTGCTGGAATGGCTGGCCGAACCCGAGAGCATCCTGCCGGTGCTGCACCAGTTGACCGCTCCTGGCGGCTGGTTGTCCCTGGCGTTTTACAACCGCGACGCGCTGGTCTACCGCAACCTGCTCAAAGGCCATTTCCGCAAGTTGCGCAGCAACCGCCTAGCGGGTGAAAGCCAGAGCCTGACTCCGCAGAAACCGCTTGATCCAAGGGAGCTCAAGGCGCAACTTGAACCCATGTGGCAAGTCGAAAGTGAAAGTGGCGTGCGGGTGTTCCATGACTACATGCCCAAGGACTTCCAGGCCAAGGCCGAGCTGCTCGACCTACTGGAGATGGAGCTCGCACACCGCCGCCACCCCAGCTTCGCTGGGCTTGGCCGCTATCTGCACTGGATCTGCCGACCGCATTGACCCGCTTGCCGGGAGGACCCCATGCCGTACCCGCAACTCTGCCTGGCATTGCTCACCCTGACCCTGGCTGCCTGCCAGGGCAGCAACCCTTATGTCGCCAGTAGCCGGCCACTGCCGCCGGCACCGGCCCAGGCAGCCAACACCTTTGATGCCAGCGCTTATCCTGCACCGCCGCGCGACTATGGCCGCTATCGCAGCTGGCGCTGGCGCGACGGCCAGCCGCCAAGTGCCAATGCCAACGCCGACCCTGCGCAACTGGCCGAGGCGGTCAGCAGCGCCCTCGACCAGCATGGTTTGCGTCCTGCGCGCGGCAATGCCGCGGACCTTCTGGTAAGCGCCGATATCCGTCTGGAGCGTCGCCTGCGCCAGGTGCGTGACTACGACTATTACGACCCCTACTACGGCCCGTACCCCTACGGCAGCATCGGCTATGGCGGTTATCGCAATGGCTATGGCGCCTATGGCAGCGTGCCGATCGTGCGCACCTATGAAGTCGAAGTCATGGTGGTGCGCATCGACCTGTTCGACGCGCGCGACGGCCAACCGGTATGGAGCGCCAGCGCCGAGAGTGGCAGCGGCAAGGACTCGCCTCGGGACCGCGAAAACGCTTTGCGCGAGTCTGTGGGCAAGGCACTGAGCGGCTATCCTCCCAGTTAGTTTCCAACGGAGAACCATCATGTTGCGCCGCCTCGTTCTGTTGTCATTCGCGTTGTTGCTCACCGCCTGCGCCAACAACAACGTCACCCAGGATTTCGACGCCAGCCGTGACTTCGCTGCCTACCAAAGCTGGGCCTGGCAGGAACCGGCGTTGCAGTACCGCCCGGACGACCCACGGATCAAGAGCGACCTGACCGAGCAGCGCATCCGCCAGGCCGTGGCCGACCAGCTCGACCAACGCGGCCTGAGACCGGTGCAGGGCAATGCCCAGGCCGATGTGAAGGTACGCGCCTACCTCATCGTCGAGGAACGCCAGCAGCAGATCACCACCAACTACGGCGGCGCCTGGGGTGGGTACTGGGGAGGTTATTGGGGCGGGCCGATGTACAACGAGACCCGTAGCGTCGACTACAAGGTCGCGACCATCCAGGTGGACATGTTCGACGGTCGTGACGGCAAGCTGGTCTGGCGTGCCAGCGCCGAACAGATCATGAACAACTACCCGCCCGGCCCGGAAGAACGCAACACTGCGATCCAGAAGACCGTCACCCAGGTGATGTCGCACTATCCACCGCGCCGGCAGTAAACAGACGATGCAGTGATGGCACGGGCTTCGCCCGTGTTCGCGGGATAAGCCGCGAACACGGGCCGGCAAGGTCGTCACGATCGACCAAGCAAACACGGCAATTAGCCATCACCTTTACTACACTCCTTTCACCGCCGCCGCGCTGCTTGGCCAGAGGCCTGCAAAGGAGTGCCCGTGGTTCTTCGTTATCCCGCACGCCAACGCGGCGCGATCGGCCTGATGGCCGCGCTCACGCTGGGCCTTGCCCTGCTGTTCATGCTGCTGGTGGTCGACAGCGGCCGGCTTTATCTGGAGCAGCGTAAACTTCAGCGCATCGCCGACATGGCAGCATTGGAGGCGGCTGGCCAGCACGCCGTGTGCACCGGCACCGGTCCCCAGGCCCCCACCCTTGCGCGCACCGCCGCCACCCGCAATGGCCATGATCCGAGCAACCCGCTGGTGGCCAGTTGTGGCCATGTGCAAACCGGGGCCGACCACCTGCGCACCTTCACCGTCGATGCCTCGCGCAATGAGGCAATCAGGGTGCAGGTCAGCAACACCGTCCCCACCAGCGTTGCCGCCGGTGTCTTTGCCTTGGTCAAAGGCGATGGTTTGCCCTTGACCAGCACTTTGACTGCCAGCGCCGTGGCCTCAGTGCCCACGCAACCGCAGGCGATGCTGCGAATCCGCAGCACACTGGTGAAGATCGACACCCGCCAGGCGGCGCTGCTCAATGCTCTGCTCGCCCCCCTGGGTGGCAACCTGCAGCTCGACGTTGCCGGCTGGCAGGGCCTGGCCGACACCCAACTCAATCTGCTCAAGTACCTGGATCAGTTGGCAGTGGACCTGAACATCAAAGCCGGCGACTACCAGACCCTGCTCGACACGAACGCCAGCGCAACCCAACTGCTGCAAGCCGCCGTGAAAGTCCTGCAGCAAAGTGGCACCGCGGTTGACGTGGTATCGAACCTGGGCAAGGTGGCACTGGCCGGCAGCGGCAGTTCATTGCATCTGGGGGAGCTGGTCGATATCCAGAACGGCACCGCCAAGGCCGGGCTCGATGCTAGCCTTCAGTTGCTTCAGTTGGTCCATGGCATGCTCATGGTCGCAGCCAGCGACAGCGCCGCAGGTATCGACCTCTCGCCCAGCGTGCTTGGCCTGGCCAATGGTCGAGTACGGGTGAAAGTCATAGAGCCACAACAGATTTCCTCGGTGGGTGACCCATCAAAAGATGAGCTCAGGGTGCATACCGCCCAGGTCAAAGTCCTGGTGTCGGTCGATCTGCCGTTGCTGGACAGCGTCGTCGGCCTGGTAAACGCCGTGCTCGACCTGGCGGCCCCCTTGACCAACGTGCTGAACAATCTGCTCAGCCTGAACCTGTTCGGCACCGTGCAATCGCTGACCTGTAGCCTGGGCATTCCGTGCAAGGTCAGCGACATCAAGCTGATGCCGGACAAGCTTCACCTGGATATCGGCCTGGAGATAGGCGAAGCCACCAGCCGCCTCAAGCCGCCGTTGACGAGCAGTTACAGTTGCTCCCCCAAGCGCCTCACTACCCTCACCGACCGCTCCGCCGTGAAGATCTCGGTGGGCAGGTTCGACTCGCCCGACACGTTTTTCGCCCAGGGCACCGCTGCGAACAAGGCCCTGCCTTTGATCGACATCGGCACCAATGTCTGCAGCCGCGTGTTGATCCTGCCGCCAGTCTGCGGCACCCGCGTGCCCTTCGCCGGTGGCGGCATCGGCGTGCGTGTCGACAGCAAGGTACTGGGGTACGGCCAGGGCGAACATGACTTGGTCTTCCAAGGCGCGAGCGAGCCGCCCGATATTGGTCTCGATCCGCGCTATCAGGCGATGGCGACCGCCAACAGCAATGTGGTGGGCAGCCTCAGCGACACCTTGCTGGGGATTCACCTTGAGGCCTACGAACCCACTGCGAACAGTGGCCTGGGCAAGATCTTGGTGTTGACCGCAGGCCTGCTCGACGGTGTGAAGAGCATCCTCGAACCGCTGATCAAGAACCTGCTCAGCCCGATCATCGATCCGTTGGTGGAAATGCTCCTCAAGATGCTCGGCATCGATCTGGTCAACGCCGAAGTCGGGGCCAATCTCAGTTGTTCCAGCGGCCGCGCTCAGTTGGTGCTGTAAACCGGCAGACACACCCTGAAGCACGCGCCCTCGGCTCCGTTGGCCACGCTCAGGCTGCCTTCCATGGCTTCGATGATGCCATGGCTCACCGACAGTCCTAGCCCGGTGCCGACACCCGCCGGTTTGGTGGTAAAGAACGGCTCGAAAATACGCGCCTGGACCTGCGGGTCGATGCCGCCGCCGTTGTCCTCCACCCACAGGCACAGCTGCCCAGGCTGCAAGGTCTGGCGGATGCTGATCCAGGGCTCGGCGCAGCGTTGTTCGAGCAGGGCATCGCGGGCATTGATCATGAGGTTGATCATCACCTGCTCCAGTTGATCCTTGTGCCCCAGCACCTGCGGTTGGTCCTCGGGCGTCTCGATCCGCAGGGAGACGCCCTTGCCGCGCAGGCTTTCCTCGAGCATCGCCGTCGCCTCCTGCACCGCGCTCCAGGCTGCGAAGCGCTGACGCTCGACCTCGGAGCGGCGCCCGAACACGCGCATGTGGTCCACCAGCCGTGCGGTACGCTCGATCTGCGCTTCGATGCGGTGCAACTTATCCTCCAGATAGGCAGGCTCGGCCGTGCCGTTCTCCAGGCGTTTCAGGGCATTGGCCGCCGCCATGCGCATGACGTTCAATGGCTGGTTGATTTCATGCAGCAGGCCGGTGGTCAACTCGCCGAGCGTCGCCATCTTGGCGCCTTGGAGCAGCTGCCGCTGGCTGCGTCGCACTTCGGTGTTGTCACGGCCCACTGCCTGGATCTCCAGCAGCCGCCCCTGCTCATCGAACAGCCCGCGGTCGGCCCAGACCCACCAGGCGTGCTCGCGACCAGGCAACTGCAGGCAGATCTCCGCGCTGCTCATCGGTTGCTCGGGGGTCAGCAGTTGCAGCCGCGCCAGGAACGCTTCGCGCTGCTCCTGCGAGAGCCACTGGCCGAGGTTCATACCCTCCAGTTGCTCCGGCGCGCAGTGCAGGTAGTCGGCCAAGGGTCGGTTGCCGAACACCAGGGCCAGGTCTGGGCGATAACGGCAGATCATCGCCGGAGAGTCCTCTACCAGCACCCGGTAGCGCTCCTCGCTCTGGCGTACCCGGTCGGCGGCCTCGGTGGCCTCGCTGACATCCAGCCACAAGCCGACCACCTCCAGCGGCTGGCCAATATCGTTGCGCAGCAGTCGCGCCTCATCGAGTATCCAGTGATAGCCACCCCGGCTATCGCGCAGACGGTAGCGGCTACGGGCCTGGCCCTCGCGCAGCAAGGTGCGGGTACGCTCCAGCCACAATGCGCGGTCGTCCGGATGCACGGCCAGGCCCGGCTGGCGGGCCTGTTCGCTGTCCGGCGTCCAGCCCAGCAGCGGCATCAAGCTGGCGCTGAAGAATTCGCTGTGCAACGCACCTTCGGCGTAGCGCTGTATGTAGATCACCGCCGGTGAACTGGCGATCAGGCTTTCCAGGCGTGTGCGCGCCGCGCTCGTCTGCAGCTCCTGCGCCTTGAGCGCGCTGATGTCGAGCAGAAAACCGCGCAGCTCGCTGCCCTGCAACCGGCCCACCCAATGCAGCCAGGCCGGATCGCCATGCCCTTGGAGCGCCGGCACACGCACGCTCAGGCTCAAGTCATCGCCCATGCAGGCCTGCTCCAGGGCCAGGCGCGCCGGCTCCCGGTCGGCAGGGTGAAGCCGCGCAAGCCACTGCTCCAGGCTGGGGTGGTGGGGCAGATCAAGACGCGCGGCCAGGGTCGGGTCCAGGTGCAGGCCGTCCTCGCGGGACCAGGCCCACCAACCTGCGCCCAGTTGTTGCTGCAACTGCGCCAGGTAACCGCTCTGCTGTTGCAGCCGGGCATGCCGATAACGGCTGAGCACAGGTTCGATCAAGGCCTGCCACAACAGGTGCGCATCGGCGGGCATCTGCTGCCCGCCGGCACACAGCAGCCAGGCCTGGACCTGCGAGCCTTCAAGGTACGGCAGCACGAACAGCGAAACGCCGCCACACAGCGTCAGCAGTTCTGCAGGCAGCGTGGCGGCTGTCTGAGGTTGCGCCGACAGACCGTCCAGCCAGGATTGCAGGCGGGCGTCGCCCGGCCACGGCCAAGGTGTCTCGTTACCGGCGAAGGTGCGCCAACCCGAAGCCTGCGGCAGCATCAGGCGCACGGCGGGCACATGCCAGTGCTCGGCCAGATGCTGCAATTGCACCGCCACACATTGGGTCAAACGCTCCGCGCTGCACTCGCGCAAGGCGCGGTCGATGTCCTTTGCCAACTGCCACTCGCCTTGATGCTGCCAGGCGTGGGTCCGCTCGAGCAGCAGGTCGCCGATATCGAACAGCTGCAACAACCAGCCATCGCCCTGGCGCATCACCCAGCCACGGGTACACAGGGGATTGCCCGTGGCAGTGCGAAAATCCAGATCCAAGGGTTGCCCCTGCCAATCGGCAGGCTGCCCTTCCAGCACCAGCCAGCTGTGCCGCTCCAGGTAGTCCTGGACCCGGCCACCACCTTTGAAGGGCAACGCCAACAAGGTGCGCAACGGCCCAGACAAGCGCTGCACGCTGCCTTGCCCATCGAGCCACAGTTGCAGGCCAACGGCGGCAGGCGCCTCAGGCTCGGAAACAGCTGGCTGCGTGCCGCCGCGCCAACGGTCGAACAGCCCGGTCACAGTTGCAGACTCGCTTTGGCCTGCAACTGCTCGGGCAAGCGTGGTACTTCACCGATCACAGGCAGCACCAGCAATGGCAACACGCGGGTCAGGCGCTCACGCGGGTATTGAATGGTCACGGTCAACAGCTTCCCGCTCAACTCGACTTTGGCATCCTTGACCGCGCTGAAGCCCAAGGCCGCGGGCATCCAGGACAGCTGCTGGTCGATCGCCTGCTGTGCCACGGCGCTGTAGCTGGCCAAGGCGCTGCCGGGCTCGAGCGCCACGCAGCGGCGCACCGCCTCGCTGGCCGCCTGGTTGAACGACTGCACCATCAGCATCGGCAACGCATAGCTGACCAACCCGTAGAACACCGCGAAAAAAACCATGAAGACTGCGACGAACTCGATGGCAGCCGCACCTTTTTGCCGTCTTGCCAGGCTTGCTTTCATGTTCGCGTCTACCCTGACTATGACACCTGAAACACAGCATAGAACCGTTCAACGAATAGGGATGGCATTTTGCCAATGCAAAGCATTGTTCTCCTGATGTGGCTTGCCTTGTGCACCGAACAAGATATCCGCGAACGGCAGCTCTCCAACGCTCTGACCCTGGGCGTTGCGGCTTGTGCCTTGGTCTGGTTGTTCGCCACCGGGCGCAGCTGGATCGGCGCCGAACCCAGCGATGCCGGTTGGGCACTGGCCATCGTCATGCTGCTCACCCTCCCCGGCTACATGCTTGGCCGCTTCGGCGCTGGCGACGTCAAGCTGATGGGCGCCCTGGCCCTGGCCACCAGCCCCCCGTACGTGCTTGGCACTTTCATCGGCGCCGGCATCACCGTGCTGGCCTGGCTGCTTGGCCGCCGCAGGCTGTGGATCCTGCTCAATCCCAAGGTGAAAAAGCGCCTGCAGAAACTGGCCGAGGAAGTCGGCGACAAACAACCCTTCGCGCCCTATGTGCTGGTGGGTTTTCTGCTGACAGCCGTATGGATTCAGTAACGACACCAAAAACTATACAAACCTTGTACAAAACCACCAACACCAGCTACCGTCTTTAGCGTTCATGCGCAGGAACAAGGGCCCAGAACGAACAGGGAGTTGATCGTGAACAAACAGCCCAGCACGGTGAAGATTCTGGTCGTCGATGACCAGCCAGAGGTGGTCGAACAGCTGTGTGAATATCTCGAACTTCACGGCTACGCCTGCACCCCGGCCAACAGCGCCATGCAAGGCATTGAGCGCTACCAGGCCGACGAGCAGATCGGCTTGGTCCTGTGCGATCTACACCTCCCCCAGATCGATGGCATCGAGATGGTCCATGCGCTCAAGAAACTCACCGGTCGCCAGCGCGTGTTCGAAGCGATCATGCTGACCGGACAAGCCGAGAAGCAGGACATCATCCGCGCCCTGCGGGAAGGGTTCGCCGATTACTACCAGAAGCCCGTCGACCTGCAGGAGCTGCTCGAAGGCGTGCGACGCCAGGAGCAAGCGCTGCTCGAACGCCAACGCAACATCCATGAACTGGGGCACCTGAACCAACGCTTGCAGGAGCTGGCCGAGTCCATCGATATCCTTTACCAAGACCTGGAGAAAGCCCGCGGCCAAGGCATGCATCGCCGCGCCACGGACCTCGAAGAGCCCGAGGCCGAGCTGCCCCCGGTCTTCGACAAGCTCTCGCCGCGTCAGCTGGAAGTGGCCAGGCTCGTGGGCAAGGGCAAGACCAACTACCAGATCGCCTGTGAGCTCGGGATTACCGAGAACACCGTCAAGCTCTACGTGTCGCAGGTGCTGCGTCTGACCCACATGCACAACCGCACCCAACTGGCCTTGGCGCTGATGCCAGGCGCTTCGCCGCTGAGCCAGCGCTTCTCCACCCACTGAACGGCACAGGCTTGTAGCCTGTTGCCGGCTCGCTCGCCGATGCCCGTTCCCACAGGTAGCGTGCCGCGCTCATGGCCTGCGCAGGACCGGCAGACGTTGGCTGCGTCAGTTACCGGTGGTACTCATCGACTGATAGCGGAAGACATCGGGGATCGGATACTTGTAGCTGTCCAGCCAGCGCTGTAGGGACAACTCCCGCTCCTTCGCGCTCTGCCTCTGGGGTTTCGGCGAGGCCTGCTGGTTGCTCGCCTGCACCCGCAACCAGGCTTCGGCGCCAGTGTCCGGCGGCGGCCGGCGAGGCGGGTCCTCGGCCTGAGCGAGCAGTGGGCAGGAAAGGCAGAGCACAACCATCATTGGCTTGAACATGGCAACGCCTCCTTTGTCTTCAACCCACCGAGCCACGCCCGGTCTCCTTCAACTGCTTGGCCCGCGCCTGGGCCTCGGCGAACTGCTCCGGCTTGAGCCCTAGCCGGGTCACCAGGTCGGCGGCCTGCTGCCAATTGTCCTCGACCAGCGACAGGGTCACCAGGTTGACTGCCGGCAGCGGGTTGTCGTCCTTGAGCTCGATGGCGGTCAGGAACTCGAAGCGCGCCTGTTCATGATCGCCCAGGTTCATCAGCACCACTCCCAGGTCATTGCGCACCTTCTCGTCGGTTGGCGCCAGACGCACCGCCCGCTGCAAGTTGCGCAGCGCCTGTACATCGTCCCCCCGCGCCGAGGCAAGCTGGCCCAGGCCATGCTCGGCTTCGGCCGCCAGGCAGCCGCCGAGCAGGCTGCGGTAAAGCGGTTCGGCTTCGCTGCGCCCAAGCAGGCGCAGCACCTTGGCTTTGCGCAAGCGCACCTGATCGAGGTCGTCCGGCAGTTGCTGCAGGTGCGCATAGCTGGCGTGCGGGCGCCCGTCGTTGAGCATCTCGTCCGCCAGGTTCAGTGCCAGTTGCTGGTCGGCGGTGGGCTTGCCGCAGGACGAGGTGCCCAGCAACCTGGCAAACCCCTCGGGTGGCTGGCCCGCACAGCCTGCCAGCAACAACAGACCGGTGAACAACAGGATCGCTTTCATCCGACTCTTCCTTCCTCAGAACGCCAGGGCCCGCGTCAGTGCGGTGAAACCCGGTCCGGCCAGGACGATGATCAAGGCCGGGAACAAGAACATCATCATCACCGCCGACATCTTTGCCGACATCTTCGAGACCCGCTCCTGCAGACGCGTCAGGCGCCGATCATCGAGCAAGGTCTTAAGGCCCAGCAGCGACTTCATCGCACCGCTGCCCTGCACTAGCAACTGGCGCAGGATCACGCAGGTGTCGATGAATTCGTCCACCGCCAGCAGGCGTGCGGTCTTTTCCAACTCCGGCCCCAACGCAAGCCCGGAGTCCACGCGTTGCAGGACCAGCCGCAGCTCTTCACTCACATGCGGCACCAACGTGCGGCTCTCGTGGCTCAGCACCCGCAGGGCCTGTTCGACCGCCAAGCCGCTCTCGAACAAAATGCGCAGCAGCGGGATCACCAGGCTCACCTCCTGGGCGATGCGCTGCTGGCGGCGCAATGCGGCCATCGCCAGCAGGCGCTTGGGCAGCAGGTAGCCCACCCCCAGGGCACACAGGGGCAACACCAACCCATGGCCAAAGCCGCCCGACACCAGGCCCTGCTGTAGCAACAGCGTCAGGCCCGCCGCCAACACCGGCAGCCCCAGTTGCACGGCCGCGAACAACGCCCGGTGACGGCTACGACGCCAACCCACTCGCTCCAGCAGGGTCTGGGTTTCGCTGTCCAGGGTCTGCAGACGTCGGCCCAAGGCCGAGTTGCCCAGCCAATGCAGCCAGTCTCCCAGCCGCTCCTCACGGGCCAGCTGGCCTTGCAAACGCCGTGCGATCATCTGTCGGGCGCGGACCTGGCGCAGCGCCTGCAAGCTCAACAGGACAAAGCCTGCGAACAGGCAAAGGGCACAGATCAGCCAGGCCATGATCACAAGCTCCTCATCATGCGCCACAGCATCAGACACCCCACCGCCTGCAGGGCGAAGGCGAACAGCAACATCATCTGCCCCTGGCTGTCGCGCCACATGGCCATCAGGTAGCCGGGGTTACCCAGCAAGAAGTAGCCAACCATGGTCAGCGGCAAAGCGCCGAGAATCCAGGCGGTGATCCGTGTCTCACCGGTCATGGCCCTGAGCTGGCGAGCCCCTTGCTCACGTTCGCGGATCAGCTTGATCAGGTTCTCCATCAGCTCGCTGGCGTTGCCGCCATAGTGCTGATTGATGCGCAGCCCCAAGGCGAACAGCCGCAGCTCGTCCTGCTCGTACAGTTCAGCCAGCTCATGCACGGCCTCCTCCAGAGGCACACCCATGCGCACGTTGCGCTGCACACGGCCCATGGCCGAACGCAACGGCTCGCGCGTGCCTTCGATCCCACCGAGCACCGCATCGCTGAGCGTGCGGCCGGCCTTGAGGCTGCGCACGCTGTAGTCCAGCAGCCCAGGCAGTTGTTCGACGATCAGCGCCAGACGGCGGCGACAGCGCCAGCTCAGGTACAGGTAGGCCAGCAGTGGCAGCGCGGTCAGCACCAGCACGGCCGCGACCCAGCCGGCCAACAGCAAGGCCAACGCGACCAGGCCCAGCCAGCCTGTCAACCAAGGGCGCAGGCTGAACTCGCCCTGGGCCAGCCCCGCACGCTGCAACAACGGGTCGAGCCAGTCACGCCGCACCGTGGCGGTTCGCACGCTCTGGTAGGCACGTCCCAAGCGCTGCAGGATGCGCTCCTCGCGGCGTTTGTACTGACCTCGGCGAAACAGCAGCAAGGCCACGCCCAGCAACAAAGGCGCCAGTGCCAGCAGCAGCGGGCCCATCACATCACCCCGTCCTGGCGCAGCTTGGCGCCCGCCGGGTTGGGGGCATCGCGCAAGAAGCCCTCGCCGCCGCGCCGGTCGAGGCGGAACAAGGTATTGGTGACATACACGTCGTCACGCACCCCGACCACCTCCAGCACCTCGCTGACGCAACGCCGGCCATCGGCCAGGCGGGTCAGCTGAATCACCACATCGAGCGCCGCGCACACCATCTGGCGCAGCGTCTTCTCGGCCACCTGGCGCCCCGTCAGCCCCACCAGGGTCTCCAGGCGCAGCAAGGCATCCTGCGCGGTGTTGGCGTGCACCGTGCTCATCGAGCCATCGTGCCCGGTGTTCATCGCGGTGAGCACGTCGAGCACTTCGGCTCCGCGGATCTCGCCGAGCAGGATGCGGTCCGGGCGCATCCGCAAGGCGTTGCGGATCAGCTCGCTGGCCTTGATCTCGCCATGCCCTTCGGCGTTCGGTGGCCGGGTTTCCAGGCGCACCACGTGCGGGTGGTGCAGCTGCAACTCCGCCACGTCTTCGATGGTCACCAGGCGCTCATGGGGAGAGATCATCTGGCTGAGGATGTTGAGCAAGGTGGTCTTGCCCGTGCCCGTGCCGCCGCTGACCAGGATATTGCAGCGCCGAGCCACGGCCCGCTCGAAGAAGTCGAAGATGGCCTGGTCGATGGCACGGGTGGCCAGCAGGTCGGCACTCTTGAGCATGTCCTGGCGGAACTTGCGGATCGACAGGCAAGGCCCGTCCAGCGCCACCGGCGGGATGATCGCATTGACACGGCTGCCATCGGGCAGGCGGGCGTCGACCATCGGCGAGGATTCATCCAGGCGACGCCCGAGCGGCGCGAGAATGCGCTGCATCACTCGCTCCACGTGATGGGCGTCGATGAAGCGCAGGTCGGTGCGCTGGAGCATCCCGGCCCGCTCGACGAAAACCCGGTGCGGGCCGTTGACCAGGATCTCCGTGACACTGGCATCGCGCAGCAGCACCTCCAGCGGGCCATAACCGGTCAGCTCATCGACCAGCTCCTCGGCCAGGCGCTCGGTCTCGTAGCGCGACAGCGCCAGGTGCAGGCGTGCCACGTAGTCGCCGACCTGCTCCACGACGAACTGGGTGAGGGCAGGCCGCGCGCCTTCGAGCAGGTTGCGGCCGCTGTCTTCGATGGCATCGATGACGAAGCGGTGCAGGGCACGCTTGAGTGCCTGCGGGTCGGCCCCCGCGTGGCGCGGGCCGCCAAAGGGTTCGTCGGCACTCATTTATGGCTCCACAGGCGGCGCAGCCAGGTAGTGGGGGTGGGCTTGGCCAGGTGCTCCGAGCGCCGCGCCAATCGCTCGCCGAGGTAATGCAAGGCCTGGGTCAGGCTCTCCCGGGGGGCCAGCTCGAACAGACTCAGCCCCTGGTTCTTGGCATTCAGGCGCACCTCAGGGCTGTAGGGCAACGCCTTGAGCAAGGTCAGGCCATAGCGCTTGGCCAAAGCATCGGCATCCGGCGCCACGTTGCGCAGGTAGCGGTCCACCAGCAGCACGGCATGGTCGAGCTTGATGCCCCGGTCGCGCCACTGCTCCAGCACCTCCAGGTTGCGCCGGCAGTCGAGGATGTTCTGGTCGGTATAGACGATCAGCTTGTCGCAATGGCTGACGATGGTGCGCAAGGCATCGTTGTCGGCCTGGCCGGTGAGGTTGACCACGATGTGCTGGAAGTGCTGGCGCAGGGCACTGAGCAACATGTACAGCTCGGCCGCGCTGGTCTGTTGCAGCGGATCGTCGCTGTCGGCGTAGGCCAGGATGCGCAAACCGCCCTTGTCACGCGGGAAGGCGCTGTCGATGAGGGTGCCATCGAGCCGACGCAAATGGCGCAGGGCGTCGCCGAAATAGAACGATGCCTCCAACCCGAGCAAAGTCAGGCTGTCCCCCCGCGGCAGGCCAAGGTCGAGCAGCAAGGCTTGCTGGCCGCTCTCCTGCACCACCCGCGCCAGGTGGGTGGTCAGCAATGCGCCATCGGCTGCGGCCTGGGCCCCGTAGAGCACCGTCAGCCCGCCCAGGCTTGGGTTGCTGGTGACCGCCGGCAGCCGCTTGCTCAGGCGCCGCACCAAACCTGCCACTTCGCTGGCGCGCGAGCCGTAGGCGACGAAGTCACGGGCACCGGCGCGCATGGCGTGCAGGACCAGTTGGTTGTCCATGCCATCGCCCAAGGCCACGATGGCCAACATCGGCTTGGCTTCCAGCACACCCTCGATCAGCGCGCACTGATTGATCAACTGCTCGCGGTCCAGGCCAATGAACAGCAGGTTGCTGAAGGTCACGTCGACCAAAGCCAGCAACTCGTCGAGGCTACCGCCACTGGCACCGATCACTTGGCCGAGCGGGGCGAGCGCGCCCTGCAGCCAGCGCAGGTCCTCCTCGTTGCGGGTGATGGCCAGGTAGGTCTGGTTCAGGCTCTCGCTCATCGTGATAACCCGCTACGGCCTTCGAAATTGCCGTTTTCCAGGAAAAACAGCTGCCCCCAGCTGGGGTCGTAGGTGCGCAGACGCTCGCCCGGCAGTTCCGGCAAACGGGCATTGGCGGCCAGCGGCTGGACCAGGTGAGGCGTGACGATCATCAGTAGCTCGGTGTCTTCGCGATTGACCGTCGACTGACGGAAGAACGCACCGAGAATGGGCAGGTTGCCAAGGCCCGGGAACTTGTCCACACCCGAGCGGGTGCTGCTGCTGACCAGGCCACTGATGATGAAGCTTTCCCCATCGGCCAGCGAAATGCTGGTGTCGGTACGCCGGACTTTAAGCCCCGGCACCTGGGTGCCGGCGATATTCACCGCGTTGGTGTAATCCAGCTCGCTGACTTCCGGCGCGACCTTCAGGTTAATACGGTCGCGGCTGACCACGGTCGGCGTCAGGGCCAGGCGCACGCCAAACTCTTTGTATTCGATCGACACGCTGTCGCTGCCGGTGCTCGGCACCGGGATAGGGATTTCGCCGCCCGCGAGAAAACTGGCGGTCATGCCACTAAGCACGGTCAGGCTCGGACGGGCCAGGGTGTAGGCGAAGCCGCTGGTTTCCAGCGCATTGATCGCCGCCAGAAAGCGGCTGCTGCCACCGCCCCAGACAATGTTGAACACGTTGTCGTCGAGCGGAATCAACGGCCGGGCGATCGGCACAGCGCCAGGTGTGACGCGGGTCCCTGGCACAGTACCCGGTGAGCCGATCAGGCTGTTGTTCGATCCTTTGAAGAACAGCCGCGCCCCGGCTTCCTTGTATTTGTTGCGCTGCACTTCGACGAAGCGGATATCGGCCTGCACTTGGCTGGGCAATTGAGGGTCCTGGGAAGGCAGCATCGTGTCTTCGGCCATGTCCGCGCTGGCCCGGCCTTTGACGAACAGCATGGCCCGGTGGGGGGCCGGTGCACAGGCGGTCCACAGCATCAGGCTGGTATTGCCTGCCCCGACCGCCGTCAGCAACACGGCGCGCTCGCCGCTGGCCTGGACATCGGCGACCTTGGGCTCGCCCACCGCCACCCGGCTGATGGCCACCGGCAGGCGCAGCTCCTGTTGCAGGCCTTGGTCCATCTCGATCACCGACGGCAGTTGGCTGAATGCAGCGCAGCCTTTGTCGGCCGCCTGGGCCATCGGCAGCAACGTCACCATCGTCAGGGCAGGGCACAACTGTCTGAGTATCCGCTCGATACTACGCATGGCGGCGTCCTTGCTAGGTCACGGAGTCTTTGAGGTATCGGCAGCCTGGGCGCCACGGATGATCTGCATGCCCGAGATGCCGCTGCCAGGCGCCACCGTCTTGGCAATCGGCACCTGCGACAGCTGACTGAAACGATAGAGGTCACGGTTGGCGTTTTCCACCTGGGCACTGGCTTCGGTGCCGGCCCAGTAACGGGCCAGGCGTTGTTCGTCGGCGCTGCGCACCGCCAGACGCAAGGTCCCTGTCTGGGCCGCCAGCATCAGTCGGCTGGCCAGCGCTTCAGGCACGGCCAGTGCCACGGTGCGGGTCGTGCTACCCGGTTGATCGCGACGGGCCTTCTGCTCCTCCTGGGTCTGTGCCGGCCGGCCATCATTGGCCAAGCCCATCTGCTCGCCGACGCTGAGCACGCGCAGTGCAGGCAACACCACCTGCGCGGAAGACTGGGGATTGTTGTTTTCCTCTCGCAGAAACAACAGCACATCCACGTAATCGCCCGGACGAAGCTGCCCGGCGGCACCGATCACATCGTCCACCGCCACGGCCACGGCCCGCTCGTGTGGGCGGATCATCCGCGCCAGCGGACCACCTGCCTGGAAACTGTCTTCGGCAAGCCAGCTGCCTGCCGCCAAAGGGCGCATGCTGCTACGCCCGACAACCTGCTCGATTCGCTGGAATGCCCCTGCCGGCACTACCTGCAGGCGCTCGAGCAACAGATCGTCTGGGGTCAAGGGGGTATTGGCAGCAACGTCGCGGCGCAGCACGACAATCTGTGAGCGCACAGGCTCCTCTGCCTTGGCCGGGGTCGGCGCGGCAGGCGCAGCCACGGGAGCCATCACCGGGGCCGGTTGCTCGACGGGCACCGAGGGGCGACTAAGAACCAGCCCCCAGTACCCAGCCACCAACGCGGCGACCAGGAAAAAACCGGCGAGCATCATGGTCAAGCGACTACTCATATCCGCTATCCCCTTACGCCGTTTGCGCATTTAGCTGATGGCAAAAAGAAACTATTTCGCTATTGCAACGTAGTCCAAATGCCACAAATTGCCATGAGAAACAGGTGCTTTTTGATGCCACTAAATTGACACCTCGGCAAAACAGAAACTTAGCGCGGCTATTCAAAACCAATACTTTTGGATTAATCCGTTCTTACATTTGCGGCTTTCGACAGGTTGGCAAATTCTGTGATGGCAAAGGGGTATCACACAGGCGATTCCCCCGCCATCAGCGCTCGAACGCGCGAGGAGTTGCACCATGTCGCTCAAACGCATCCTTCTCCACTGCAAAGAGTTCATCACGCGCAAGGACGGCGCCTCCGGTATCGAATACGCGGTGATCGCAGCCATGGTGGCGGTCGTGCTGGCGGGGTTCGTCCCGGGCGTGTCCAAGAACATCACCTCGGTCATGAATAAGATCCAGACAGCTATCACAGCGGAGAGTGGTACCGGGACCGGGACTGGCACGGGGACTGGCACGGGGACTGGAACCGGCGGTTAAGGGCCAGCAAACTGGAAGCTTTGGACCCCATTCGACAGGAGCCGACCATGTCACTCTCTTCCTTGCGTCAACAGATCCTCCTGGTAGACGACGAGGAAGAGGCCCTGCTCGAACTCGCCGAACTGCTGGAGAACGAAGGTTTCATCTGCCTGACCGCCACCTCGGTCAAAGGCGCCCTGCTCCAGCTCACCCGCCACCCGGACGTGGCCCTGGTCATCACCGACCTGCGCATGCCCGAGGAAAGCGGCATCGGCCTGATCAAACGCCTGCGCGACCACACGGCCCGCCAGCATCTGCCGGTGATCGTCATGTCCGGTCACGCCGACATGGAAGACATCAGCGACCTGCTGCGCCTTCAGGTACTGGACCTGTTCCGCAAGCCCATCTATCACGCACGCCTGCTGGAGACGCTGGAGAATTTGTTCCCCAAGCCGCGGATGCAGGTCGTGTGCTGACCCCTGGGGACGCTCGCGCCCCATCGCAGGCCTCGCCAGCGCCCAAGAGACCACGCAGTGGTAGGGCTCGCTCTGCTAAGCGCCACTCACCCTCACAGGGAAACACTTAGATTCACCATGATCCTCGGACTGCGATCCAGGCTGTCCTGCGCCACATCCGCCAGGGGCTTGGCCAGTTCCACGGCCAGGTTGTAAAAGCGCCTATCCCCTATGCGTACTCCCAACGCCGCCGAGGCCAGTCGTGCCCGCTCCAGGTCGCGCCCGTTCGACCACGCCCGGGCGGCATCGAGCGCCAGATAGGGCTGCAGCAACCGTACCCAAGCGCCGTCGCGGTAGACGCTGTAGTCCAGCTCGTAGGCCAATCCCCACCCCTTGTCACCCGAGGCCTGGTCGGCCGGGTAGCCGCGGCCGAAGTGCTGGCCACCGAACAGCAGGCGTTCGCTGTCGGGCAGGTCGTTGCCGCTCCAGTACACCGCGCCGGACACCACACCCTGCCAGTCACGCGCCAACGCATCGCGCTGCAAACCAGACAGGCGCAGGCGCAAGAAATCCACATCGCGGGCGCTGTCACTGCGAGCGCCGAACAGATCCAGGCCTTGGTGCACGCCGGCACTGACTCTACGCAACCGACCGTACTCGACCTTGCGCCAGTCCCCTTCGAAGGACACCGCCCGAGCATAGGTGTCACTGTCGTCCTGGCGCGCTGGGTCGGACGTGCGCCAGTCGACGTGATCGGCCGTGGTGTAGAACTGCCCGACCACATCCAGCCACTCGTCGGGTTTGACGATCAGGGCTTGGCTGACGCCGATGGCAAGGCGCTCGCTATCCCAACGCTGGCGCAGGTTCTCACCGTCATCCAAGGGCACAAAGGTGCGCGGCTCGCTGCGAAAGCGGGACGCCGAAAGCAGCAGCCGGCTGCCCTCGGCGTCCAGGTATTGGCTGTAGTCGAGTCGGTAGTAATGGGCCTCGTCGTCACCAGGCGGCAGCAGGACGCGGGCGCTCAACTGCTCGGCGAAACGGGCCTGGGCCTGGCTGTCGAACGCCATCAGCGCTTGCGCGGACGTGCGACTACCCTCGGCCAGGGTCAACCTGGCGCCAAAGGGTTTGCGCCCGACATGGACGATCAGGCGCATGGCGCCATCGCGCCACCCGGCGGGCTGCAGTTCGGCCTCGACGCTCACACCAGGCATGCGCCCGATCAGGCCGGTATAGCGCTCGAAGGATTCTCGCGTCAGTGGCCGCTCGGCCTTGAGCTTGTCGAGGATTTGCTCCAGGTAGCCGACCGCGGGCCCGATCTCCCCGTGCACCTGGGTTTCGCCGATATAGCCCTCCTCCAACACCACGTGGACACGGCCATCAGCGAAGTCCTGAGGCGGCAGGTAGGCCCGCGATAGCAGGTAACCATCGCGCCGATAACGCTCGGTCAGGCGGTCGGTCACTGCGATGAGTTCAGCCAGGGTCACCTGATGGCCGACCACGTGCTGGTAGTGCTCGCGCAATTCGCTCAGCAGGTACACCGTACCGCCTTCGAAGCGCACCTTTCGGACTGCCACAGACGTGTTCAGCGGCCATGCAGGCGCTGTTTTCTCCGCGGCCGGCATGCGCACCCCCGCCGGAAGAGGACGATAGGTATCGATCGGCAGGTTGGCGGTGGGCAGGCGTCGTTCGACCTCATTGCCGTCGAGCACGCTCGGCAGCGACCCGGCATGGCAAACACAGGCCCCGGACACCATCAGCAGCGTAACGACCAGAGGACGCATAGGACGCTCCATGACCCCGCGAAGACCGGGCGCAACAGGACCGCCCTGTGGTTCAAGCGTAGGTGCTGGCCTCACGATCGTCGAACGGCCGAAGCGAGCGGCGCGGTGGTCGCTATTGGCTGACCTGAAACTCTACCCGCGCGGTCTCGCCACTTTCGTCCAGCGCGCTGAGTTCGATGCGCCCGGTCTTTTCGAAGCGCACCAGCAGACTGTCCTGGTCGCGGGTCTCGCCCAAGGGCTGTCCATTGAGGAACCACCAGCGCTGACCGCTGCCGCCCAAGGCCGAAACCGGCACCTGCAGCGGTTCGCGACTGGTTGCCGGGCGTCGCAGGGTGTCGCCGGGGCGCACACCGACGATCGACAGCGGCGGCGCGCTCACCGGCACTTGGGGCGGACAGCTAGGGTCCACCGCCGGCAGGCGCGCGGCGCGGCGCTCGATGCGGGGCAGCCACGGCTCCAGCGGCGCCGGCCACAACGCCACCTCCTGCGCCTTGGCGCCGCTGCAACTGGCATCGACGCGCAAACCACGCCCATTGACCCAAACCGTCTCGCGCAACCCAAGCCCCAGCGGCTGATCGGCCGCTTGCAGGGTCGGCGGCGTAGTGCCGTCCAATGTCCAGGCGAAGCGCTGGCGACGGCAGTTGGGGTCCAGGCGGTTCATGGGCTGGCCCAATGGCCAACAGATGGCGGCCACACCGACGCTCTCCGGCACCCGCTCGGCCGGCACATTGATCCCCCGCTGGCTGTCACGGTTGCTGAGCAGGTCGTGGACTTGCAGCATCAGCGGCGCCGCCGAAGCCAAGCCGAACTGTCCCGGCACCGGCGTGCCGTCGGGTCGGCCGATCCACACACCGATCAGGTAGCGCGGCCCCACGCCCACCGACCAGGCGTCACGAAAACCGTAGCTGGTGCCGGTCTTCCAGGCCAACTGCGGGCGCTGTACCAGCTCAGCGTGAAGATCACGGTCCGGCCGGGCCTGGCCGCTCAAGATACGCCGGACGATCCAGGCCGAACCAGGCGACAGCAGCTGCCGCTCGACCAGCGGATCCTGAGGTTGCAGGCGTACCCGCGCGCTCTTCCCTTCACGGGCCAGGGCCGCGTAGCCACCCACCAGGTCCTCCAGACGGCTGCCCGCTCCGCCGAGGATCAGCGACAGGTTCGGTTCGGCGAGCGGCGGCAGTACCAGCGGCATGCCACCCATGCGCATCTGCGCGGCGAAACGCTTTGGCCCGTAGGCCTCGAGCAACTGCACTGCCGGCAGGTTCAGCGACAGGGCCAGGGCGGAACTGGCCGAAACCGGGCCCGTGAAGCCCATGGAGAAATTACCAGGCCGGTAGTCGCCATAACGACGTGGCAAGTCCTGCAACAAGGATTCTGAGTGGATAAGCCCATCGTCCATGGCCATGGCGTAGAGGAACGGTTTGAGCGTCGAGCCGGGTGATCGCAAGGCCTGGACCATGTCGACATGACCGAAGCGGCGCTCATCGGCTAGGTCGATGGAGCCGAGGTAGGCGCGCACGGCCATGGTTTGCGCCTCCACCACCAGCAGCGCCGCTGAGGTGCGCTCGGGCAGCCGTGCACGCCAGCCCAACAGCAGGTCCTCCAGGCGACGTTGCAAGGCCGCATCGAGGGTAGTGCGAATCAGCGGTGGGCTGTTGGCGCTGTTCAGACGCCGGGCCAGCAAGGGGGCCAGGGCCGGCTCCTGGCGAGGCGCCAGCAGCAAGGGTTCTTCCTGCGCCTCGCTCACCCGCTGCGCCGGCCATACCTGGTACTCGGCCAAGCGCTCCAGCACCTTGTCGCGGGCCCGCTGGGCACGCTCGGGGTGGCGATCCGGGCGCAGCCGGCTGGGCGCCTGGGGCAGCACCGCCAGCAGCGCTGCCTCGGCAGGCGTGAGGTGCATCGGCGACTTGCCAAGGTAAGCCCAGCTGGCGGCGGCCACCCCTTGCAGGGTGCCGCCGAACGGGGCGCGGTTGAGGTAGAGCTGAAGGATCTCACGCTTGGACAGGTGCCACTCCAACTGCGCCGTACGCCACAGCTGACGCAGCTTGCCCGACAGGGTGCGTTCGTGAGGGTCGAGCAGGCGTGCGACCTGCATCGACAGCGTGCTGCCGCCCGACACCACCCGGCCACCACGCAGGTTCAGCCAGGCTGCACGCGCCAGCGCCAGCGGGTTGACCCCGGGATGGCTATAGAACCAACGGTCCTCGTAGGTCAGCAGCGCTTCCAGGTACAACGGCGAGACCTCCTCGGGGCTCACCGGATACCGCCACACTCCGTCGGCATCGGCAAAACGCCACAGGGGCGTGCCATCCTCGGCAAGCACCACCCGCGCCAGGTCATCGCCCGGCATGGGCAACGGCCACAAGCGATCGGCCAGCCACAACAGCGCCACGACCAGCACACTGGCGATGCCGATACCACGCACGACCCTTGCGGTGCGGGTGCGCAGGCACGCTACCATTGGCATCGGGAACCGACCTGCCCAAGTGATGGCCAAAGGCTAGGGAACGGCACCCGCGCCGATTCGTTCATCAGGAAGCAACTATGCATGTAGAAGGTTTTTTCGAGTGGCTGGGCCAAGCACTGGGTTCGTTGATCCGTTTCATCGTCGACGGCCTTAGCGGGTTGTTCAACCTGCTGGCCAACGCCGGCAGCAGTTTCATCGACGGCTTGGCGCGCAACCTGGGCATGGACACCTCGCTGGTCAGCATCCTGGCGCTCATCGTCGGCCTGATGCTGCTGTACTCGGCCGTCCGCGCCTTCATGCGCGCCTCGATCATCCTCGGGATCATCTGGGCGTTGCTGGGCCTGTGGGTGTTGAGCTGGATCGTTCATTAGAGCTGCAAACTGCAAGCTGCAAGCAAGCGTGGCTCACACCACCTGCTTTTACTTGCCGCTTGCCGCTCGAAGCTCCAAGAGCCCTCAGCGCCCTCTCACGATCATCTCTCCCTGCCCTTCCCCAACCGCCTGCAGGTTAGGCCGGTACATCGACTCCACCTGCGGTGGCGGAATGCGATAGGTCCCCGGCGTCACTGCCCGGGCCAGGTACAGCAGATGGCTGGTGCCGTAGCCATCGAGCTTGAGCGCGGCCACATAGCGGTCGTCGCGATACTCCTGGTGCACCAGGTTGGCATTCTGCATCGACTCGCGCCACTGCTTCACCGCGCTGCTGGCGTTGTCCAGGCTGGCGGCGCTCTGGGCCAGGTTCTGGTTCTCCAGCTCCAGGCCCGCCGGCAGCAGGTCCACCACCAAGGCGTCCGGCACCGCGGTGGAGGCCTTGAGCGCCAGGTGCACCAGCACCAACTCGCCGCTGCGTAGGCTGCGCACATCCAGCGGCTGGCCGTTCATGCCCAGGTACTCACGGCGGATCTCCATACCGTTGCCCCCTGCAGGCGGGGCCTGGCGCGGGTAGCCGGAGAGGGTCAGCTGCTGGTAGAGGGTCTCGCTGCCCTGGTTCTGCACGGTCAGCGGCGACATCAGCAAGGGGCCTTCGAGCTTCATGCCCGATTCAGCGTTGTTGAACTCGCGGATCTCTCCGGCGCTGTCCAGGCGTGCCTGCCACTGGCCTTCCGGCTTGCCCAGCAGGCCACGACCGGCCAGGTACAAGGCGTTGCGCTCCTGGGTCGACAGCCAGCGGTTGGCCGCCAGCTCATCGGACAGCGCGAACAGGCGCTGGTCGACCTGGTTGGCGGCCAGGTTGTTCTCCTGCAGCAAGGCCAGGATCAGTGCCTGGTCTCGAAGGGTGCTGCCGTAATCGGCCATCCAGCCATCGCTGCGCTTCACGCCAAGGCCCGCCTGCAAGGCTTGCTGGGCACGCGGCTTGTCACCCATCTTGTCCAGCGCCACCGCCAACTGCACCAGTGGCAAGCCGGAGCGCGCATCGCTGCGGCGCTCGAACAGGCCACGCAGGGCACCGAGCGGCGCCTGCTGGTTGCGCGCGAGCACCAGCGCGGCATAGGCCTGCACGGCAAAGCGGGTGTGGTCGGCGTTCTGGCTGTAGTCCACCTCGATCAGGTTGCGCTCCTGCACATAGCGCAGCAGGCGTTCATTGGCTTTCTTCAGGGCCTCGGCCGGTACACCGAAGCCTTGCTCGCGGGCGCGCAGCAGGAAGTCGGTGACGTAGGCGGTGAGCCAATATTCCTCTTCGCTGTCCGAGCTCCACAGGCCGAAGCTGCCGTTGTAGCGCTGCATGCCCAGCAGGTGCTCGATGCCCATCTCGATCTTGCGCTTGCGCACGTCGGCCGGCTCGCCCTTGATACCCAAGCGCTTGAGGCTTTCGGCATCGGCGTAGAGCGAAGGGTACAGGCCGCTGGTGGTCTGCTCCAGGCAGCCGTAGGGGTAGGCCTCCAGGGCGCGAATCTGTTCGGCCAGGTTCAGCGGTGGGCGGCTGGACAGCGCCAGGCTGGCTTCCAGGCCCGCGGTCTCGAAGGCCGCGAGGTCGCCTTCAGGCAAGGTCCAGGGCTGGTCCTTGAGCGCCACGCGGTAGTGCTTGAGCATCGCCGGATAGGCGGGGCGCACGCCAAGCGTCCACTGGCGCTCGAAGGCTGGGGTCGGCTCGCCAGGCAACTGCAGGCCGTTGACCCGCACCTGCACTTTGCCTTGGCCCAGGCCACCCTGGGCCTGCACCGGGATCATCAAGGTCTTGCGCTGGCCCTCGGCCAGGCTGACGCTCTGCTGGCCTTCGCCGGCCAGGGCCAACTGGCCCTCGGCGCTCACCTGCACGTTCAGTTGCTGGGCGCGGCCGGACAGGTTGGCCAGGTCCAGCGCCAGGCTGGTGCGATCGCCACCGGCCAAAAAGCGCGGCGCCGAGAGTTCGGCGATCAGCGGTGCGGCGACGACCGTCTTGCCTTCGGCCATGCCGAAGTGCTCGTCGGTCCAGGCCTGGGCCATCAGGCGCAGCTCACCGTTGAAGTCCGGAATCTCGACAGTCGCCTCGCCCTCGCCTTGTTCATTGAGCGTTACCGGAAGGCTTTGCTGGGCAACGATGGTGACCGTGGTGTTGGGGCGTTTGCCGCCCTTGGCCATGGCCGCGTCGCCGCCGAATGCCAGGCTCGCCAAACGGCCCTGCCCGGCCTCGATCAGCTGGCCGTAGATATCCAATTGGTCGGCACCGTAGGCCTTGCGGCCGAACAGGCTGGCGAACGGGTCCGGGGTCTTGAAATCGGTGATGTTGAGGATGCCCACGTCCACCGCCGACAACAGCACATGCACCTGTTTCGGCACGCTGCCATCTGCGTTGGCGGCCTTGAATTTCACGGTCAGCGGTTGCTTGGGGCGCATCTTCTGCGGGGCCTGCAAGGTCAAAGCGAGCTTGCGTTCGGCACGGTCCAGCGGCAGATGCAGTACACCCACGGCGCGCTTTGGCGTGGCGTTGGCCTTGCGTTCGCCGGGGCGGATCACCAGGGCGCTGATGTACAGGTCGTGACGCGCCCACTTTTCATCCAGCTGCACGTCGAAGGTCTTGCCCTCGGCGGGCACGTCGATCTCCTGCCACCACAGCGGGCCATCGCTGGATTCGATCATCAGATAACCGCTGCCGGCAGCAGGTGGGGTGACCGTGACCTTGGCGGTGGCCCCGTCGGCATAGGACGGTTTGTCCAAGGCCAGCTTGACCTGGTCCGGACGCACCGCGCCACCTTCGGCGTTGTCCTGGGCCCGGTAGCCCGCCCAGAAGCGCACGCTGGAGACCAGCCCTGTCTGCGGGTCTTCTACCTCGACCCGGTACGGGCCCCACTCCACCTGGAAGTTCAGCTTGGCGGTGCCGCCAGCCTTCACGCTGACGGTCTCCTCGCTCTGGGTGAGGAATTTCTCGTTGTAGTTGTAGCTCCAGCCGTCGCTCTGGGAGTAGTTCCAGTAATAGTCGCGACGCTCACGCACCAGACGCACCTTGAGGTCTTCGGCGGCAAGCTTGTGACCTTCGCGATCGGCCACCAGCACTTCGAATTCCACGGGACCGTCGCTGTCGGTTTCCTCGCCCTCGAACAGGCCACGCAGGCCCGGCAGGCGTTCGGCCGGCCAGATCGGCTGCTCCAGGCGGCGGGTGATCGGCCGTCCGCCAGACTCCTGGAGGCTGGCCTGGACAGTCAGTTGCAACGGCGAACGGGCCTCGGCCCAGCGGCTTTCGATATCCAGGGTGGCCTTGCCGGCGTTGTCGAGGGTCACCTCGTCCAGCTCCAGGTCTTGGTTGAGTTCGGTCTCGGTGACCGAACCGAACTGATAGCCCGGCAGCGCCGGCACGGCTTCGCGCAGAGGGCGTACATAGGCCTGGCCGCTCAGACGGTTGCCGGCGGCAGGCGCGCCGTAGAGGTAACGGCCATTGACCTGGATGCGCGCGGTTTCGTCAGGCGACAGCGGCGCGCTGCTGCCCTTGAGCTCCAGGGCCAGGCGCTCTGGGAGGAAATCCTCGACCAGGAATTCATAGACCTGCTTGCGCCCGCCCCCCAGGTCGAGCAGCAGTTGCCAGCGTCCGGTCGGGGCTTCGGTGGCCAGTTGCAGTTGGTATTGGAACAAACCGTTGCTGTCGGCCTCCCAGACGAACTTGCGGCTGACCTGCTCATCCGGCCGACGCACCTCGACCGTCACCGGTTGCGCCTTGACCGGCTTGCCGTCCTGATCGCGCAGCAAGCCGTTGAGCAACACCGTCTCGCCCGGGCGATACAGGTCGCGCGGACCGAAAATGAAGAACTGCAGCGGATTGGCCTGAGGGCCTGTGATGTCGAACTCGGCCAGGTCCAGGGCGGCGGTGTTCAGGCGTAGCAGCGTGGTGTTTACACCCTGGGTGGCGATCAGCGTGTCGGCCTTGGCAGTGATCGGCAGTTGTGCGTGGCCCTCGCCGTCGGTTTCGGCCTGGGCCAGCAGCTTGCCCTTGTCATCGTGCAACTCGAGAGTGACGCCCTTGAGCGCCTTGCCGCCTTCCAGGGCCTGGGCGAATACGTCCAGGCGATCCCGGTAGCGATGGGCGGAGACACCGATGTCGCTCAAAGTGAACAGGGTCGCCGGCTGGGAATAATCATAGGTGCCCGAGGCGCGCATCACCGCCAGGTACACGCCCGGCTCCTGCAGCGGCTTGATCCCGGCGATCGGCAGCAGCACAGTCTCGCGGGTGTTGCGCGCAGGGTTGAGGTCGAAGCGGCCGCTGTAGACCAGGTCGGCCATGTCCAGGGTTTCCTTGGACTGGTAGTAGTACAGGCTACTGTTGCGACCCCAGTTGACCAGGAAGCTGGAGAGCATGTCCGGCTTGATGCGGAAAAATTCCACATCGACCTTTTCGACGTTCAGGGCGATCACCGGCAGGCCTTCGGCCAGGCGGGTGGGCAACAGCGAGCCGCGACTGGCGAAGCCCACGGTCGGCTGCATGTCGCGGGTTTCCAGACGGGTCACCGACTCCTGCTCCAGACGCTTGTCGTTGACCGCCAGCAGGCCCTTGTCGACCGTCAAGACCAGCTTTCGCTGCGGCTCCAGATGACGCAGGCGCAGTTCCATCTGGTTGTCCGAAAGCTCCCAGGCGCCGTCGATCTTGCCTTTGACGGTATCGACCAGATGGACCTTGGAGGCGAAGTCCTGATTGGCGTCCAAGGGAGCGGAGAAGCTGACCGAGAGGGTACTGGCACCATCGAGTTGGACTTCCGAGACGTCCAGCACGGTCAGCTCGCGGTCGGCGTAGCGCTTGGCCAGGACGGCCGGGTCTTCGCGCTTGGGCGCCGGGGTGGCGGCAGGCGCCGACGCAGCCGGCTTGTCGGCAGGAGCCGGAGCATCCTTCGACGAGGAATCACAAGCACTGAGCAGCGCCAGCGCGCAGGCCAGCAACAATCCTTTGTTGAGCATGGAAAGAGAACTCTTGGGCAGCGTGTCGATAAGGGCGCAACTATAGCGCAATGGTTGGCCACGTACCTGCCATGAGCGTGCAACTGAGACCCTGTTCGCGCACAGCCTTGGCCTGCCCGCTACAATGGCGCCACTCTCCAAGCGGCCCTTCAGCCCAAGGTTTCACATGTCCGCACTGTCCACCGACTGGCACGACCGCCGTACCCACCGCAAGGTCTGGGCGCTGGCCGCGCCGATGATCCTGTCCAACATCTCGGTACCACTGGTGGCCCTGGTCGACAGCACCGTGATCGGCCACCTGCCCCATGCCCATCAATTGGGCGCAGTGGCGGTGGGGTCGACCTTGTTCACCTTCATGGTCGGGCTGATGGGTTTCCTGCGCATGGGCTCTACCGGGTTCGCCGCCCAGGCTGCAGGACGCTCCGATGGAGCCGCTTTACGCCAGGTACTGGTGCAAGGATTACTGCTGGCCCTGGCCTTCGCACTGCTGATCGGCCTGCTGGCGATTCCTTTCAGCCAATTGGCGTTGCAGGCGATGCAACCGAGCGCGGCGCTGCACCAGTCCACCGAGGATTTCTTCCATACCCGTCTGCTAGGCCTGCCGGCGGCGCTGGCCAGCTACGCCCTGGTCGGCTGGTTCCTGGGCACGCAGAACGCCCGGGCGCCCATGGCGATCCTGCTGACCACCAACGTGCTGAACATCGTCCTTAACCTGTGGTTCGTTCTTGGCCTCGACTGGGGCGTGCTGGGCTCGGCGCGGGCCTCGGTCATGGCCGAATGGAGCGCCGCGCTGCTCGGGCTTGCCCTGACGCGTCCGGCCCTGCGCGCCTACCCTGGGCACATTGCCTGGGCCGCACTCAAGCGCTGGCAGTCCTGGCGGCCGCTGCTGTCGGTCAACCGCGACATCTTCCTGCGCAGCCTGGCGCTGCAGTTGGTGTTCCTGCTGGTAACCGTTCAGGGGGCGCGACTGGGCGAAGCCACTGTGGCTGCCAATGCCCTGCTGCTCAATGGCCTGATGCTCACCGCCTATGCCTTGGACGGCCTGGCCCATGCAGTCGAAGCCCTGTGCGGCCACGCCATCGGTGCCCGAGACCACCAGACCCTACGCCGCTCGCTGGTGGTGGCCTGCGGCTGGTCGCTGATCGTCAGCCTGGGTTTTGCCGCGTTGTTCTTGGTCGCAGGGCATCTGTTCATCGACCTGCAGACCGATATCGACAGCGTGCGCGTAGCGGCCTACCCGTTCCTACCCTACCTGGCGGTATTGCCGTTGATCGCCGTATGGAGCTACCTGCTCGACGGCCTGTTCATCGGCGCCACACGCGCACGGGAGATGCGCAATGCGATGCTGCTCAGCGTGGCGCTGAGCTTGCCCTTGGCGCTGGCGATGAGCGGGCTGGGCAACCATGGTCTGTGGTTGGCCTTTCTCGTATTCATGGGGCTACGGGCGATAACGCTGGGATGGGTGGGTTGGCAGCTGCGGCAACAAGGCCTATGGGTTCCATGAGGGACGGCGATGCGTCTGCATCACGACCTGGCATTGAGGCAATCAAAGGAATGCCCCAGAAACACCCTACCCAATAACCAGAACAAGTCTTCGTAGCTTGAGGCCATATCCTGCATCTGAAACAACCAAAGCCTCTTAACGTCGCCCGCTCCCTCTTTTATCGACAGGACTTACTCATGCTTTCCCGTCAGGTCAGACGCTTGGTCGGCTCATGGCTGTTCGCTACTGCTGTCACTTTCCCAGCCCAGGCGGCCATGGCCGGCGGCGACCCAATCCAGGAAGCAGCCCTGCAGATAGAGCGCACGCTCAAGGCGACAGTCGGATACTCGATTCATGACACCGGCACGGGTCGCTCCTGGCAGTATCGGGCCGACGAACGCTTTCCGATGGCAAGCACCGTGAAGCTTCTTTTGTGTTCGACGCTGCTCAATGAAGGGCAAGCGCTGATGACCCGATCGGTGCCTATTCACTCGCAAGACATCCTGGCCTACGCGCCGGTGACCAAAGACCTGGTCGGCACGCATGTACCTGCGGCAAAACTGTGCGCCATCACCCTCAAAACCAGCGACAACACCGCCGCCAATGCCGTATTCGAGGTCCTGGGAGGGCCCAAGGTAGTGACCGCTTTTGTCCGAGGACTGGGCGACCAGACCACCCGATCGGATCGAAACGAACCGAGTTTGAATGAGGTCATGCCTGGGGATGAGCGTGACACCACGACACCACGGGCCATGGCAAACACGGTAAAGGCATTGTTACTGGGAACGGCCCTGGACACACCGTCCAGGGCACAACTGACCGAATGGCTGAGCAACAACGAGGTGGGTGGCCCGCTTTTGCGGGCGGCAATCCCCAACGACTGGCGAATCGCCGACAGGACCGGCAGCGGAAGTTTCGGGGCGCGAGGCATTGCGGCGGTCCTATGGCCGCCGCGGGGCGAGGCGATCGTCGCGACCATCTACCTCAAGGACACCGAAGCTTCCCTGGATGAACGCAACGCGGCGATCGCCGCCATCGGCAGGGCCATGGTCAAGGCCGTTTCACCCTAGCCCGCGCCTCGATCGCTCCAGACGCTAGCGCATCGTGCCATCAGGAAGACAGGTACGACGACCGGGTCAGCCCCAGACGCAGCGCATCCAGGAACTGGGTACGCTCACGCGCCGTGATGCGGGCGCTGGCGACCTTGTCGCGGTAGTGCGTCATCAACTCCTCCGGCGAGAGGTGCACATAACGCAGCATGTCCTCGATGGTGTCGTGGGTCTCGATGCCGGCGTGGTACACGCTGCCATCGGCGTTCTGGTAGATGTTCACCGAGTCGGTGTCGCCGAACAGGTTGTGCATATCACCCAGGATTTCCTGATAGGCACCGACCAGGAACACACCCAGCAGGTAGTCCTCGCCTTCCTTGACCGCGTGCACTGGCATGCTGGTCTCGATGCTCTGTTCGTCGACGTACTGGTTGATCTTGCCGTCGGAGTCGCAGGTCAGGTCCTGCAACACGGCGCGGCGCATCGGTTCCTCGTCCAAGCGGTGCAGCGGGATGATCGGCAGCACCTGGCCGATGGCCCAGGTGTCCGGCAGGCTCTGGAACACCGAGAAGTTGCAGATGTACTTGTCGGCCAGCTTATCGTTGAGCTCGTCCAGCACCTGGCGGTGCGAGCGTTGACGGGCCTTGAGCGAGTTGTGCAGGCGGCGGCACACGGCAAAGTAGCACTGCTCGGCCAGGGCTTTCTCGGCGAGGCTGATCTTGCCGTCAGCATATTGCGCGGCCACATCGCCCATGTAGTGGGTGGCGCGCCAGTAGGTCTCGGTGACCATCTCGATGTCGGTCGGGCCCAGCAGGTCGACCAGCCACTGCACGGTTTCAGGCAGCGATTCCTTGTTCTCGATGGTCGGCACTTCGTCATTGTGCTTCTCGACGTCGGTCACCTGGATCACCAGCATGGCGTGGTGCGCGGTCAGCGAGCGGCCGCTCTCGGAGAAGATGTGCGGATGCGGCAGGCCTTGGGCGTCGCAGAACTCCTTAAGCATGCCCACCACCACGCCGGCATAGTCGTCCATGTCGTAGTTGATGGAGCTGGCGTTGCGCGAGTGTGTGCCGTCGTAGTCCACGCCCAGGCCGCCACCGACGTCGATGTGATCGACCGGCAGGCCCAGGGCGCGCAATTCGCCGTAGTAACGAATGGCCTCCTTGAAACCGTGCTGGTAGTCGGCCAGGTTGGCGATCTGCGAGCCCATGTGGAAGTGCAGCAGGCGAATGCCCTGGTCGAGGCCTGCATCGCGGAAGCGCTGCACCACCGAGATCAGCTGTGCGGCGGACAAGCCGAACTTGGACTTCTCGCCCCCGGTGTCGGCCCACTTGCTCGAAGCCAGCGACGACAGGCGCACACGAAGGCCGACCTGCGGCTTGACCTTGAGATCGGCGGCTTCCTCGATCACCAGGGCGACCTCGGACTCCTTCTCGATAACGATGAACACGTTGTGGCCAAGCTTCTGGCCCATCAGCGCCAGGCGGATGAACTCACGGTCTTTGTAGCCATTGCAGACGATGGTCCCACCCTTGGGCGCCAACGCCAGGACCGCCAGCAGCTCGGGCTTGGACCCGGCTTCAAGGCCTATGGAAACGTTCTGGGTGGCGATGATGTTCTCCACCACCGCTTCCTGCTGGTTGACCTTGATCGGATACAGGGCCGTGTACTTGCTCTGGTATTCCAGGCGCGCGATGTTGGCATCGAAGGCGCCGGTCAGCTGACGCACGCGGTCCTGCAGGATGTCGGGGAAACGCACCAGAAGCGGCAGCGACAGGCCGCTCTGGCGCAACTCGTCGACCTGCTCGTACAGGTCGATCGGGGCACTGTCCGGACCGTTGGGGCGCACTTCGACGCGCCCGGCCTCATTGATGGCGAAATAACCAGCGCCCCAATGGCGGATCCCATAAACACTGCGGCTGTCGGCCACGGTCCACTGGCTGCCATCATCTTTGCGTGTGCGTCGTACGGACATTCAAGTCCCCTGTAGATAAGTCGAAGACACTGCACCACGAGGGCGCGGATGCAGTGTAGAAACCGAAAATGACGATTCGTCCGTGCCAGGGGATAGACCCTTGCCACGGGAACGAGTTTAGAAAGCAATGGGCGAAAAATCGCGCGGGCCGGGATCAGCCGCCGGATTTCTTCGCCTTGAAGCCCTGCTTGGTCAACTCACCGAGCAGCAGCTCGACATGGTCGCCCTGGATCTCGATGACCCCGTCCTTCAGCGCGCCTCCGGTGCCACAACGGCGCTTGAGGTTGCTGGCCAGCTCCTTGAGCTGGTCGAGGGGCAGCGGGACGCCACTGATGGTGGTCACGGTCTTGCCGCCACGGCCTTTGCTTTCGCGGCGCACGCGGGCGATACCATCACCTTCGGGGATGACCTGTTGCTTGCAGATGCAGGCGTCCACCGGCTTGCCACAGTCCGGGCAATGCCGACCGGCATCGGTGGAGTAAACGAGACCGCCAAGGGCGGCGAAGGAAGAAGCTTTCTTGGCCACTTTTGTTCCTCTTTGCTGAGGACAAAAACTGGTCGGTGCCTGGGGCCAGGACCGACCGCGAAGCCCCACTCTGGCAGGGGCAGCGCTACTGCCGCAAAATCCTGCGACAGCCCGAAAAGGGCGCGCAGTGTAACGATAAATCTGCCGATTGCTAAGTACCGGAATGCGCCATTTTTCGAATGTTTTGCGACCCTTCGCGAACAAACCCATTCCCACAGCGCTCAAGCGCTATATGAGCCTTGTGAGTGCGGGCTCAGTTGCGTAAGAGCCAGCCCTGCCAACACAGCTATTTCAGACTGGCGGCGTAACGATCCAGCGCCGCCAGCGAGTCCGGACAGAACGACAAACGTCCACGATCGGCTTCTATCTGGGCAAGACTCATGAACCGCGCTTCACTGACTTCTTCGGGCTGCAGCTTCAACGGTGCATCGGAAACCGCCGAGAACACCGCGCACCATAGGCGGTTGTCCGGTTGATCGAAGTAGAACCGCTCGTGAAAGCGCAACTCGACGCCCGAGATACCCAGCTCTTCCTCCAGTTCACGCGCCGCCGACATCTCGTAACTTTCGCCGGCTGCCACCATGCCACCAGCTGCCACGTCCCAATAGCCGGGATACAAGGCCTTGCTCAACGTGCGCCGGTGCACGCACAGCTCACCGGCGCTGTTGAACAACAAGATGAAGGTGCAGCGCCCGATCAGGCCGCGCTCACGCAGCTCGGCCCGGGGTAGCGCGCCGAGCAGTCGGTCGGCCTCGTCGACCCAGGCGACCGATTCACGATCGGAGGCCGCGCGATGCGCAGCCTCCTGTGGGCTGATGGTCATCCTAGCCCTGCGACAGCAGTTGACGCAGATCGATGACAGCGGCGTTGGCCCGGGAAATATAGTTGGCCATTACCAGCGAATGGTTGGCCCACATGCCAAAGCCACTGCCGTTGAGCACCATCGGGCTCCACAGCGCCTCCTGGGAGGCCTCCAGCTCACGGATGATCTGGCGCACGCTGACCGTGGCGTTCTTCTTGGCCAGTACATCGGCGAAGTCGACCTCGATGGCGCGCAGCAGGTGCGACAGCGCCCAAGCCTGACCCCGGGCTTCGTAGAACACGTTGTCGATCTGCAGCCATGGGGTTTCCACCAGTTCCTCGTCGACCTGCGGCGCCTGGCCTGGAACGACCGACTCGGTCTTCAGGGTGCTGTTGAGCTTGACCCGACCGACACTGGCCGACAGGCGCTGGGACAACGAGCCCAGGCGGGTGGCCACATCACCTAGCCAGTTGTTCAGGTTGTCCGCGCGGGTATAGAAGATGGCGCCCTGGTCGCCGGCAGCCAGACGGCGCTGGTAGCGGCTGAGCGACTTGATGCCCTCCTCGAACTCCGATTCGCTCGACGGCAGGATCCAGCTCTTGTTGTCGAAGTTAAAGCGCGGCTCGGCCTTGGCCAGGTCCGCATCTTCGGTCGATTGCGACTGGGAGCGGGCGAAGTCCTTGCGCAGGGCGCGGGACAGGTCACGCACCTGGACCAACACGCCGTATTCCCAGCTCGGCATGTTGTCCATCCACAGCCCTGGCGGGAAACGGTCGTTGGAGATGTAGCCGCCCGGCTTGTTCAGCAGGGTGCCGGCGACGATCTTGAGGGTCTCGATGGTGGTATAGCCCACCACCATTTGCTGGCCGGTGCGCTCGGCGGCAGTCTGGGCGTTCTGCTGAACGGGGAACAGCTCCGGCTCCTGGCTCCAGTACCAACCGAGGCCGATGCAAACCAACAGATACAGGCCGATCAGGGTGCCCAAGGCTCGGCTCCACAGCCCCCCCAGATAGCTACGTGCAGCGGCGCCACGGGCGTCGACGCGCTCACGGGGCTCGGCTTTGGCCTCGCGGTTTTTCCAATCCAGCATGGCGTTGTCCTTATCAGTCCGACAGTTCAGGGGCTTGGACCACCAGCCCCAGCCAGGGTGCCACGGCAAGCCCGCGTGGCAGCACTATAAAGCAGACACTGCCTTACGCATAAGCGACCAATCGGTCGGTAACTGAATATTCGTACCTGGGCAGACTTTGTTGACATGGCGCACTGGCCAGTCCAGAAATGAGTGCTAGCATGGAGCCATCATTGCACCTGCATAACCACACACCAACAAGCAGTCAGGACATGACCCAGCCAGCCGACCCGAGCCACGAGCGCCTCAAGCAGCACTTCGCCCAGCGGGTCATCCACCAGGCCCGACAGATCCTGGAGATCTGGCAGCGCCTGCAACGGGGCGAGTGGTCGGCTGCGGAGTTGGGCGAGCTGTGCGAGGCCAACCTGCGCCTGCAACGCTATGCCGAGCGCTTCGAACAACCCGAGCATAGCGTGCTCTCGACGGCGATCGGCCAGACGTTGCGGGCCATCGAGGCCAACAGCGCGCGGCTGAACTCGGAGCTGATCAGCGAGCTCAACCGCCTGATGCAGCGCCTCTCACGTACCGGCCTGCGCAAAGGCGACCAGCTCGACAATGTGCCCCTGCCACCCGTACGCAAGCCCGTCTACATCCTGCTTCAGGACCACGACCGAGCCGAGCGCCTGGCCCAGCAGCTCGAATTCTTCGGCCTGGGCGTGCAGGCGCTGTACAGTGCCGAGGCCTTCTGCGCCTCGATGCGTGAACGTTTGCCTTCGGCCATCGTGATGGATGTGGACTTCACTGGCCCAGGCCAAGGCCTGAAACTCGCGGCCCTGGCCCAGCAAGGGCTGGATCAGCACATCCCGCTGCTGTTCTTCAGCCACCACGAGACCGACACCCCCACCCGTCTGGCCGCCGTACGCGCCGGAGGCCAGGAGTTCCTGACCGGCACGCTGGAGGCCTCGAGCCTGCTGGAGAAAGTCGAGCTCTACACCAGCGCCACCCAGTACGACCCCTTCCGTGTGCTGATCATCGACGACTCCCGCGCCCAGGCCATGTATACCGAACGCCTGCTCAACGGCGCGGGCATGATCACCCGCACCCTCACCGAGCCGATCCGCACCATGGCCGAGCTGGCGGATTTCCAGCCCGACTTGATCATCCTCGACCTCTATATGCCCGACTGCACCGGCCCCGAGCTTGCCAAGGTCATCCGCCATAACGATCGCTACGTCAGTGTGCCGATCATCTACCTGTCGGCCGAGGATGATCTGGACAAGCAACTGGACGCCATGAGCGAGGGCGGTGACGACTTCCTGACTAAGCCGATCCGCTCACGCCACCTGATCACCACCGTGCGCAACCGCGCGGCCCGCGCCCGTCACCTCAAGGCCCGCATGGTGCGCGACAGCCTCACGGGGCTGTACAACCACACCCATATCCTGCAGTTGCTGGAAGATTGCAGCTTCCGCGCACGCCGCGAAGCGCAGCCGCTGAGCTTCGCCATGCTCGACATCGACCATTTCAAGAAAATCAACGATCGCCATGGCCACCCGATGGGCGACCGGGTGATCAAGAGCCTGGCGCTGTTTCTCAAGCAGCGGCTGCGCAAGACCGACTTCATCGGGCGCTACGGCGGCGAGGAGTTCGCCATCGTCATGCCTAACACCGCGCTGGACGCGGCCCACAAGGTACTGGACGAGATTCGCCGACGTTTCGCCGAAATCCTCTACCCGGCCCAGCCCCACGATCTCACGTGCACGTTCAGCGCCGGCGTGGTGCAACTGGACGACAACCTCGATGCCCTGACCATGGCCAGCGCCGCGGACGAGGCGCTGTACCGCGCCAAGCATGCCGGGCGCAACTGCGTGGTGCGTGCCACCTGCTTCCCCGACCGGCTTGGCCAATAAAGGCAAATAGCCACTTTTTTGTAAGGTCACGCCTTTCTCGTCATCACCTCGTCACAAAATCGCAATAACTTCAGGCACCTACCTCTCCACTCCCCGCCGGAAGTTCGCAGCTATGCGCCTGAAGTGGCTGACCAATTTCAATACTTTGCTGCTAGTGACCGTCTGTATCGCCCTGGGCGCGACCCTGTGGTGGTCGCAACGCGCCCTGGAGCGCCCCTATCAATTGATGGAGCGCTACCTGGATTTGTCCCAACAGTTCCAGCGTGATGCGGCGCGCAATATCCAGGCCTACCTGGGCAGTGGCGACGCCCTGCGCCATGCCGCCGCCATGGAGGCGACCAAGCAGTTGCAGGCCTCCCTGGCCGACTGGCCACAGGCGCTTTCGGACAAGCTGCGCCCCAGCCTGGACCACCTGCAGACCTTTACCGCCAACGAGTTGCTCGCCGCCGGCAAGCTTGCCGGCGACCCGCAGGCCTTGCTGCTTCAGGCCGAACGTGAGCTGGGGGCCAATTTTGAGCAATTGGCAGCTTACGCCCGTGACAGCGCCAGCCCAGACGCGGGCCGGTACCTGACGCCCGTGCTGGACGCCTCGGTGCACCTGGGGCGCCTGTCCCTGGCTCGGGACAAGCTGGTCAGCAGTGGCCGTGCGGAGCTGGCCGACGAAGTCGAACGTGAACTGCAACTGATCCGCGCCCAAGCCCAGGCCATCGACAGCCTGCCACTGCTGGGCGTGACCCGCGCTGCCGAGTCCAACGCCGACGATTTCGCCGCCCTGATGGGGCTGCAGACACAGGCCAGCGAGCAACGCGAAGATGTGGCGGTGGGCCTCAAGCGCGAGCTGCAAAGCCTGCTGGCCCGCTACCCGGCCGAACTGCAACGCACCCGCGAACAGATCGAGCGCCGTACCGCCCTGGCCGCCAGCACAGGCGAGCGACTGGAAGCAGTGCAACAGGCCATCGCAGCCCTGGAGCCTGAGGTACGGGGCCTGCACGCCAAGATCGCCGGCGAAGTGCGTATCATCCAGGGTCTGATGATTGGCCTGATCCTGCTCATCGCCCTGCTCATCGACACCCTTCAACGCCGCTTGGCGCGCACTTTGACCGGCCTTGCCCCTGCCCTGTCGCGCTGGGCCGAGGGCGACTTCGCCCAGGCCATCACCTTGGGGCGCACCAACCGTGAGCTGCACGATATCCAGGCGTCGCTCAATCGCCTGCGCCAATACCTGGTGGACCTGGTCGGCACCCTGCGTCACAACGCCGAACAGGTTGCCGGCAGCAGTCATGCCTTGGCGGGAATGAGCACTGCCCTGCACGACGGCGCCGAGCGCCAGGCCGGTGACACCGCACAGATCCGCGATGCCTTGGGCGAACTGGAGGCGACCATCCAGCAGGTCGCGGGCGATGCCAGCGCCGCCGCCGAAGCCAGCCGTGATGCCGGGCGCGCCGTGGAACAGGGCCAGGCGGTGATCGGCCAGAGCCTGTCCGGCCTGCGTGCATTGGTCGATGAAGTGCAAGGCAACGCGCAGACGATCGAGCAATTGGCCGAGGAGTCGGCCACCATCGGCGGTGTGTTGACAGTGATTCGTGCGATCGCCGAACAGACCAACCTTCTGGCACTCAATGCCGCCATCGAGGCTGCACGGGCGGGCGAGATGGGCCGTGGCTTCGCTGTGGTCGCCGACGAGGTGCGCTCGCTGGCCCAGCGCACCACGGGGGCTACGGGTGAAATCCAGGGTTTGATCGACCGCCTGCAACAAGCCGCCCGGGAATCGGTGAACGGCATGCGCACCCAGCTCGAACACGCCGAGGCCACCGCCAGCCAGGCCCAGGCTGCCGATGGCGCACTCGATGAAATCGTCGGTGCCATCCGCACGATCGCCGACACGGCGGTACGCATCGCCGAGGTAACCGCCCAGCAGACAGGGGCGGTGAGCGAGATTCGCGACCACAGCGAGCGGATTCACGCACTGGGCGAGGACAACCTGCAACGCATAGGCGAAGGGCGTGAGCAAGGTGAGCAGTTGCTCCAGCTTGGCAGCGAGCTGAACACGGCGGTGCGGGCGTTTCGCCTCTGAGCGTCTCGGCACCTGAGCGGTTGCGTCGGCACTGACAACATGAAATCCAGCGGCCATGTGTCGCGCTGCCGGCCAACCAGGCCCCAATCGTGGGCAAGTCCGCTATGATGCGCCCACGTTTCACCTAGCGAGACCGCCATGCGCCGCCTGTTTTTCCTGCTGTTCCTGCTGCTGGCCAGCCCTGCCTTCGCCGCGGGCCTGCTCGACAACCGCCCCAGCGCCACCCTCGGCGCCGCCTCTCTGAGCAACAGCGCCGACTTCTTGCCTGTCCACGAAGCCTTCAAGCTCAGCCTGGTCCAGGCCGACGCCCAGACCGTCAAGCTACGCTTCGTCGCCACCGACGGCTATTACCTTTACCGCCACCGCTTCCAGTTCCGTACGGAGCCCGCCGACATCGCCCTGGGCCCGGCCGATATTCCCAAGGGCGAAGCCAAGCACGACGAGTTCTTTGGCGATGTCGAGGTCTACCACGGCGTGGTCGACATCCAGTTGCCACGCACCGATCCACGTGCCTTTACCTTGCTGGTGGGCTACCAGGGCTGCGCCGACAAAGGCCTGTGCTATCCGCCGGAAACCGAACGGCTGAGCATCGATGGCACCGGCGGGAAACCCGAGGCCGGCGCAGGTGGCGCCGAGCAAGGCTGGGGCTGGCAGTCACTGCTGCTGTTCTTCCTCGCCGGCATAGGCCTGACCTTCACCCCCTGCGTGCTACCGATGCTGCCGATCCTGTCCGGTGTGGTGCTGCGCGGGCAGGTGGGTGGCTGGCGTGGGCTGAGCCTGTCGCTGGCCTATGTGCTGCCGATGGCCGTGTCCTTTGCCGTGCTCGGGGCGCTGATGGGCATGTTCGGCGCCAGCCTGAACCTGCAGGCACGCCTGCAGTCGGCGTGGGTGCTGGTGCCATTCGCGCTGTTCTTCGTGCTGTTTGCCCTGGCCATGTTCGGCTTGTTCGAAATCAAGCTCCCGCAGGCGCTGAGCAGCCGCCTGGACAGCATGGCCAACCGCACCAAAGGCGGCTCGTTGCTGGGTGCGGCAGTGCTTGGCGTGCTGTCCAGCCTACTGGTCTCCCCCTGCGTGTCGGCGCCGCTGGCCGGAGCCCTGCTGTACATCAGCGCGAGCGGCGATGCATTGGGCGGGGCGCTGAAACTCTTCGCCCTGGGCCTGGGAATGGGCGCGCCGCTATTGCTGGTGGCCACCGGAGGAGCAGCGTGGCTGCCCAAGAGCGGCCCGTGGCTGAACACCGTCAAGAATGCCATCGGGGTTCTCCTGCTGGGCCTGGCCATCGGCCTGCTCAGCCGCGTGCTGCCGGGGCCTGCGACGTTGCTGTTGGTCGGTCTGCTCGCCGCGGGCGTGGCGCTGTTCCTCGGCGCCCTGGAGTTGGTGGTCAAGACCCCGCGTCAACGCCTGGCCCAATTGCTCGGCCTGGCCCTGCTGGTCTACGCCTTGGCCTGCTGGTATGGCGCCCTGAGCGGTCAAGGCGACCCCTTGCGCCCCTTGCCGCCCCCGGCAGCAGCCAGCCTCGACGGCAGCCGGGCCAGCAAGACCGACGCCTGGCAGACCATCACCACGCCCGCCGCACTGGATGCAGCGCTCGCCGACGCCAAGGCCGCCGGCAAACCGGTACTGCTGGACTGGTACGCCGACTGGTGCATCAGTTGCAAAGTGATCGAACACGAAGTACTGAGCGCACCACAGGTCCAATCACAATTGGGCGCGTTCAAGTTGTTGCGTTTCGACATCACCGAAAGCAACGCAGAGCAACGCACCCTGCTCGACCGCTACCAGCTGTTCGGCCCACCTGCGCTACTGTTTTTTGCAGCGAACGGCAGCGAACTTTCCGTTGATCGGGTCATTGGCGAGATAAACGCCGGCGAATTTGCGGCGATTCTGACGCGCGTGCGCGGCAAACTGGGTCTATAACTTCTCCGGACCGGGCAACTTCACTAAAGGAGTGACCAGACTTAATGATCTGGTCACATACTTTGCGCGAACCTCGGACAACGTGTTGGCTATTGCAGGGAACTGGACACCCGACGCCCTCTTGCGGCATAGTCGCCGCGCTCATGTCGTATTGCCCTACAAAACCCAAGGAATCGCAGATGGCAACCCTACTGGTGCTGCACGGCCCCAACCTGAACCTGCTCGGTACCCGCGAACCAGGCCACTACGGTGCCGTGAACCTGGCCCAGATCAACCAGGACCTGGAGCAGCGCGCCCGCGCCGCTGGCCACCACCTGCAGTACCTGCAGAGCAATGCCGAGTACGAATTGATCGACCGTATTCATGCCGCCCGCAACGAAGGCGTGGACTTCATCCTGATCAATCCGGCTGCTTTCACCCACACCAGCGTCGCATTACGTGACGCATTGCTGGCTGTGAGCATCCCATTCATCGAAGTGCACCTCTCCAACGTGCACAAGCGTGAACCGTTCCGTCATCACTCCTACTTTTCAGATGTCGCCGTAGGGGTGATCTGCGGTCTGGGCGCCACCGGTTATCGGTTGGCCCTGGAATCCGCGCTGGAATACCTGGCTGCCAACGCACAGCCCTGATGACACAAGGCTTTGGCCCTTCGGGGCCAGGGCTGTAGAGAAACGTTTTAGACACGTTTTTAAAATTAAGTCCCCGACCGAACCTTGGGAGTTGATGATTAATGGATATCCGTAAAGTCAAGAAGCTGATCGAACTGCTGGAAGAGTCTGGCATCGACGAACTGGAGATCAAGGAAGGCGAAGAGTCCGTTCGCATCAGCCGTCACAGCAAGACCCCGGCCGGCGCCCAGTACTTCGCCGCCCCGGCTCCGGCCGCTGCCCCTGTCGCCGCTGCCGCGCCAGTCGCTGCCGCTGCCCCGGCCGCCGAAGCCGCCGCTGCCGCTCCAGCCCTCAAAGGCACCGTGATTCGCTCGCCAATGGTCGGTACCTTCTACCGCAAGCCTTCGCCGACCTCGGCCAACTTCGCTGAAGTCGGTCAGACCGTGAAGAAAGGCGACACCCTGTGCATCGTCGAAGCCATGAAGATGATGAACCACATCGAAGCCGAGATCGGCGGTGTCATCGACGCCATCCTGGTGGAAGACGGTCAGCCGGTTGAGTTCGACCAGCCGCTGTTCACCATCGTTTGAACCGCGGAGAGCCAACGATGTCTGGGAAGCTCGAAAAAGTCCTGATCGCCAACCGCGGGGAAATCGCCCTGCGGATCCTGCGTGCCTGCAAAGAGCTGGGTATCAAGACCGTCGCTGTTCACTCCACGGCCGACCGCGAACTGATGCACCTGGGCCTGGCAGACGAGTCGGTCTGCATCGGTCCTGCATCGTCCAAGGATTCCTACCTGCACATCCCGGCGATCATCGCCGCTGCCGAAGTGACAGGCGCCACCGCCATCCACCCGGGTTACGGCTTCCTGGCGGAAAACGCCGACTTCGCCGAGCAGGTGGAGAAGTCCGGTTTCGCCTTCATCGGCCCTAAAGCCGACACCATTCGCCTGATGGGCGACAAGGTTTCGGCCAAGGACGCGATGATCAAGTCCGGCGTACCGACCGTGCCAGGCTCTGACGGCCCGCTGCCGGAAGACGAAGAGGTCGCCCTGGCGATCGCCCGCGACGTCGGCTACCCGGTGATCATCAAGGCCGCCGGTGGCGGTGGTGGTCGCGGCATGCGCGTGGTGCACAAGGAAGAGGACCTGATCGCCTCGGCCAAGCTGACCCGTACCGAAGCCGGTGCCGCCTTCGGCAACCCGATGGTCTATCTGGAGAAGTTCCTGACCAACCCACGCCACGTGGAAGTCCAGGTCCTGTCCGACGGCCAGGGCAACGCCATCCACCTGGGCGATCGCGACTGCTCGCTGCAGCGCCGTCACCAGAAGGTCCTGGAAGAAGCGCCAGCGCCAGGCATCGACGAGAAGGCCCGTCAGGAAGTCTTCAAGCGTTGCGTCGACGCGTGCATCGAGATCGGCTACCGCGGTGCTGGTACCTTCGAGTTCCTGTACGAGAACGGCCGTTTCTACTTCATCGAGATGAACACCCGCGTCCAGGTCGAGCACCCGGTCTCGGAAATGGTCACCGGCATCGACATCGTCAAGGAGATGCTCAGCATCGCCGCTGGCAACAAACTGTCGATCCGCCAGGAAGACGTGGTCATCCGTGGTCACGCGCTGGAGTGCCGTATCAACGCCGAGGATCCGAAGAAGTTCATTCCGAGCCCAGGCAAGGTCAAGCACTTCCACGCCCCGGGCGGCAACGGCGTTCGCGTCGATTCGCACCTGTACAGCGGTTACTCGGTTCCGCCGAACTACGACTCGCTGATCGGCAAACTGATCACCTACGGCAAGGACCGCGACGAGGCCATGGCTCGCATGCGCAATGCCCTGGACGAGATCGTCGTCGACGGCATCAAGACCAACATTCCACTGCACCGCGACCTGGTGCGTGATGAAGGTTTCTGCAAAGGCGGCGTCAACATCCACTACCTCGAGCACAAACTGGCCAACCAGGAGTGATCGCGTTAGCGTGATGCAAGAAACCCCGGCCCAGTGCCGGGGTTTTTATTGGGTGGTCAGGACACCAGATGAATCGCGATGGCGTTGTACTCGTACTCGCTGGTCCTGTAGACACGACCCGCGCCATCGCTGACCTGGCCGCTGCGCAACTGGTACAACGGTTCGGCCCTGACTCGCGCTAGCACTCGGCCAGCCCTGCCGCTGATACCCGCGGCACCCGCGCGTGCTCCACGCAGAATCGGATCGTACAAGCCTGCTACCAAGTCGCCGGAGGTGGTATAGACCTGGGTCACACCGGTGCCCAAGTCCAATGTCATGCCATAGGTCTTGCCAAAGCATGAAGAGTACGACCAATGGTCCCACTGCGCGGATATCCCCTGGCGCCTGAGCACTGACCGGATCGGTTCGCCGATGCTCGTCCCTCCCAACCAATCTCCACCCGCCATCACGGCACGCACCTCCCCTGCTCCGGCACTCTGGATGCGAGACAGAACGTCCCGGATCGCGCGTTCGATGAGCCCGCGGATGTTATGGTCGAAGTGGATGACAGCGCCCCATTTGGTTGCCGGGTTGTACAGCGAAACGGCCACGCAGCTCTGCACATTGAGCGTGAACAGGTAGTTGTCCGCGCTGCAGGCCGACAGCCGCCCGACCACCGCTTCGCCCTGCAGCGCTCCGCGAAGCGGATCAGGGCTCGTACCCTGGGCGACTTGCCGCACGTCGGTGATCCGCCCTAAGTCATGCACGGTGTTGCCGCCGCGCAGGCCTGTGCTATTGGCCACCCAGCGACCATCTGCACTGCGGACGATGGCCTCCCGGTGAAGACTGTCGGGCCGGTTGGCCTTGATCACGCGCAGCGTGCCATGTTCCACGTCCCTCTCGACCTGGAAGTACCGCCCCTGGTGGCGGACGAAGTGCCGGACCCCAGGCGCCTCGCTTGATGCGCCGCCGCGGTAGGTGCCTTGCCAGATGCCCGCCTCGGTGACTTCCTGAAGGTTCGCCGGCTCACCCTTGACCGCCCACCGCTTGTCCAAACGCATCGAAGGAGCGCGCCTGCAGCTGGCAGAGGACACTTGCTTGATCGCCAGCATGTGCCGTGTTTCGTCCAGCAACGACCTGACCGCTCTGAGCGAAAACCCTGGCAGCACGATCATCAGCCCCAACAAACCCCAAGAGGCGAGCAACCACTGTTGCAGGGCATGCGCGGTGTCCTTGCGCGTGTGGGCGATAATCGCCGAGCGCAGCGGCGCCGCGACAAAATAGGCGCCCAGCAACGCTGCGAACGGCGGCGAGACGAGAGAAAGCGGCACCAGCGCGTACAACAGCCCCTTGGCGACTTGCGTGCGAATCACCTCGAAGTGGCTGCTCGTCACCTCATCGACATCCGCCAGCGCATGTTCGATATAGGCCTCGTATTCAGCAGCGATGGTGATGACGTGCTGAAGGCCGCGCAGTGAATCTCGGGAGGCACTGCCCGAAGCCAGGGCAATCAGGCGTTGTTCGACCTTGCGCCTGCCCGCCAGAGGCGCCCGCGCAAGCAGGTAATCGTTTGCCACCCCTGACATCTCATGCCCCAGTGTGCTGTATCGGCTGAACAAACGACCGTTCGGCTCCGCCGGCGCATACAGCCAGTCCTGGGCTTTCCCCTCCTGGATGTGGCGGAACACATAGCACCCCAGGATGACGTACCCCTCGATGGTCAGCCGAAAGATCCCATCGTGATCGGCCACTTGTTCGGAAGACCCGCTTGCCTTCTCTTTTCTTAGCGTGCGTCCCAGTTCAGTGACCAGACGCGTCAGCGCCTCGTAGGTCTCAAGATCGATCTCTGCGCGACCATGCGCAACTCGCAAGTCACGATCCATGCCGCTCAGCAGGGCGCTCCCGAACAGCTGCTGGTAGTTCGCATACTCCACCGAACCGGCCAGCAGGAAGCGCTCACGCACATGAGCAATGTACTTTTCTCCCACATAGGCACCACGCGCGTATCGGGCAAGGTCGGCGCTTCGCAGCGCAGATAGGTCCTGACCGACAAGCGAGCGCACGCCTCGCTTCGGGTGGTCGATACCCGAATTGTCGTCATAGCCATAGCAGACCACGTCGAGCAGATTGACAGAACGTGTCGTCCCATCGGCCAATGTCGTGCTCAAGTCGAAGACGATCGATTCCGGTGCCACCGGATCGGTGATGCCCTGCTTTACCAGATACGGCTTGATGGCTTCGCCCACCGTACGTCGGGCAAAGTCCTGAAAACTCTCATAGTCTTTCAGCACCTCGATGAACGCCTGCTCAGCGCCACGGGCCTCGTTGCAAAGCAGGTTGATCACCCGACGCTCTTCAATGCCCAGCACGCTGTACCAACGAGGCGACTCGCTGGCCTGCACTTCATGCTCGCGTATCGTCATGCGCGCCCGAACGCCTTCTTCGATACAAGCCTGATAACCCCGGCTCGCGCTGCGAAGATCGCGGGTCAGATCCCATGCAGCGGGCAGTGACTGGATGTTTTTGATTTCCAAGACAGCCCTGTCGCGCTGCTCCCCGGGCAATTGCGACAGCAGGTAGTCTTGGCCAGCCGCCTCTTTCATCCAGCCGCCAATCTCGGCGCTGAGCATGCGAAGGGAGCTGAGCTCGATCCACTCCTGTCCGTCCGGCTTTGCTGGCGCATACAAGAACAGGCTGTCCAAGACGCGTTCTTGGCTACGAAAGAACACCAACAGGTCACTGCAAACCATGCCGTCGAACAGCTCGATGGCACTGACCTCCCACTCAGCCTGATTGCCCTGCCGCAGGGATGACAACCGGGCATGATGAGCGTCCTGCAGATGCCCTGCATACACGGCGCGTTGCGCGCTGTACTTCAGGCCGAAATCATAGGCATCGAACAGCGCCTGCTTGACCTCGGCTGCTTCGTGGCGCTTGGTCAGCGCTGGCAGGTAGGTTGCCTTGGCATCGACGCTGGCCGCCAACTCGCGAATCTGCGCTGCGCTCGGTGGCGGGCACAAAAGCGAGGTGTTGGTGATATCACTGAGCTCATATAGCTGGTCGATATTCAGCGCCCCTTCCGCCACCAGCTCCGTCAAGCTCAGCGATTTCCCGTCCTGCAGTGAGGCGCCTCGCCTTCGCCGCTTGAATGTAATCCGGTCAGCGAGCAGCGGTGCGTCAAAATGCTCGTCCAGATAGTCTTGCGCACAGCGACTGGCGTGGCGCTGCAGCGAACGCACATCGCCCAGTGCGCGACCCGCTTGGTCCTGCGCATCCTGCCAGTCTTCCCAAGCCTTCTCCAGACAAGCGCGCTGGCTTTCATCCAGCAATTTGTACCAATGTGGAGAGTGGGATTTGGTCACGCCATCGACCGCTTCACGCTCGGCTTCGGTAGCCAAGCTTGATAACGCCAACTGCTCATGCCACTGGTGTTCGTGCTCACCGAGCTGCGCACGCAGCCTCTCCACCGACATGTCGAGAAGCGCTGCCGACTCCAGCGTGGCCTTGATGCTCTGGCAATGCGCTTCCACTCGCTCGGCAACACGGACGAGATACGCTTGCCGCTGCACAAGCCCCTGGGGCGCCACCTGCCAGTAACGGGTCAGGTAATCCTGGTAATTATCCAGAAGCCGGGTGCTTGCGCTTTCCACGAGCTGGACCATGACATCCCGGCGCGTCTCGGGTATTTCCTGAACGACACGCCCATCCGGACGATAAGGCGCGTGCAACTGCGCATCGAATACCAGCGGCCTCTGATCGATTCGATGTTGCAGCGCCGCATCGAGCAGGTCGTGCGGCAAACGCGGATCGATAGCGTCGCTGTAATGGGTTTTCAACTCCACCAGAAGATTGTTCTCGGCGACCTCGAAGAAGGTTGACTGATCGTTCAGCCGTCGCTGGAAATGCTCGGCCCAGACAATGAGGCGCTCAAGGATAGGCGAGCTGGTCGTGGAGACAGGTGGCGAAACGGATGCACTCATGACGATCAATCCTGATTGAGAAGCCACCAAGGATTGGTCTGGACACCGACCGACATGCGGTAGCAAGCAACTACCCGCGCCGGAAACCGCCAATGCACGGAATGCACAAACCCCACGCACTCAAGTAAACTGCCAGGCTACGCGCAGCCCTGGGCTGCCCCTGTCGATTTACCAAAGGTGCCCGCCATGCCCTGGCTGCAAGTTCGCCTGGCCATCAGCCCAGACCAAGCCGAAACCTACGAAGACGCCCTGCTCGAAGTCGGCGCCGTCTCGGTGACTTTCATGGACGCCGAAGACCAGCCCATCTTCGAACCGGACCTCAACACCACTCCGCTCTGGTCGCACACTCACCTGCTGGCCCTGTTCGAGGCTGACGCCGAACCCGAAGCGGTGTTCGCCCACCTGCGCCTGCTGACCGGCGCCGAGTTGCCCGAGCACCACGCCGAAGTGATCGAAGACCAGGATTGGGAGCGCAGCTGGATGGACAACTTCCAGCCCATGCGCTTCGGCCGGCGCCTGTGGATCGTGCCAAGCTGGCACGAGGCCCCGGAAAAAGACGCGGTCAACCTGCTGCTGGACCCAGGCCTGGCCTTCGGCACCGGCACCCACCCGACCACCGCCCTGTGCCTGGAGTGGCTGGACGGCCAGCAGCTCGAAGGCACCCAAGTCCTGGACTTTGGCTGCGGTTCGGGGATTCTCGCCATCGCTGCCCTGCTGCTGGGCGCCCGCGAGGCGATCGGCACCGACATCGACGTGCAGGCCATCGAAGCCTCGCGTGACAACGCCCAGCGCAACGGCATCGCCGACGAGCGACTGGCCCTTTACCTGCCCGAGCAGATGCCCGCCATGCAAGCCGACGTCCTGGTCGCCAACATCCTGGCCGGCCCGCTGGTCTCGCTGGCCCCGCAACTGTCCGGCCTGGTCCGCCCCGGAGGCCTGCTGGCCTTGTCGGGCATCCTTGCCGAGCAGGGCGACGAAGTAGCCGCTGCCTATGCTGCCGACTTCGATCTGGACCCAATCGTCGTGCGCGACGGCTGGGTACGCATCAGTGGTCGCCGCCGCTAGGCCCACCTAGACTTAACCACCTGCATAGCCCGGATTGCCGCATGACCGACAGTTTCGTCACCCAGTGCCCTCATTGCCAGACCAGCTTTCGCGTCACCTACCAGCAATTGAGCATGGCGCGCGGTGTGGTGCGCTGCGGCCACTGCCTGCAGGTGTTCAACGCTGCCAAGCAGTTGCTGGAGCAGAACCGGAGCGCCGACACGTCTGAGGCGGCTAGCCCGCCACCAGCACCAGCGCCAGCCCCGGTCGCGCAACCGGAGCCGGCCCTGCCGCCTCAGGACGTGCCTGCGCAGCCGGCACCGAGCCCGCAACAGGACGATTGGGCGGTCACCGCACAAGCGCTGGATGATTTGGACCTGGACCAGGAACTCGCCCGTCTCGAGCGTCGCGAACCCCACCGGGAGCGCCAGGCGCCATCACGTGAAGAGGCCTTGCAGGCCCGCCGCGATGACCATCGCCACGATGAGCACGCGCACGAGCCCTTCGGCACCGCCACCGATCATGTGCCGGAGCCGCCTTCCGCCGAAGCGCCTGCCCCCGTGCTGGTCGAACAGGAAACCCTCGATCTGGACCTCGAGCCGGCACCCGGCGAACGCACCGAGCCGACCTTGGGCGGCCTGGACCTGGACGACGACGAGCCTCGCCCACTCACCCAGGACGCGCCGCGCGACGTCCTTGCCGACGCGCCGCTGGCACCACTCTCGATCCACGACGACATCCCTGAGAAAGGCCTCTCTGCCCGCGACGACGACGAACCCGGCAGCCTGCGCCTGTCTGCACGTGATGACGACGAGCCAGACGATCTGCATGATGAGCGGCCGGAGCCGATGCTGGCCGCCAAGGCCGAACGTCCTTCCCGCAAGGAGCCGCTGGTGCATGTGGTGGACGACCCATTGCAGCTCGACTGGCAAAAGGCCAAGCCAAACGGGTTCAAGCGCCTGCTGTGGGGCCTGTTGACCCTGCTGGCCGCAGGGCTGCTGGCCTTCCAGTACATCGCCTACCACTTCGATGAAATGGCCCGCCAGGACCAGTACCGTCCCTGGTTCCAGCAGCTGTGCCCGATGCTCGGCTGCACAGTGCCGACCCGCGTCGACATCTCCCGCATCAAGAGCAGCAACCTGGTGGTGCGCAGCCACCCGGACTTCAAGGGAGCCCTGATCGTCGATGCGATCATCTACAACCGCGCGCCGTTCGCCCAACCTTTCCCACTGCTGGAGCTGCGCTTTGCCGACCTCAACGGCCAGTTGATCGCCAGCCGTCGCTTCAAGCCCAGCGAGTACCTGTCGGGTGAGCTGGCCGGGCGCGGCGAGATGCCCAGCCAGACCCCCATCCATATCGCCTTGGACATCCTCGATCCCGGCCCGAAGGCCGTTAATTACAGCCTGAGCTTCCGCTCGCCGGAATGAAAAGCAGCGCTCGTTAGCAAGCTTCAAGCCACAAGAAAAACGCAGGCCAATCAACGATTGGCGTGAAGCTTGCGGCTTGAACCTTGCAGCTAGAAGCGTCTCGTTATAAGCCCGCAGCTGTTCAGATTTTATCCAGATTCATCTTTATCCAGTCATCGAGAGCGGGTATCATGCCAACCCTTTTTCGGACTCCCATGATTCGGCCCCACAACAGGGAACACCTATGTCGGCGGTACGCATCGGCCCTTACACACTGCGAAACAACCTGATCCTCGCCCCCATGGCCGGGGTGACGGACCAGCCTTTCCGTACACTTTGCCAACGCTTGGGCGCCGGCATGGTGGTTTCGGAGATGGTGACCAGCGACATGAGCCTGTGGAACAGCCGCAAATCGCGCCTGCGCCGCATCCATGAAGGCGATCCCGAGCCTCGCTCGGTGCAGATCGCCGGTGGCGATGCGCAGATGCTGGCCGCGGCGGCCCAGGCCAATGTCGAGGCCGGCGCGCAGATCATCGATATCAACATGGGGTGTCCGGCAAAAAAAGTCTGCAACAAGGCGGCAGGCTCTGCTTTATTGAGAGATGAAGCCTTGGTCAGCGAAATCCTCCACGCCGTGGTCGGCGCGGTGGACGTTCCGGTGACCCTGAAGATCCGCACCGGCTGGGACCGGGCGAACAAGAACGGCCTGACCGTGGCGAAGATCGCCGAACAGGCCGGCATCCAGGCGCTTGCGGTCCATGGCCGTACACGCGCCGATCTGTATACCGGCGAAGCCGAGTACGACACCATCGCGGCGATCAAGCAGGCGGTGTCGATCCCGGTTTTCGCCAACGGCGACATCACGTCGCCGGAAAAGGCCCGGGCGGTGCTGGACGCCACCGGCGTCGACGGCCTGCTGATCGGCCGTGCCGCCCAGGGGCGGCCGTGGATTTTCCGCGAGATCGAGCATTACCTGCGCACGGGCGAGCACCTGCCTGCCCCGGCGCTGGATGAAGTGGAACACATTCTGCTGGAGCACCTGGCTGCACTGCATGCCTTCTATGGCGATGTGATGGGCGTGCGTATCGCCCGCAAGCATGTGGGCTGGTACCTGGCAACACGACCTGGCGCCAAGGAGTTTCGCGCCCGGTTCAACGCGCTGGAAGACACACAAGCGCAGTGCGCCAACGTTCGCGCGTTCTTTTGCGAACGTCGAGAGAGCCTTGAGACAGAGGACGGACAAGGGGTGGCCGCATGACGATGATGACCGAGACATTAGTGAGTGGAACAACGCCCGTGAGCGACAACGCCAACCTGAAACAGCACCTCAATACGCCGAGCGAAGAGGGCCAGACCCTTCGCGACAGCGTGGAGAAGGCGCTGCACAACTACTTCGCCCACCTGGAAGGCGCGACCGTCACGGACGTCTACAACCTGGTGCTGTCGGAAGTCGAGGCACCGCTGCTCGAAAGCGTGATGAACTACGTCAAGGGCAACCAGACCAAGGCCAGCGAGATGCTCGGGCTCAACCGTGGCACCTTGCGCAAGAAACTCAAGCAGTACGATCTGTTGTAATCCGAATCCCAATCAGAAAAGGCGGCTCTCCCAAGAGGCGCCTTTTTTGCTGAAACCACCGCGTTATGGAATCCGAAATGACCGACCAGACTACCCGCCTGCCGATCCGCCGCGCCCTGATCAGCGTCTCCGACAAGACCGGGATCCTCGAATTCGCCCGTGAACTGCAACAGCTGGGCGTCGAGATCCTGTCCACCGGCGGCACCTACAAGCTGCTCAAGGACAACGGCGTGAACGCGGTGGAAGTGGCCGACTACACCGGCTTCGCTGAAATGATGGATGGCCGGGTCAAGACCCTGCATCCGAAGATCCACGGCGGCATCCTTGGCCGCCGCGGCATCGACGACGCCATCATGAACGAGCACGGCATCAAGCCGATCGACCTGGTCGCCGTCAACCTGTACCCGTTCGAGGCGACCATCGCCAAGCCAGGCTGCGACCTGCCGACCGCCATCGAGAACATCGACATCGGCGGCCCGACCATGGTCCGTTCCGCGGCGAAGAACCACAAGGACGTCGCCATCGTGGTCAACGCAAGCGACTACGCCAGCGTCCTGGAAAACCTCAAGGCCGGTGGCCTGACCTACGCCCAGCGCTTCGACCTGATGCTCAAGGCCTTCGAGCACACTGCCGCCTACGACGGTATGATCGCCAACTACATGGGCACCATCGACCAGGCCAAGGACACCCTGTCCACCGAAGGCCGCAGCGAGTTCCCGCGCACCTTCAACAGCCAGTTCGTCAAGGCCCAGGAAATGCGCTACGGCGAGAACCCGCACCAGAGCGCGGCGTTCTACGTCGAGGCCAAGAAGGGCGAAGCCAGCGTCTCCACCGCTATCCAGCTGCAGGGCAAAGAGCTGTCGTTCAACAACGTGGCCGACACCGATGCGGCGCTCGAGTGCGTGAAGAGCTTCGTCAAGCCGGCCTGCGTCATCGTCAAGCACGCCAACCCGTGCGGCGTGGCCGTGGTACCGGAGGACGAAGGCGGCATCCGCAAGGCCTATGACCTGGCCTACGCCACCGACACCGAGTCGGCGTTCGGCGGCATCATCGCCTTCAACCGCGAACTGGACGGCGAAACCGCCAAGGCCATCGTCGATCGCCAGTTCGTCGAAGTGATCATCGCGCCGAAAATCTCCCAGGCTGCCCGCGAAGTCGTGGCTGCCAAGCAGAACGTGCGTCTGCTGGAGTGCGGCGAGTGGCCAGCCGAGCGCGCCGCTGGTTGGGACTTCAAACGCGTCAACGGTGGCCTGCTGGTACAGAGCCGCGACATCGGCATGATCGGTGCCGACGACCTGAAGGTCGTGACCAAGCGCGCCCCGACCGAGCAGGAAATCCACGACCTGGTCTTCGCCTGGAAAGTGGCCAAGTTCGTCAAGTCCAACGCCATCGTCTACGCCAAGCAGCGTCAGACCATCGGCGTGGGCGCCGGCCAGATGAGCCGCGTCAACTCCGCCCGCATCGCGGCCATCAAGGCCGAGCACGCCGGCCTGCAGGTTCAGGGCGCGGTCATGGCCTCGGACGCCTTCTTCCCGTTCCGTGACGGCATCGACAATGCGGCTAAAGTGGGTATCACCGCCGTGATCCAGCCAGGTGGTTCGATGCGTGATGCCGAGGTTATCGCTGCCGCCGATGAAGCTGGCATTGCGATGGTATTCACCGGCATGCGCCACTTCCGCCACTGATTTACGGCAATCGGCCGCACTGAGGCAGGCATCTGCTGCGTTGGGGCCGGTTCCGCTGATGCTCATTGCCAGAAGGCAACTCCGCTCATCGGAACCGACCCCGCCTTGCATCTACCTGCTTCATTGCGACCTCGTACAGCGTGAGGCTTTGCCTCCCGTCCGAAAGAATTCGAGGTTTTGACATGAAAGTTTTGATCATCGGCAGCGGCGGCCGTGAGCACGCCCTGGCCTGGAAAGTCGCCCAGGACCCACGCGTCGAGAAAGTCTATGTTGCCCCGGGCAACGCCGGCACCGCTATCGAGGCCAAGTGCGAGAACGTCGCCATCGACGTCACTGCCCTGGAGCAACTGGCCGACTTCGCCGAGCAGAACGTGCAGATGACCATCGTCGGCCCCGAGGCCCCGCTGGTGGCCGGCGTGGTCGATCTGTTCCGCAGTCGTGGCCTGGACTGCTTCGGCCCGACCAAGGGCGCAGCCCAGCTGGAAGGCTCCAAGGCCTTCACCAAGGACTTCCTGGCCCGTCACAAGATTCCGACCGCCGACTACCAGAACTTCACCGAGATCGAGCCGGCCTTGGCCTACCTCAAGGAAAAGGGCGCGCCGATCGTCATCAAGGCCGACGGCCTGGCTGCGGGCAAGGGCGTGATCGTCGCCATGACCCTCGAGGAAGCCGAAGCCGCCGTGCGTGACATGCTCGCCGGCAATGCCTTTGGCGATGCCGGTTCGCGTGTGGTCATCGAGGAGTTCCTCGACGGCGAGGAAGCCAGCTTCATCGTCATGGTCGATGGCCACAACGTGCTGCCGATGGCCACCAGCCAGGACCACAAGCGCGTCGGCGACAAGGACACTGGCCCGAACACCGGCGGCATGGGCGCCTACTCCCCGGCTCCGGTCGTCACCGCCGATGTGCACCAGCGCGTGATGGACCAAGTGATCTGGCCGACCGTGCGCGGCATGGCCGAGGAAGGCAACGTCTACACCGGCTTCCTCTATGCGGGCCTGATGATCGACAAGGCGGGCAACCCCAAGGTCATCGAGTTCAACTGCCGCTTCGGCGACCCGGAAACCCAGCCGGTCATGCTGCGCCTGGAGTCGAGCCTGGTGCTGCTGGTCGAGGCGGCTTTCGCCAAGGCCCTGGACAAGGTCGAGGCCCAGTGGAACCCGCAGCCGAGCCTGGGCGTGGTACTGGCCGCCGGCGGCTATCCGGGCGACTACGCCAAAGGCGCCGTGATCAACGGCCTGGACGCTGCCGCCAAGCTCGAGGGCAAGGTTTTCCACGCCGGCACCGCGCTCAAGGACGGCAAGGTCGTGACCGCCGGTGGCCGTGTGCTCTGCGCCACTGCCATGGGTGCCACCGTCGAGGCCGCCCAGCAACAGGCTTATCGCCTGGCCGAGCAAATCGACTGGGACGGTAGCTTCTACCGCACCGACATCGGCTACCGTGCGATCGCCCGCGAGCGTGGCGAGCACCAGTAAGCTGCAACGGATCGCCGTGACGCCCCTGGCTCACGGCCTCCGGCTCGTCGACAAGGCCCCGCCGGGGCCTTGCCTTCGTCTTGGCGCCCCGCGCATAGTTATCCTGCACAACGGCTAGGAAGGGATCTCGTCTTGCGTCGGCTTCGGATTGCCATTGCCCTGATCGTCAGCCTGCTGACGCTGCTCTGCCTTCCCCCGGCCTCGGCCGAACAAGGTGGAGGCTGGAGCGTTCTGCTCGACGAACAGGCCAACCTGCAACTGAGCGATATCCGCTCGGACCGCTACCGCAACCAGTTCAGTCCTCTGCAACTGTTCGAACTCGATGCCGCCCCCGCCGACCAGGCGCTGTGGCTGCACTACCGGCTCGAGCCAGGTGAGCAGGAGCAATTGCTGCGGGTCTTCGCACCCGACCTTTCACGCCTGGACCTCTACGCGCTGGATGGCGACAAGCTCGTTCGCCAGCTGCACCATGGTCGTCAAGGCGGTAATGCCAGCCCGACGCTGCGCAGCAGCGACCACCTGCTGCCGCTGCCCAACAGCCCGCGCGCGCTGGACATCTACCTGCGACTGGTATCCGAACACCAGTTGCGTCCGGCCATCAGCCTTGAGCCTGCGGCTTGGGCCGCGGCCGACCAGACGCGCCCATTGCTGTTCGGCCTGCTGTTCGGCGGTCTGGTGATGCTGATCCTGCACAACCTGATCCGCTTCCTCTACACCCGCTCGAGCACCACGCTGATCCTGGCCCTTTACCACGGCCTGATGCTGCTCAGCGCCTTGATCCTGCTGAACCTCAGCGGCCCCTGGTGGCAGCTGTGGCACAGCGCCCAGACCCCCGCCGCCTATCTGACCTTGGTCTTGGCCGGGCTGGCCGGGCTGTATTTCACCCAGCATTTCTTCACCCCCTGCAGCTCGATCCGCTGCAACCGGCTGCTGCATGCAGAAATGCTGATCGTCGCGGTCAGCGGCCTGGTGCTGCTGTTCGTGGACACCCTGCCACTGAACCTGATGACCTACGCCCTGCTCGCGCTCGGCAGCGTGACCATGCTGCTGGTCAGTGCCTACCACTGGTACAAGGGCTACGGCCCTGCGCGACTGTTCGCCGTGGCCATGCTGATATTCAACCTGGGCGGTCTGGTGCTGCTGCCGGCCTTGCTGGGCCTGACGCGCACCTCGACCCCATGGCTGCTGTTCATCCTGATGGGGCTGACCGTGGCCAGCGGCTTGCTGCTGAACCTGTCGGTCAGCGAACGGCTGCGCCGCATCAGCGAGGAGCGCTTCCGCGCCAGCCGCGCATTGGCTGCCAGCGATGCCGAGATCAACGCCAAGGCCGAGTTCCTGGCCAAGATCAGCCACGAGATCCGCACCCCCATGAATGGGGTGCTGGGCATGACCGAATTGCTGCTGGGCACGCCGTTGTCGGTCAAGCAGCGCGACTATGTGCAGACCATCCACAGCGCCGGCAACGAACTGCTCACGCTGATCAATGAAATCCTCGACATCTCCAAGCTCGAATCCCGACAGATCGAGCTGGATGATGTGCAGTTCGACCTCAATGCCCTGATCGAGGATTGCCTGAATATTTTTCGGGCCAAGGCCGAACAGCAGAACATCGAGCTGATCAGCTTCACCCAGCCCCAGGTGCCACGAGTCATCAGCGGAGACCCGACCCGACTGCGCCAGGCGCTGTCGAGCCTGCTGGAAAATGCCCTGAAGAACACCGAGCAAGGCGAGATCCTGCTGGTGGTGGCCCTGGACCAGCGCGGCGACCTGCCACGCCTGCGCATCGCCGTGCAGGACAGCGGCGAGTCGATGCCCGCCGCCGAGCGTGAAGCCTTGCTGCAAGCCCAGTTGCACAGCCATCAATTCCTTTCCAGCAACAAGCTCGGCGGCCATCTGGGGCTGGTCATCGCAAAACAGCTGATCGGCCTGATGCAGGGCGAATTCGGCATCAAGAGCAGCACCAGCATGGGCAACACCCTCTGGCTGACCTTGCCGCTGGACCCCTCGCGCCTGGAGCAGCCGCCGGCCGACCTCGATGGCCCGCTGCGCGACGCTCGCGTGCTGGTGGTGGACGACAACGACACCTGCCGCAAAGTCCTGGTGCAGCAGTGCAGTGCCTGGGGCATGAACGTCAGCGCCGTGCCTTCGGGCAAGGAAGCGCTCGCCCTGCTGCGCACCAAGGCGCACCTGCGCGATTACTTCGACGCCGTGCTGCTGGACCAGAACATGCCCGGTATGACCGGCATGCAGCTGGCGGCCAAGATCAAGGAAGATCCGAGCCTGAACCACGACATCCTGGTGGTGATGCTCACCGGCATCAGCAATGCGCCGAGCAAGATCATCGCCCGCAATGCCGGGGTCAAGCGCATCCTGGCCAAGCCTGTGGCCGGCTATACCCTCAAGACCACGCTGGCCGAAGAGCTCGCCCTGCGCGGTCGCGAGCAGCCGCCTGCCCCTACACTGCCCGGCCCACCTCCGCCATTGGACCTGCCCAGCGACTTCCGTGTGCTGGTCGCCGAGGACAACAGCATTTCCACCAAGGTCATCCGCGGCATGCTCGGCAAGCTCAACCTCGAACCAGATACCGCCAGCAATGGCGAGGAAGCCCTGCGCGCCATGAAAGCGCAGCGTTATGATCTGGTGCTGATGGACTGCGAGATGCCAGTGCTCGATGGCTTCTCCGCCACCGAGCAGCTACGCGCCTGGGAAGCCGCCAACCAACGCGAGCGCACCCCGGTGGTTGCATTGACCGCGCATATCCTCACCGAACACAAGGATCGCGCGCGCCAGGCCGGCATGGATGGGCACATGGCCAAGCCGGTGGAGCTGTCGCAATTGCGCGAGCTGATCCAGTTCTGGGCCAGCAAGCGGGCCGCGGCCTCGGACCGTTTGCAGACTCCGTGAGATCCCTGAAGGAACAACGCTGCTGTGTCGCCTGCGCCGCAGCCATCCACCGCGCCGCCTGCTTCGTGCATGAGAGCCTCGCAAGCCGCGCCGCCATTGCGCCTGATACACTTGCCCACACCCTCACCGCCATGGATTTGCGCCATGCTCCATGAGTTGTTCAGCGTCTACCTGAAAATGCTCGTGCTCTACAGCCCATTCTTCGTGCTGTCCTGCTTCATCAGCCTGACCCGCGGCTACTCCAGCAAGGAGCGCAAGCAGCTTGCCTGGCGTGTGGCCATCGCGGCACTGGTGGCCAGCGTGGTGCTCTACCTGTTCGGACGTGCCATCTTCGGCGTATTCGGCATAACCCCCGACGCCTTCCGTATCGGCGCCGGCAGCGTGCTGTTCATCTCGGCGCTGGGCATGGCCCAGGGCAAGGCAGCGGTCCAGGCTGACAACGTGCAACAGGACGTGACCATCGTTCCGCTGACCATCCCGCTCACCGTCGGCCCCGGCACCATCGGTGCGTTGCTGGTGATGGGCGTTGGCCAACCGCACTGGGACGACAAGCTGCTGGCCATCGTCAGTATCGCGCTGGCGAGCTTCACGGTTGGCTTGGTGCTGTATCTGTCGAACCGCATCGAGCGGATCCTGGGCGACCAAGGCCTGCAGATCGTCAGCCGCCTGATGGGGCTGTTCGTCTGCGCCCTGGCCGCACAGATCATCTTCACTGGGATCAAAGGTTATCTGGTGCCCTGACCGGAATGAGCCCATGGTCTCAAATTTCGAAGGAAAGGATCTGCTGCCGGGCGATCTTCTCCAGGCGCCTTTCCACCAACTCACGAAACTGCTGATCGAACAGGCGCGTGTTGAAACGGACGAGCTCGGCCTGAACCCGGGTTTCCTGCCGGTTGCGAAACAGAAATCCAGTACCCAGCGTTTCGGTCTCACAACGCTCGTGGTAAAGCACCAGATCAACATATCCGGGTTTCCCGGGAGCACAGGGTAGTAGTTGGAATACTCCGCGCTCACGAGTGCGCTGCTCAAAATTCAACAGCGGCCAGTCGTTCAAGGCCAAACCGTTCATCGCTAGCTTCACGGCGGTCGAATAACGTTCACCGGCCGTGGCTTCTATACGGCGCAGCGCGGCATTGACTATGCCGGGGCGCTCGAGTTCAGGCCAATGAACCTGCTGCGCCGATACCGCGTCCCAACCATAAAACTGCAGTTGCCTGCGGTAATGGCTGAACCAGTCGGTCACCAGCCCCTCGTCATGGTCGGTACGCGTCACCCGCTCCGCCATCAGCGCTGCCGACAAAACCGCTTGGCGCTGCGCCAAGGTGATGCCTGGCAGGAAAGCGACCAGGCTGCTACCTGCCACTGCAGCTCGATGCTTGTTCACGATGCATATCCTCGTTGGGCCGTACAAGGCATGCTTCCCACGTAGTACCTACAGACGCTACGCGCAAAGCAGGTACCGGGCGTCAGAAATCGTATTGCAGTACATTGTCGAATCGGCGATCACCCAGCCGCTTTTCCACATGCTCGCGCACGCGGGCGTAGTGTTGGGTGTTGAACGTCAGAAACGCGGTACCCGAGTAGTGGTAGGCAGCGTTGTTTTTCCACTCGAACGCGATCGTGTCCAGATCCCGTACCATGCCTTTGGTACTGACTGCGGTTTGCACCATCATCAGCCGCCCGTCATCCGTCTCGAGACAAGCCGTCAAGCCAACAGTGCCCGCCATTTTATCCTTGAAGTTGCGCTTGAAGAGTTCTTGGGCTTCGGTGAACTTTCCCAGCCCATCAAGCGCCGACTCGGCGATCTTGCTAATCGCCTCAGTGACGGGGCCGCCGAAGACAGCCTGGCCCACAACCTTCATCGCCTTGAAGGCGATGGCGCCAAGAACGAGCGATTGCTCGCCGGAGTGTTCACGCTCGTAGGTACGGCGCACTGTTAGCCAGCCCAGGTCTTCCATGACCTTGAGGTTCTGCTTGTACCACTGCTCGCTCTGGTCTTCGCTGTCATAAAGTTTGGAGGCGACCAGCGATGCGAACTGGTAGGAGCTCATGACATCGATGCGATTCTGCAGGCTCATCCCAGCAGCGAATGTCATCAGCGATTGCTCCACCACAGCGGCGGAGTTTGTATCGGTAATCAGTTTGTCGTTCATCATGCAAATCCTTGAGTCGGAACCCGGCGGATACCGGGTAGGACTCGAAGACTATGCATGTAGGGATGAGTAGTTCAGCAGGTCATGCTTCCAGGAGGTTGGGCTTAAGCGGGTACCAACGCGGGGTATAGACCCATTCGCCGCCGTTTGCGCGTGGGAAGGTACAGGTGGTCGAGGAGCCGATCAGTACCATCGTGCGCATGTCCACCATCGCCGGCACCAGCTCGCCCAGGGTGACCACCCGCAGCGACTGCCCCGGGCGCCCGATGTCACGGCCCAGCACGACGGGCGTACTCGCCTCGCGGTGCTTGCGAACGACGCTCAGCGCCAGCCCCAACTGGTGCGGGCGAGCTTTGGAGATAGGGTTGTAGAAAGCCAGGACCAGATCGGCCTGGGCGGCCAGGTCCAGTCGCTTTTCGATGATCGACCAGGGCTTGAGGTTGTCCGACAGGGACATGACGCAGAAGTCATGCCCCAGCGGCGCACCGGCCTGGGCAGCGGTGGCCAGCGATGCCGAGACGCCGGGCAGGATCTGCAGGTCCACCCGGTGCCAGGCGGGGTCGCTGGATTCGTGCAAGGCTTCGAGCACGGCAGCCGCCATGGCGAACACGCCCGGATCACCCGAGGACACCACGACCACCGAACGCCCTTCGGCTGCCAGCTCGAAGGCGTGCCGGGCACGCTGCATCTCTTCGCGGTTGTCGGTGCAATGCAACACCTGGTCGGCGCGGAACGGGCCGGCCATGCGCACGTATGTTTCATAGCCGAGCACATCCTGTGCCCGCGCCAGCTCTGCCTTGACCGCAGGCACCATCAGGTCGGCCGCGCCGGGGCCGAGGCCGATCACTGCCAGGCGGCCACGGCCGCGACCGACCTGGGCCGGCTCGATCGGCGCTGGTGCCACGGCGATCACCACATCGCCCTGCTCGATCAGGCGCGCCCCTGGCACGGCCTGCTCGACCTGCTCGGACAGGCGCCCAGCCGCTGGCGCGAAACGCAGGGCGACACCCAACACCTGGGCCGCCTCGTGCAAGGCTGGCTCGGCCATGTAGTGCTCATCGGCCAACAGGCAGGCCAACGCGGCCTGGGCGATACCTGCCTCGGCCAACGCCTGAGGCACGCGCTCTGCCAGATCAGGCGCCGCGCCGTCGACCGCCACCAACACCGAGCGGGCATGGATAAGCAGCTCGTCACGGCAGGCCGGACGCGCTTCGCATCCCACACGGATGATGCGCCGGGCCTGGTCGTGCTGCGGCAATTGCGCCTGGTCGAGCCAGGGCGCATCGCCTTCGACCCGCACCGACTCGCCCGCGAGCAGGTCGGAGACGAAACGCTTGCCCTGCTCCAGGTCCGCCAGGGCGTAGCCCTCGGGGGGATTGAGCAGGCAAGTGCCGAAGCGCAGCTCGCCGCTGGTAGTGATGGCCGCAGCCACGTCCAGCGCCTGGGCAATCGCCCGGGCCATGACATTGACCCCCGACAGGCCGCCGAGCAGCGGCACCACAGCGCTGCCGTCCTCGGCCACGGCCAATACCGGCGGCTCGGCGCCTTTTTCGGTGAGCAGGCTGGCCAGGGTGCGGATCACGATGCCGGCAGCGCACAGGGCGATGATCGGGGTGTCCTGCTGGTAGAGCTGGCGCAGGGTGTCACCGAAATGTTCATAGTGAGCGTCCACGCCCTCCACCCGACCCGCCAGGCCCAGGATCTTCGCCTGTGGATAACACAGCTGGATGCGCTGCGCCGTCGCCAGGCTGCCGGGGCCAAGGATGACGATTGCGGGTGCCTTGCCGATGTTCATCCCTGCCATTTCTCACCCGGTACGACGATCAAGGAAAAGTACGGCGAGGACTGCGGGTCCACGTCATCGAGCGGCACGATCTTCTGGTTGGCCATGGTCGCGCGCTCGACATACAGCGCGCGTTGAGCCAGGCCCAGTTCGCCGAGCACCTGGCGCACCTTGGGGAAGTTGCGCCCCAGTTTCATGATCACCGCCGCATCGGCATCGGCCAAGCGACGCTTGAGCTCCTCATGGGGCAGCACGCCGGAAAGCACCGAAAGGCTCTGGTTGCGATACACCAGTGGCGCGCCCAACACCGAGGCGCCACCGAGCATCGAGCATACGCCTGGGATCACCTGGGTCTCGTAGCGCTGGGCCAGGCGGTCGTGCAGGTACATGTAGGAACCGTAGAAGAACGGGTCGCCCTCGCAGATCACCGCCACGTCGCGACCGGCATCCAGGTGTTCGGCCACCTGCACGCCGGCTTCGTCATAGAAGTCGCTGATCACCTGCTCATAGGACAGTGGCTCGGGCAGCACCTCGGTGGTCACCGGGTACACCAGTGGCATCAAGGTCTGCTCAGGCTGCAGGTGCGCTTCGATGATGCCAAAGGCATTGCCGCGCTTGCCCTTGGCCACGAAGTAGGCGACCACAGGCGACTCGCGCAGCAGGCGCAGGGCCTTGACCGTGATCAGCTCGGGGTCACCGGGGCCCACGCCCAGGCCGAACAGACGTCCGCGTGGCTGCATCATTCCACCTCCGTGGCCAGGGCGTTGACCGCGGCGGCGGCCATCGCGCTGCCGCCCAGACGGCCCTGCATGATCACGAACGGCACACCACGGCTGTCGGCGGCCAGCATCGCCTTGGACTCCGCCGCGCCCACGAAACCGACCGGGAAACCAAGGATCAGCGCAGGCTTGGGCGCACCGGCATCGAGCATTTCCAGCAGGTAGAACAACGCGGTCGGCGCATTGCCGATCACCACCACGCTGCCTTCCAGATGCGGACGCCACAGTTCCAGCGCCACCGCCGAGCGGGTGTTGCCCAACTTCTTGGCCAAGTCGGGCACGCTGGGGTCGCGCAGGGTGCAGATCACTTGGTTGTTGGCCGGCAGGCGCGCACGGGTCACGCCTTCGGCGACCATGTGCGCGTCGCACAGGATCGGCGCACCGTTGGCCAGCGCCTGTCGACCTGCAGTGCCGGCGCCTTCGGAAAATTGCAACCCATCGATGGCATCGACCATGCCGCAGGCATGGATCACCCGCACGGCGAGTTTCTCCAGGTCGGCGGGGATCCGCTCGAGCCGGGCTTCCTCGCGGATGATCCGGAAGGAATTGCGATAGATCTCCTGACCATCGCGGATGTAGTCAATCATCAAGGTGCTCCGTCGGCAGGTCGAGCATGGCGCCTGCTTCTTCTGGGGAAAGGTCGCGCGCACGCAGCCTGCCGAAGCCTGGCTGGTTCGCGTCGCGCAAATACAGGTCATAACGGCCCGCAGAGCGGGCCAGCAAGGTGGCCGGGGCGACATGAGCCACGGCACAGGAACGCAGGCAGCCGGAAACATGCACACTGCCGGGGCCACCTTTTTGCAGCAAGGAAGCGATGATCAGGGCATCGGCCTTGGTATCGGCCAGGGCCTTGGCACAGCCGGGGGCGCCGGTGCAGGCGGTCAGGCGGGCCAAGGGCTGGCCGGCATCCCAGATCAGCCCAAGACAGTTCAGCTCGGCCCGGTCGATCATCGCCAGGTCGACATTGGGCAAAACGAGACTCTGCCAGGGGCTCACGCGCAGACTGCCGTCACCGGCATCACGGGCCAGCCTGGCGAGGCTGCGCAACATGACCGGAGTCAACCGGCCCAATGGCGGGGCGACACCCCAGGCCATGCCTTGGCGTTGAGGCAGCGGCCCCAGCCAGTCGCCAGTGGCCGGCGCACGCCGCCAACCCAGCACTGCGCCATCGCGCCGAATCTCCAGGCCCAGGCTGTCGACGAAACGTTCAGCGGGGCAGTCCTTGAGCAACTGGCGCATTCGCGACTGCGCTGGCTCGGCCAGGTCCAGGAAGCGCTCCAGCACGGCATGAACCAGCGTTAGCCCATGCTCGGCCGGCACGGCGCCCAGGACCTGGCCACTGGCCGGACAGCCGGCCAAGCCGAAGGCATACCAGGCGCGGCCGTCGAGCATCATTGCCGAAAGCCACAGGTCGTGAGGGTGTTCGAGCATTGCCAGATGCTCGCCGCCATCGAGCTGCACAGCGAACTTGGCCGACAGTCCATGCAAGCGCGGGGTGGTCTCCAGCAGATGCAGCAATTGCTCGGACAAGGGGCGCGTGTCGATGAGCATGTCAGGGTCGAGCCCGGCCAGCGGGCTTTGCATCACATTGCGCACATCGTCGCCTGCTGCTTCGCGCGGGCCGAGGCCGGCGGCCAACAGATGCTCGATCAGGCCAGCGTGGTCCGCGCCGATGCCGCGGATTTGCAGATTGCCGCGATTGGTCGCCTCGATCACGCCGCCCGCGAAACGCTCTGCCGCCGTCGCCACAGCCTCGGCCTGGTCGGCCAGCAGCAGGCCTCCGGGGAGTTTGATCCGGCAGATGCCACCGTCACGGGCCGCGACGATGCGCCACAACCCCGGGCAAGCCGAGGGGCGGGGTGACACGGCAGGGACGAGAGGCTGATTCAAGGGGGCGTCCGGCAATCTTGAAAATGCGCTTGAGTGTAGAAGGCGCGGTATTATGCCTGCTTTGTCCGGCGGCATGAAAAGCCGACGGTCGAGCATTGACTGCGATTGAGCAGAAATTCCGGACCGCGTCGCCCTCTTCGCGGGTGAGCCCGCTCCCACAGGATCATCCGCCCCCCTTGGGCTGTGCGGCTTCTGTGAGTGCGGGCTCACTCGCGAAGGGCGCCAAGCGGCCCCAAAGATGGCGGAACGAGACACATGACTCCCTGGCTGACAGTAGTGGGCATCGGCGAAGACGGTTTCAGCGGCCTGGGCAAGCAAGCCCGGCGTGCGCTGCTGAGCGCTTCGCGGATCTTCGGCAGTCCGCGCCAATTGGCCCTGTTGCCACGCTGCGTGGTCGGCGAACGCTCGCACTGGCCAAGCCCCTTCTCACTGGCGCCGGTCCTGGCTCTGCGCGGCGAGCCCGTGTGTGTATTGGCCAGCGGCGATCCGATGTTCTATGGCGTGGGCGCAAGCCTTGCCCGCCAGGTGCCGGCCGAAGAGCTGCATGTGCTGTCGATGCCGTCCTCCTGCGCACTGGCTGCCGCGCGCCTGGGTTGGCCGCTGCAGGAGGTGCAGGTGGTGTCGGTCGTCGCCCGCCCCCTGGCCGCGCTCAACGCGCATCTCTACAGCGGCATGCGCCTTTTGGTATTGAGCAATGATGGCCAAAGCCCGGCAGCCGTCGCCCGACAACTGTGCGAACGCGGCTTCGGCCCGAGCCGCCTGCATGTACTGGAGCATCTGGGCGGCGCCGAGGAGCGCCATCTGCGCGGCACCGCCGAGGATTGGCCGCATGCGCGTACAGCCGACCTCAACGTGATCGCCATCGACTGCCAGGCCGCCATCGACACCCCACGACTATCGCCTGTCACCGGTTTGCCCGACAGCGCCTTTCGTCACGACGGCCAACTGACCAAGCGCGATGTGCGCGCCATCACCCTGGCACGCCTCGCGCCACAACCGGGCGAGCTGCTGTGGGATGTCGGTGCCGGCTGTGGCTCGATCGGCATCGAGTGGATGCGCGCCCATCCCAGCTGCCGCACGCTGGCCATCGAGGCCGATGAAGGCCGCCAAGGCCATATCGAATACAACCGCGACGCCCTGGGCGTACCGGGCCTGCAACTGATCCGTGGCAAAGCGCCCCAGGCCCTGGCCGATCTCGAGCGGCCCGATGCGATCTTCATCGGCGGCGGCGTGACCCGCGAGGGCGTGCTGCCCTTTTGCTGGGAGCGCCTGCGCCCCGGCGGGCGCCTGGTCGCCAACGCCGTGACCCTGCAAAGCGAGCTGGCGCTGGCCAACTTCCGCGAAGCCCATGGCGGCGAACTGACCCGCATCCACGTGGCCCATGCCCAGCCGTTGGGCAATTTCGATACCTGGCGCCAGGCTCTGCCGATCACCCTGCTCGACGTGGTGAAGCCCCTCGATGCGTGAAGAAACCCGCGAAAAAGCCGCGCCCCTGCGCAGCGGCCTCACCACTGGCAGCTGCGCCACCGCCACCAGCCTGGCGGCGGCTCGCCTGCTGCTCACCGGCGAATGCGACGATGCCGTGCGTATCACGCTGCCCAAGGGCAAGCAGGTGACCCTGCGCCTGGCGTTCTGCCGCCGCACCGACAACGGTGCCGAGGCCGGCACGATCAAGGATGCCGGCGACGATCCGGACGTGACCCACGGCGCATTGCTCTACACCCAGGTGCGGCTGCTCGAGCAGCCTGGCGTGCGCTTCGTCGCCGGTCAGGGCGTCGGCACCGTCACCCGTCCCGGCCTGGTGCTGGCGGTGGGCGAGCCTGCCATCAACCCAGTGCCACGGCGGATGATCAGCGAGCACCTGCAACAGCTCGCCGACGCCTGCGGCCATGGTGGTGGCTTCGAAGTGACGGTCAACGTGCGCGACGGCGAACAGCTCGCCCTCAAGACCATGAACCCACGCCTGGGCATCCTCGGGGGGTTGTCGATTCTCGGCACCAGCGGCATCGTCCGGCCTTTCTCCTGCTCGGCCTACATCGCCTCGATCCAACAAGGCATCGACGTCGCCCACACCAATGGCTATACCCACATCGCCGCCTGTACCGGCAATGCCAGCGAAGACACCATGCGCCAGGTCTACGGCCTGCCGGAAATCGCCCTGATCGAAATGGGCGACTTTGTCGGCGCGGTGCTCAAGCATTTGCGCAAGGTCCCGGTCGCCCGCCTGACCCTGTGCGGCGGCTTCGGCAAGATCAGCAAGCTGGCCGCCGGGCACATGGACCTGCACAGCCGCAGTTCGAGCATCGACCTGCCGCAATTGGCGGCCTGGGCGGCAGACATCGGCGCCGACGCCATCCTGCAAGCGGCGATCATCGCGGCCAACACCAGTCAGCAGGCCCTGGCCTTGGCCCACGCGGCCGGCGTCCCGCTCGGCGATGCGGTGTGCGCCCACGCCCTGGCCTTCGCGCGCAGCGTGGTGCCCGCGCAGGTGCAAGTCGAGGTGTTCGCCATCGACCGCCAAGGCGGCATCGTCGGCAAGGCGGGTGTGCAATGAGCCCGCGCATCCTGCTGCTCGGCGGCATCACCGAAGCCTTGGCCATCGCCCGCCAGCTGGGGCCCGAGCATATCTATAGCCTGGCCGGCATCGGCCGCGTCCCGCAGGATCTGACGTGCCAGGTGCGCGTCGGCGGTTATGGCGGCGCCGACGGCCTGGCGGTCTATCTGCGCGAGGCGCAGATCAGCCTGTTGATCGACGCGACCCACCCCTACGCCGCGCAAATCAGCCACAACGCAGCCCAGGCCGCACGCTACGCGGGCATCCCCTGCTGGGCTCTGCGCCGCCCGGCCTGGCAGGCGCAGCCTGGCGATGACTGGCGTGAAGTCGCTGACTGGGCCGGACTGATCGAAGCCCTGACCCCCTTCGAACGCCCTCTGTTCACCCTGGGGCGCGAGCCCCTGCAACACCTCGATGAGATCCCCGCGCACCAGTTCTGGACCCTACGCGCCCTCGAAACCTACCCAGGCAACGAGCGCTGCGAAGTGATCGGCGCCCGTGGACCGTTCAACCTGATGGACGAACGCGCCTTGTTCCAACGGCGCCGGATCGATGTGCTGGTGAGCAAGAACAGCGGCAGCACAGCCACCGAGCCCAAGCTGGAAGTGGCCAGGGAACAGGGCATACCGGTACTGGTGCTCAAGCGCCCGGTGTTGCCGGCGGTGGATCGCGTCTTCGATCAGGTGGCTGATCTGATGGCTGCGATCAGGCCATAGTCCAATGAAAATCGGGTCCCAGCATGGCACGTGAAAGCGCGGCCTGACGTCCTTGCTGGTATCCCCTCTCACACAAATTTAGCGGTGCCCCTTGTCGGGCGGGCTCTGCCGCGCGACACGCAGTACCGTCTCCAGGGGGCTGCCCCTGCGGCACTTCACCGCACCCCGGCACTTTTACCTATACTCGCCCTTACAATAGCCACCTGATTCCTGACCGGATCTCTCCCATGCCCCCACGTCGGCACATTGCCTGGATAGCCTGCCTTGCAGTGCTGTTCAACCTGCTGGCCATGCCGCTGTCTTCCGCCGCGCCCAAAGGTCCGGCCGAGCAGCTGCTGTGGGGGGCTTTCTGTTCGAGCATGGCGAACAAAGGCAAGGTCGATGTCCAGGCACTGGCCAAGATCGACCTGGGGCCGCAAAGCGACGACTCCGCCAGCCTGATGAACTGCTGGTGCTGCTCAGGCGCCGCGCCGCTGCTGGCACTGCCCGGCTACCCGCCGCAGCTGCACAACCCACCGTTGCTGCTCGGCAGCCACCTGGCGCCACCTGCCACCTACACTCCCACGCCGCGCCAGCTATGGCCGGCGCTCAATCCCCGAGCCTCTCCGATCGTCTGAGTTGACCACGCTGTCTGCCCGCACCTGAACAGATCGGAGACTCACCATGCTCAAGCAAGCCCTCGTCCTGGCCGCCCTGTTGCTGCCCGGCGCTTTCGCCAACGCCCACGAATACACCGTCGGCGACCTGCACATCGCCCATCCCTGGTCGTTGGAGCTGCCGCCCAATGCCCCCAACGTCGCGGCCTACTTCGTTGTTCACAACAACGGCCAGCAGGACGACCGCCTGCTCTCGGTCGACAGCCCCATCACCGACGACGCCCAGTTGCACGAGCACGCCAAGACCGCTGACGGCCTGATGAAAATGCAGCAGGTCTCCAGCGTGGCCGTCCCGGCCGGCCAAAACCTGACCTTCGCCCCCAGCGCCTATCACGTGATGCTGATGCAGCCCAAGGACCGCAGCCTGCTCATCGACGGCAAGCGCTTCCCGCTGACCCTGCACTTCGAGAAGGCCGGCGACATCACCGTCGAGGTGGCCGTGCAAAAGCAGCCGCCCGCCGACCAGCAAGGCCAGGCCCATACGCACTGACCGCTGACAGACGCTCGCCATGAGCCTGCCGCGCGACCGGTTCACCCGCTTAACCCGCCCTGATCGCAGGCGCCTGGGTGGTGGCTGGCTGAGCCTGTTCGCCATGTGGATGATCTTCATCGGCCCACTGGTTTCCCAGTCGATGCCGATGGATCACCACGCCGGCATGAACATGTCCACGCCGATGGACATGCCCATGGCAGCCGGGCATGACCACGGCGCCGACCACCATGGCCACGACGACGGCCAGTTGCATGTGGTCTGGGAAAAATGCGGCTACTGCACGCTGCTGTTCAATTGCCCGGCCCTGCCCCAGGCCCTCAGCCCGCTCAGTGCCGGCGTCGTACTTCCCCCCGCCCTACTCCCCGCACCGCCCCACCAGGGCCACGCCCGGCAGGCCGTCTTCCCTGGTGCGCGCAGCCGCGCGCCACCCGCCTCGATCAGCGCCTGAACACAACGCTATCGCACGAAGCCTGGAGGTTTCGCGCTCTTTCCTGACTGATCGACTGGAATCACTATGTCTGGCTGTACCCCTGTTTTTGCTCTTTCCCTGCGGGGAACGATCGCCGTGCTCTGCGGCTCTGTGCTCGCGCCCCTGGCCCTGGCCGCCGAAACCGGCCATGACGGCCATGCGCATGAGATGGCCGAGCTGAGCCCGACGGTCATCACCGCCATTGCCCCCAGCTCGCCGCTGACCGTGGTCACCAATCCCAAAGACCCACGCCAGCCGGTGCCGGCCAGCGATGGCGCCGACTATCTGAAAACCATTCCCGGCTTTTCGGCGATCCGCTCCGGCGGTACCAACGGCGATCCGGTGCTGCGTGGAATGTTCGGCTCACGCCTGAATATCCTCACCAACGGCGGCGTGATGCTGGGCGCCTGCCCCAACCGCATGGATGCGCCCACCTCGTACATCTCGCCGGAAACCTACGACCGCCTCACCGTGATCAAGGGCCCGCAAAGCGTCATCTGGGGCCCTGGCGGTTCCGCCGGCACCATCCTCTTCGACCGTGAACCCGAGTCCTTCGGGGCACTCGGCAGCCGGGTCAATGCCAGCCTGCTGGGAGGCTCCAACGGCCGCTTCGACAAGGTGCTCGATGCCGCCGCCGGCAACAGCCAGGGCTATGCCCGCTTTGTCGGCAACCAGTCGCGCTCGGATGACTACGACGACGGTCACGGCGATACCGTGCCGTCGCGCTGGGACAAATGGAACGGCGATGTAGCCCTGGGCTGGACGCCGGACGCCGATACCCTGCTGGAGCTCACCGCAGGCAAGGGTGACGGCGAAGCCCGCTATGCCGGACGCGGCATGGACGGCTCGCAGTTCAAGCGCGAGAGCCTGGGTCTGCGCTTCGAAAAATCCAACCTCGGCGAGGTGCTCGACAAGGTCGAAGCCCAGGTCTATTACAACTATGCCGACCATGTGATGGACAACTACAGCCTGCGCACGCCTTCCGGCAGCGGCATGATGGGCATGCCCATGGTCAGCAACGTCGATCGCCGCACCCTTGGCGCTCGCGTCAAAGCCACCTGGCGCTGGGCCGATGTACAACTGGTCAGCGGCCTCGACGCGCAAACCAACGAACACCGCAAACGCGGTGGCATGGGCATCGACGCACACAAAGGCCAGCCCTGGACCAAGGACGCCGACTTCCACAACTATGGCGTGTTCAGCGAGCTGACCTGGTACACCACCGGAAACGACCGCCTGGTCACCGGCGCCCGCCTCGATCGCGCCTCGGCCCGCGATTTTCGCCAAGGCAGCCCCACCGAGGGCGATACCCGCGCCGATACCCTGCCCAGCGGCTTCGTGCGCTACGAGCACGACCTGGCGGTGATTCCGGCAACCACGTATGTCGGCCTGGGTCATGCCCAGCGCTTCCCCGACTATTGGGAGCTGTTCTCGCCCAAGCGGGCGCCAGCCGGCGCGGCCAATGCCTTCGATGGCATCAAGCCGGAAAAAACCACCCAGGTGGATTTCGGCATCCAGTACCAGGACGAGCGCCTGGAAGCCTGGGCCTCTGGCTATGTCGGGCAGATCCGCGACTACATTCTGTTCGACTACCAAGGCATGAGCTCCCAAGCCCAGAACATCGACGCCCGCATCATGGGCGGCGAGCTCGGCGCCGCCTACAGGCTGACCGAGAACTGGAAGGCCGACGCCACTTTGGCCTATGCGTGGGGCAAGAACAGCAGCGACGACAAGGCGCTACCGCAGATGCCGCCGCTGGAAAGCCGTCTGGGGCTGACCTACAGCCGTGATCTGTGGAGCGTCGGGGCCTTGTGGCGCCTGGTCGCGGAGCAAAATCGCATCGCCGAGAACCAGGGCAACGTGGTCGGCAAGGACTACGAGAAGAGCGCAGGTTTCGGTGTGTTCTCGCTCAACGGTGCCTACAAGGTCAACCGCAACCTCAAGCTCAGTGCAGGCGTCGACAACCTGTTCGACAAGACCTACGCCGAGCACCTGAACCTGGCCGGCAATGCCGGGTTCGGCTATCCGGCCACGGACCCACAGCCGGTGAACGAGCCAGGTAGGACCTTCTGGACCAAGGTCGACATCAGCTTCTGACAACAACAAACAGGGCGCGGCGATCACCGCGCCCAAACCGGGTCATCTGGAGGTTCCATGAGCGGACAACGCATTTCCTTCTACAACCTGGCGTGGCGCTGGCATTTCTATGCCGGGCTGTTCGTCGCGCCTTTCATGATCCTGCTGGCGATCACCGGGATCATCTACCTGTTCAAGCCGCAGCTCGACCCAGTGCTGTACCGCGACCTGATGGTGGTCGAGGCCGGTCACCAACGCCAGGATGCCGACACCCTCCTGGCCCAGGTGCGCCAGGCTTATCCACAGGGCCACGTGGGCCAGTACCTGCCGCCGGCCAATGCCGAGCGCAGCGCCCAGTTCGTGGTGCACGACGGCGGGCGCGAGCTGAACGTGTTCATCGACCCCTACAGCGCCAAGGTGCTGGGCGAGCAGGACGCCAAGGAAAACCTGCAAGCCGTGGCCCGGGCCCTGCACGGTGAGTTGATGGTCGGCACCGTGGGCGATCGTCTGGTGGAACTGGCCGCCGGCTGGGGCATCGTGCTGGTGGTGTCCGGCCTGTACCTGTGGTGGCCACGTGGGCGCAGCAGCGCAGGCGTGCTGTGGCCGCGCCTGTCCGCCCGTGGCCGGGTGTTCTGGCGCGACCTGCACGCAGTCAGCGGCTTCTGGGGCTCGCTGCTGTTGTTGCTGATGCTGCTCAGCGGCATGACCTGGACCGGCCTGTGGGGCAAGCAGTATGCCGATCTGTGGAACCGCTTCCCGGCGGCCATGTGGAACGATGTGCCCACATCCGATCAACGGGCCGGCGCGCTGAACAACGCCCACCGCCAGACCGTGCCCTGGGCGCTGGAGAACACACCGATGCCGGTTTCCGGCGCCCATGCCGAACATGGCGCCCACCACGGCATGTCCAACGCACCGGCGGCGCCGCAGGTGAGCCTGCAGCAGGTCGAGGACCTGGCCACCACGCGCCAGGTCGAGCCCGGCTACAGCATCACCCTGCCGAGCTCGGCAAGCGGTGTGTTCACCATCGCAGTGTTCGCTGATGACCCGCGCAACGACGCCACCCTGCATGTGGACCAGTACACCGGCCAGGTACTGGCCGACGTGCGCTGGCAGGACTACAGCCCGGTCGCCCGTGCTACCGAGCTAGGCGTGATGCTGCATGAAGGCAAGATGTTCGGGCCGCTGAACCAGGCGATCATCCTGGTGGTGTGCCTGATGATCCTGCTGGGTTCGGTGAGCGGGCTGGTGATGTGGTGGAAGCGCCGGCCAGCAGGCGGGCTGGGTGTTCCGCCACTGCGCCATGACTTGCCCCGCTGGAAAACCGCCACGGTGGTCATGCTGGTGCTGGGCGTGGCCTTCCCGCTGGTGGGCGCCTCGATGCTGGTGATGTGGGTGGTCGACAGCCTGGTGGTGCGCCGACGGATCCTGGCCGGGGCTTGAAGACTGCTTGTCTGTGCCGCCTCTTTCGCGGGAAAAACCGCTCCGACAGATTTCAGTGATCCTCTGTGCGCGCGGGTTTACCCGCGAAAAGGGGCGGCACAGGCACCACGCTGCTACACAAAAATCGAGGCGATCTGCCGCGCCCCTGGACTGGAACGCGCGTGTTAGCCTACTTGGCTCTGCACAAGAAGACTGACCCACAACGGAATGCAGCCCATGACTCGGACCTCATCAACCTCCGCAGACGATTCACATCTGCAACGCAACCTGACCAACCGCCACATTCAGTTGATCGCCATCGGTGGCGCCATCGGCACGGGCCTGTTCATGGGCTCGGGCAAGACCATCAGCCTGGCGGGGCCGTCGATCATCTTCGTGTACATGATCATCGGCTTCATGCTGTTCTTCGTCATGCGTGCCATGGGCGAATTGCTGCTGTCGAACCTCAACTACAAGTCGTTCATCGACTTCTCCGCCGACCTGCTCGGCCCGTGGGCGGGCTACTTCACCGGCTGGACCTACTGGTTCTGCTGGGTGATCACCGGCATCGCCGATGTGATCGCCATCGCCGCCTACTCGCAGTTCTGGTTCCCCGACCTACCCCAGTGGATACCCGCGCTGATCTGCGTAGCCGTGCTGCTGTCGCTGAACCTGATCACAGTGAAGATGTTCGGCGAGGTCGAATTCTGGTTCGCCATGATCAAGATCGTCGCCATTGTCGGCCTGGTCGCCACCGGCCTGTACATGGTCGTCACTGGCTTCGAATCGCCGGCCGGGCGTACCGCGCAACTGGCCAACCTGTGGAACGATGGCGGGATGTTCCCCCATGGCCTGATGGGCTTCTTCGCCGGATTCCAGATCGCCGTGTTCGCCTTCGTCGGCATCGAATTGGTGGGCACCACCGCCGCAGAGGCGAAGAACCCCGAGCGCACTCTGCCACGGGCGATCAACTCGATTCCGGTGCGGATCATCGTGTTCTACGTGCTGGCGCTGATCGCGATCATGGCCGTCACCCCGTGGCGCGACGTGGTGCCAGGCAAGAGCCCGTTCGTCGAGCTGTTCGTCCTGGCTGGCCTGCCTGCTGCGGCAAGCATCATCAACTTCGTGGTGCTCACCTCGGCAGCCTCCTCGGCCAACAGCGGCGTGTTCTCCACCAGCCGCATGCTCTATGGTTTGTCCCAGGAAGGCGATGCGCCCAAGGCATTCGAAAAGCTGTCGCGCCGCGCCGTGCCGGCCAACGGCCTGTACTTCTCCTGCACCTGCCTGTTGCTGGGCGCTGCGCTGATCTACGTGATTCCTGACCTGGTCGAGGCGTTCACGCTGGTCACCACGGTCTCGGCGTTGCTGTTCATGTTCGTCTGGACGCTGATCCTGCTGTCGTACCTGAACTACCGCAAGCACCGCCCCGCATTGCACCAGGCCTCGAAGTACAAGATGCCCGGCGGACGCCTGATGTGCTATGTATGCCTGACGTTCTTTGCCTTCATCCTGGTGCTGTTGAGCCTGGAGGACGATACCCGCAAGGCCCTGATCTTCACGCCGCTGTGGTTCGTCATCCTCACCGCCACCTACCAGTTGGTGCGCAGCAAACGACACCCGCGCACCGCCGTGCGGGACACCCAGGACAGCTGAGCTGTCCTGGCCCAAGTACCGATCCTTGCGAGCCGCTGTCATGACCGCTGAAATCCGCGATGCCCTGCCCAATGACGTACCCGGCATCCTCGAGATCTACAACGACGCCGTGCGCAACACCACGGCGATCTGGAACGAGACGCCAGTCGACCTGGCCAACCGCCAGGCGTGGTTCGAGGCGCGTGCACAGCAGGGCTATCCGATCCTGGTGGCGGTGGATGACAGTGGCGTGTTGGGGTATGCCTCGTTCGGCGACTGGCGCCCCTTCGAAGGCTTTCGCCACACGGTCGAGCACTCGGTTTATATCCGGGGCGACCAGCGTGGCAAGGGCCTGGGGCCATTATTGATGAGCGCGTTGATCGATCGGGCGCGGGCGTGCGGAAAACATGTGATGGTCGCCGCCATCGAGAGCGGCAATGCGGCGTCGGTCCGCCTGCACGAGCGGCTGGGGTTCGTGGTGACCGGGCAGATGCCGCAGGTAGGGGTGAAGTTCGGCCGCTGGCTGGACCTGACGTTCATGCAGTTGATGCTCAACCCAGGCGCCAAGCCAAGCGCCTGACGGTCCAGTCGATGCGGTCTGTTCGCGGCTAAACCAGCATCCGCAGGGTTCGCGCGAAGCGGGTTTACCCGCGACCTATCCTGCGTTCAGAGGTGTATGAACCTGCCCAAACGCTGGCGCAGCATGCTGTTCTCACTGCGCAACTGTTGCACCTCATCGAGCAACTCCAGCGCCAGGGCCACCCCTTCCCATTCCAGCTCCAGGTCCCGGTGCAGCTTCACTGCCCGCCTGGCCAGCAGCGGTGCCTGATCATCGAACAACCAATCCTCCGGCGTTCGCCCCGAAGGTTCAACGATGCCGTGCTCGACGATTTCGATCACGCAGTCGGCCGTGATGTCGGCTTCCTGGCAGAGGGTTCGCATGTCCAGTTGAACGATCAGGGTGCTGCTCATGATCAACTACTCCATTGTGTCCTCGGGTTGAACGCAGCTTTCTCGGAAAGCTTGGTCCAGAGTTCGCGCGTGGCCGCATCCGACTGGCTAGGCATGACGATCTTGAGCTGGGCGTAAAGATCGCCGCGCTCGCCTTGCTTGTTGGCAAGGCCCATGCCCTTGACCCGCAGACGCTGGCCACTCTGGCTGTCGGGGCGGATGGTCAGGTTGATCTTGCCGGTCAGGGTCGGCACCGCCACCTTCGCGCCCAATGCCGCCTCCCAGGGGGCCAGGGGCACGGTGATGATCAGGTCATGGCCTTCGACATCGAACAGCGGGTGCGGTGCCATGCGGATGGTCAGGAACAGGTCGCCATTGGCACCGCCCCCGACACCGGGCGCGCCTTGACCCTTGAGGCGGATACGCTCGCCGTCCGTCACCCCGGCCGGGATCTTGACGTTGAGGGTCTTGGTGGTGAACCCGGTGCGCTGGCCCATGGCGTTGGTCTGCGGCACCTGGAAGCTGATCTGCTTGGATTCCTTGCTCAAGGTTTCTTCGAGGAAGATCGCCAGTTCCAGCTCCACGTCCTGTCCTCGCCTGCCCGCGCTGCGCTGCTGCTGACCCCGGCCAAAGGGATTGCCGCCCCGGCCGCCGAAGATCGAGCTGAAGAAATCGGAGAAGTCTCCGCCCTCGAAACCACCACCACCGCCACGGCTTTCCCAGCCTGGAGGCGCCTGGAACGGCCGGCCATGCTGGCCGCCGTACTTGCGGATCTCGTCGTACTCGGCGCGTTTCTGGGCGTCGCCCAGCACCTCGTAGGCCTCGTTGGCCTCCTTGAATTTGTCCTCGGCGTCACGCTCTTTGCTGACATCGGGGTGATACTTGCGGGCGAGCTTGCGGTAGGCGGCCTTGATCGCCTTTTCATCCGCGGTGGGCTCGACGCCGAGTATCTTGTAATAGTCTTTGAAGTCCATCTAAGGGATCACCGTTGGGAATTTTTACGATGTTTCTGAAGATTGGGGTCAAGCATAGCCTTTCAAGGTTCGCCTGGGGTTGTTCAAGAGCAGACGACCGGTCTTGATTTAGTCGGCCACTGGCATAAACTGCGCGGCCGTTTTGCCTCCGGAAGCTCCTCCCCATGTCTGACGTATCCCCGGCCCGTGCCTGTGGCATCGACTTCGGCACCTCCAATTCCACGGTCGGCTGGCACCGCCCCGGCCTGGAAACGCTGATCGCCCTGGAAGACGGCAAGATCACCCTGCCTTCGGTGGTGTTCTTCAATATCGAGGAGCGTCGTCCGGTCTACGGTCGTCTGGCGCTGCACGAGTACCTGGAAGGCTACGAAGGCCGTCTGATGCGCTCACTCAAGAGCCTGCTCGGTTCCAAGCTGATCAAGCACGACACCAGCGTGCTGGGCAGCGCCTTGCCGTTCAAAGACCTGCTGGGCATGTTCATCGGCGAGCTGAAAAAGCGCGCCGAAGCCAATGCCGGACGCAGCTTCGACGAAGTCGTGTTGGGCCGTCCGGTGTTCTTCGTGGATGAGGATCCGGCCGCCGACCAAGAAGCAGAAGACACCTTGGCCGAGGTGGCACGCAAGATCGGCTTCAAGGAGGTGTCGTTCCAGTACGAGCCGATCGCCGCGGCGTTCGACTACGAGTCGGGCATCAGCCGCGAGGAACTCGTGCTGATCGTCGATATCGGCGGCGGTACCTCGGACTTCACCTTGATCCGCCTGTCGCCGGAGCGCCACCTGGTAGCCGAGCGCCAGAGCGACATCCTCGCCACCGGCGGCGTGCATATCGGCGGGACCGATTTCGACAAGCAGTTGAGCCTGCAGGGCGTGATGCCGCTGTTCGGCTATGGCAGCCGGATGAAAAGCCAGGCGCTGATGCCCACCAGTTATCACCTGAACCTGGCCACCTGGCACACCATCAACGCGCTGTACTCGCAGAAATCCCAACTGGCCTTGGGCAGCATGCGCTACGACATCGAAGACACCCTGGGCATCGACCGCTTGTTCAAGCTGATCGAAGAGCGCGCCGGGCACTGGCTGGCGATGGAAGTGGAAGCCAGCAAGATCGAGCTGACCCACCAGGACAGTCGCCGCCTCGACCTGGGCCGCATCGAGCCGGAGCTGGCCGTGGAGTTGACCCGACCACTGTTCGAAGATGCCATCGAAGGTCTGCTCGCCCGCGTGCGCGGAAGCGTCACCGAACTGCTGAACAAGGCCGGCGTGAGCGAAAGCCAAGTGGACACCGTGTTCTTCACCGGCGGCTCCAGCGGCATTCCGGCGCTGCGCAACAGCGTAGCGGCCATGTTGCCCAATGCGCGGCATGTGGAAGGCAACATCTTCGGCAGTATCGGCAGCGGGTTGGCGATCGAAGCACGCAAGCGCTACGGCGCCGTCTAAAAGCTGCAAGCTATAAGCTGCAAGCTGCAAGAAGTGGGTGTCTCCACCGACTCGCTTTTACTTGCAGCTTGCAGCTTGAAGCTTCAAACCAGCTCAGCCCGCTTGAGCTCGCTTTTCAGGTACGCGTAGTAGATCGGCCCCGCCACGACGCCCGGCAGCCCGAACGCCGCCTCGAACACCAGCATCGCCAGCAGCAATTCCCACGACTTGGCACTGATCTGACCGCCCACGATCCGCGCGTTGAGGAAGTACTCGACCTTGTGGATGACGATCAGATAGCCCAACGCTGCCACCGCCACCCAGATCGACAACGAAAGCCCCACGATGGTGATCAGGGTGTTGGACATCAGGTTGCCGATCACCGGCAGCAGCCCCAGCAGGAAGGTCAGCACGATCAAGGTCTTGGTCAACGGCAGGTGCACCCCGAACAGCGGCATCACCACGGCCAGGAAGACACCGGTGAATGCGGTGTTGAGCAGGGAAATCTTGATCTGCGCGAAGACGATGTTGCGAAACGCCTGCACCAGCAGGCTCAGGCGCTCGAACAGCGCCGCAGCCAGGGGTTTGCGTCGGGAAATGTCGGGGATGCGCTGCAGGGCCACGATCGCGCCGAGGATCATGCCGATCAGCAAGGTGACGAACATGTGCGCCATGCCCTTGCCCACCAGTTGCAGCTCACCCAGGTGGCTCTTGAGCCAGTCGCCGATGGCCACTTTGAACTCGGCGGCGCTGGCCGGCAGGTACCCTTCGATGAACGGTGGTAACTGGCTGCGGGCGCGCTCCACCAGGGCCATGAATTTATCCAGCGAGGCGCCAGGGTTCTCCGCCTCGTGAAGCAGGAAACTGAAGGCCCCGGCGATCAGCAGCGTCAGCGTACTGACCACCAGGGTGCCAAGCAGCGCCACGGCCAACCAGCGCGCGCGTTGCCCAGCGATCACCGGCTGCAGGCGCGGCGTGAGCATGTTGACCAACTCGAACACCAGCAAGCCTGCCAGCAGGCTGGGCAACAACTTCAGGGGCAGCACCAGCAGCAGGCCGGCAAACACGATGATCCAGCTGGCCAGGGTAATCTGGCGGGGGGTGAAGGTCATACAGCCTCAACGGCGGACAACGGGAAAGAGCCGCAGTCTGCCAGCCTTCGCCAGACAAACATAGGCGCAGGTCATTTCTTCTTCAGGCAATCGCTCATGAAGGCTTTGCGCTCGTCTCCCTTGAGCGCCTTGGCGCTGGCATCGGCGTTGCAGGTTTTCATCTTTTCCTGCTGGGTGGCGGGCTTGGCTTTGAGACAGGTACTCATGAAGGCCTTGCGCTCGTCGCCCTTGAGGGCCTTCTCCGAGGCCTGGGCATTGCAGGTGGTCATTTTCTCCTGTTGGGCGGTGGCTGCGAAGCTCTGGGCACTGATCAACACACCCAACACCAGCAAAGGCACGTGCAGCATTTTCATGAAGCGATCTCCTTGTCTCCACGCTGCATGCGTGGTCGTCGAGCAGAGTGTAGCCAAGATTTTTCGCCGTCCGCTCAGGCCGTGCGCGCCCGGCGACGATACTGCTCGGGCGTGCAGCGGGCCTGGCGCTGGAACATGGCGATGAACGCCGAGGCGGTGCTATAGCCGAGGTCGAAGGCGATGGACTGGATCGACAGACCCGCCTCCAGCGCCTCGATGGCGCGCAGAAAGCGCAGGCGCAGGCGCCATTCACCGAAACTGATCCCCAGCTCACGCAGGAACTGGCGCGCCAAGGTGCGTTCGCTCACATGCACAAGGCCGGCCCACTCGGACAACGGGCGATTGTCGCCAGGCTCGGCATGCAAGGCTTCGAGCACCTGGCGCAGGCCTTCACTGCGGGCGAATGGCAGGTAGCAGGCCTGCGTCGGCGCAAGGTGCAACTGATCCAGCAGCACCTGGACCAGGCGCTGGTCGCGTTCGTCCTGGGCCACCTTGAGATCGCGTTGGGCGAAGTCGCCGAGGATGGCCTTGAGAATATCGCTGATCACCAGGGTGCAGGCCTGCTGGGGCAGGTCCTGGCACAGCTCGCTGGCCAAGTACACCGAACGGTAGACGATCGCCTGGGGGTTATAGCAGCCATGCTCGGTCCCTGGAGGCACCCACACGGCGTAATGGGGCGGCGAGACGAAGCGCTGGCCATCGACGTCCAGGTGCATGACGCCATGGGCTGCGTAGTTGAGTTGCCCCCAAGGATGACGATGCGGGGCGCTGTGGGTATCAGCGCCGAATTCGTCGTAGCGAAAGTACACCGGCGCCGGGAGTCGCTCGAAGGCAGGGATGTCGAGATATTTGCGGGCCATGTTGGCTGCTTCGAAGGGTGGGTTGTCTGGATGCGAGTATAGGCTTGTGAACAGACAAAGGATAATGACTGCCAGCTTGGGCCTGCCTGCACTTCGCGGCTCATCCGCGCCTACAGGAATACGCCGGACCTGTGGGAGCGGCTTTACCCGCGAAGGGCTTCAAGGCAGTCCCGAATTTTTGCAACACCCTCAGAGACTCACAGTTCCATGAATTACGCATTTCCCCTGCTGGCCATCCTCATCTGGGCCGGCAATACCGTGGTCACCAAGCTTTCGGCCGGGGCGATCTTCCCTGCCGAGATCGGCTTCTACCGCTGGTTGCTGGCAGGCCTGTTGTTCACGCCGTTCCTGCTGCCCCAGGTCTTGCGCAACCGCGCCGCGATCGCCCCACACCTTGGCAAGATCTTCGTCCTTGGTGTGCTGGGCATGGCCATGTACCAGAGCCTGGCCTACTTCGCCGCAGGCATCACCAGCGCCACCAACATGGGCATCATCCTCTCGCTGATGCCGCTGATGTCCCTGGCCCTGGCCATCGCCTGGCTCGGCCAACACCTGACCTTCGGTGCACTGTGCGGCGCGTTGTTATCGTTCATCGGCGTGCTGGAAGTGGTCTCGGCCGGCAAACCCAGTGCCTTGCTGCAGCAAGGCCTCAACAGCGGCGACCTATTGATGCTGGTGGCCACCTTTGCCTACGCGCTGTACAGCTTCCTTCTGAAGAAATGGCAACTGCGCCTGCCGGCGATGCAATTGCTGTACTTGCAAGTGGTGGTGGCGATCTTCGTGCTGCTGCCGTTGTTTTTGCTGTCACCGAAAACCGGGCTGAATGCCCAGAACATCGGCCTGGTGCTGTACGCCTGCGTGCTCGCCTCCATGGTGGCGCCACGGGTATGGATGCAGGCCGTGCATCGCCTGGGGCCCAGCCGCACCACGCTGTTCTTCAACCTGCTGCCGGTGGTGACGGCAGTGATCGCCGCCGTGGTGCTGGACGAGCAGTTGGCCAGCTATCACCTGTATGGCGGCCTGCTGACATTGGCGGGCGTGCTGTTGGCCGAACGCTGGACCACACCTGTACGCCGGCCTGTTACAGCCCCGCAGCCTTGAGCCGGGCAGCGTGTTCGGTGAACAGGCGCACCGGGTCGGCGCCCCTGCCCACCGCGCCGAGGGATTGATTGACGATGTCCAGATGATCGAGCGGGTAGTCATCGCCGATCACCTGGCCAAGATGCGAGCTGAAACGCCCGACCATGCCGTCGCACTGGCCTTTCTCATGCTCGAACGTTCGGGCGAACAGACGACAGAAGCGGTTGCTGGCGTCGAAGCGATTGCGCCCCTGATCGGTACGCCCCGGCTGCAAGGTGCCGGACCAGGAGTAATAGCGCACGCCATTGACCTCGGCATCGCCCTGCCCGCCCCAAGTGACAGGCAGGCCCTGTGGATAAGCCCGGTTGAAGCGGGCCACACCGGCAGTGGTGAAGGACTGGTGCGAGGCATGCACATCGATCGGCAGCGGGTCACGGCGCCAGCCGGTTTCCAGCCAGACCAACAGCACCGCCATGCCATGCAGCACGGCTTTGAGCATCCGCCCTTGGGCTGAGTCTCCCGGGGCCTTGCGTTCCAGGTAGTCGGCCAGTTCCGAGCCTTGGTTGGGCCCTGCCACCGAGGTCACCGAGGCGACCCGGTCGGGCCGTTTCGCCGCGGCGTAGCGGGCGCTGAGGGCTCCCTGGCTGTGGCCGATCAGGTTGACGCGCGCAGCGCCGGTGCGCCCGCAGATGTCCTCGATGATCGCCAGCAATTGCTCGCCGCGCAGCTCACTGGAATGCAGCGGCGAGACCTGCACCGCAAAGACCTGCGCCCCGCCCCGGCGCAATGCCGGGACGATGCCGAACCAGTAGGGATAGAGCAGCAGCCGCACGAAGCCGAGCATGCCCGGCACCAGCACCAACGGGTAACGCGTGGCAAGTTCCTGGCTCATTCCCTGCCCTCTGCCTGGATCGTAGGCCAACACTACAAGGCCGTGCCGGCGCGATGCAATCGAACTCCTGAGGCGCCCTGCGGTTCCAACCAGAACACCCCTGAGCAAGGAGCCGGACCATGTACAGAAAGACCCTGGCCATCCTGTTGGCAAGCGCGGCGCTGGCCGCCTGCGGCAGCCATCCGGAAAACCCGGTGGATTACGTGACCTACCGTGACGAGCCGCTGGTCAAGCAAGTGGAAAACGGCATGACCATGCAGAAGGTCATCGCCATCGGCGGCAGCCCGTCGAACGCTACCGACCTGCCCAATGGCGGTACCTGCAATGACTACATCCTCAACCGCGACGGCCACCAACAGCCCTACTACGTGCGCTTCGACGCCACCGGTCATGTCGACGCCAAGGGCTTCAAGACCTGCAAGCAACGAGAAGAGGACCGCGAGGCCGTACCCGGCGCGTGAGCCCTCCCTGACGCACCGTGAATACCCTGATCCTTTCGGAGACGAACATGAACGCTATTGAACTGACCGATGTCCGGACCCTGCGCGAGCGTGCCCGACAACATGTCGAACAAGGCGCCGTGACCGAGGGTTACAACGCCGACCGGGACAAGATCCTTACCCTCCTCAACGAGGCGCTGGCCACAGAGCTGGTCTGCAACTTGCGCTACAAGCGCCATTACTTCATGGCCAGCGGGATCAAGGCCAGCGTCGCTGCCGACGAATTCCTCGAGCATGCCACCCAGGAGGCCGAGCATGCCGACAGGCTGGCCGAGCGAATCGTCCAGTTGGGCGGCGAGCCGGATTTCAACCCCGACAACCTGAGCAAGCGCTCCCACGCCCAGTACGTGGCCGGCAGCACACTCAAGGAGATGGTGCTGGAAGACTTGGTGGCCGAGCGCATCGCCATCGACAGCTACCGTGAAATCATCCAGTACATCGGTGAGAAGGACCCGACCACTCGGCGTATCTTCGAGGATATTCTGGCCCAGGAAGAAGAACATGCCGATGACATGGCGGACCTCTTGAAAGGGTTGTAAGCCAGTTTGGGGGCTGCTCTGCAGCCCTCGCGAAGAAACCCGCTCCCGCAAGCCCTGCAGTGCCGTCAGTCACACCGCTATCTGTGGAGCGGGCTTACCCGTGAAGCCTGTCTCGGCGCCCGCACTCGTCACCGATCACTTTTTCTTGCCCTTCACCGCACTCGGCGCCTTGCCTGCCTTCATTTGCTCCAGCAGCGGTGTGCACTGGTTGGGCACATCATCTCCCGGTGCGATCAGCGCCAGCAGCCCGGCCGCAGGTCCCATGGCCACGCCCAGGGCGACCATCCCTGCCCCGCGAAGCGCCAGCGGAACCGCCTGCACCCCAGCGCTGGGCTTGGCGAACGGCCCCCGCACGTAGAGCGGGGATCGCAGGGAGAACAGGCGCAGCCCTTTGGATTCAGGCGTGATCTTCAGGTCCAGTTGCTCGGTGGCAAAATTCGCCGTGCCATTGATGTAGATGATCGCGTTTTCGGTGTCGAAGACGAACAGGCGCGTGGTCGCCAACCCGTCCTTGATACCCACGTTGGCCGCCGCACAGTTGATCTTCACCTCCTCGTCGCCGAACAGCTTGCCAATCACATAGTTGCCCACGTTGAGCCCGGCGATTTCCATCAGGCTGCGGCTGATGGCGCCGTCGTTGATCAACAGGCTCAGATCACCATTGGAAGTGCCCAGCAAGGCCGCCACCGAATTGCCACGTCCGCTGAGGTCGGCATCGCCATTGAGTTCGCCGAAACTGGTCTGCATGGGCGCAAAGCTTGGGAACAACTGCTTGAGTTTGAAGCCCCGGGCGCTCAGGCGCGCCCGCCCCTGCATCGGCACGCTGCGCCCGTCCAGGCGTATGTTCGCGTTCAAGTTGCCGCCCGCCACGCCAAAACGCAGAGGCTCCAGACGCAACAGGCCGTCCTCCAGCAATACGTGGGCGGAGAGGTCCTTGAACGGCAATTGCTCGCTGTGCACGATGCGTTTGCCGCTGAAGGTGACGTCCGCATCCATCGCGCGCCAGCGCTCGGTCCGGAACTCCTCTACCGGCAGTACCTTTCCGGTCGGCTGCTTGCTGGCGCCGCCCCGGGCCTTCTGCTCGGCGTTGGAGTCGGCGCCGATCAGCGGCGCCAGGTCCTTGAACAGCAACTGCTCGGACACCAGGTTGCCAGAGAGCTTCGGTCGTGGCTGGCTGGCGACGAACGTCAGGTCGCCGTGGATATCGCTGTCGCCGATCTTGCCGTTGAAGCCTTCATAGCGAAACCGCGCCCCCTGGGCATCGTGCAGGTTGGCGGTGAGGTGACCGTCGGTTGCGTAGGCCGGGGTGTCTGGCAGGGTCACACCCGTGAGGGGGTACAGATTGCCCAGGCTGCTGCCGGACAAGCGCAGGCGCAGATCGAGCGCCCCCAGGTTGCGCGGGTCGGTCAGGGTGCCGGCGAGCGCCACCCGGGTATCGCCGATCCGCGCGTCGGCCTGCAGCGGAAAGGGCTGGCTGGCGTCCTGCAAGGCCAGCAGACCGCCGATCTTGCCCGTGCCGGAGACCGGCTGGCCTTTGTAGGTGCCTTGGGCCTTGAGGCCAAAGGCGTAATCCTGGGCAACGCCGGTCTTCTCGGCACGGGCCTTGCCGACGATCTCGCTGAAGGGGATCGGCTTGCCCAGCGGATCGATCTGGACCTTCATGCGGGTTTTCAGCGTCTGGTCATCGAAACTGACGTTGCCTTGATCGAAGCCGATGGCGCCGATGTCCAGCACCCAGGGAGAGGGTTGGGCGTTCTCATCCTTGGGGCCGAGGTCGAAAGTCCAGTTGGCCCGGCCATCGGCCAAGCGCGTCAGGCTGGCGGTAGGCTTGGTGAGGTCGATGCGTGGAATGACGATCTGCTGGAATACCAGCGGCACCGGCGACAGACGAAACGTTACACGCTCAAGGCCGACCATGCGCGGCGCTTCGAGCCAGTCGGGGTTGCCGAGGGTCAAGTCCTCGGCCACGAAGTGCGGCCAGGGGATCCAGGCGCGCCAACCGCCCTCTGAAGGTTCACGGTGCCATTGCACGGCCAGATTGCCGTTGATCGCAAAAGGGCGGTGCAGGGCTTCGGAGACCTTCTCGTTGAGCAGCGGCTTCACGCGGTTCCAGTCGAACGTGGCGATTACCACCACCAGTATCGCCAGCAGGGTCAACAGGCTGGTGAGGATCCAGGTAAGGATGCGCAAGGGACGCGTCATTGCGTAATTCTCCTGACTGCATGGCACAAAACGGGCACCGCGATGGCACTCATTATGTCGGACTGACGAAAGCGCGCCGGGTTTAATCGATGGCGATCATAAACCGGCCCGAGCGGTCGGTGCGCGGGCCTCAACCACCGGTGACACTCCAGTCGAACTTCTCTGAAAGCACTGAGCCAGAGCCGCTCAAGCGGTGTATCAATGGCATCGATTGTTACCATTACCCGGATGAACTTTTCTCTGGCGTTACCGAGCGTAGCATTGGCCTCGTACCCACTTTTCCCAGCCCCCTAGAGGAGCACCGAGATCATGAAACGCCATCTGCTGCTGAGCCTGACCCTGACAGCCCTTGCCGCCAACGCCTTCGCCTTGCCGGCTGCCGAACAACATCTTACGGCTGAATCCCGGTCCAGCGCTGCCACCGTCAGCCAGCCACTCAATACCCTGGCAGAAGGCGGCTCCGATCGCCTGATCGAGCGCAACAACCGCGTCGCCGAGGGTGGCTCCGATCGCCTGATCGAGCGTAACAACCGCGTCGCCGAAGGCGGCTCCGATCGCCTGATCGAACGCAACAACCGCGTCGCCGAAGGCGGCTCCGATCGCCTGATCGAGCGTAACAACCGCGTCGCCGAGGGTGGTTCCGATCGCCTGATCGAGCGTAACAACCGCGTCGCCGAGGGTGG